>CAXMRM010000204.1:0-3911 GCA_964196015.1 uncultured Myxococcota bacterium
GCATTTCAAAAGGCCGTGCTCTGGAGCATGGCCTTCGAAGGGCTCGGTCTCGGCTGCGGCAGCGGCCCGCTGACGGGTCGATACAATCCACCGTTCGGCGGCGCGCTCTACTTCTGCAGGCCGGGAACGATCAAAATGCCTCTGTTCCCCGGGCTCCCGATCTTCGGCGGCCCGAAGCGCACCGTGTTCGACGCCGCTCTCTACGTCGCACACATCGCGTTCTTGTTCCGCGCACTGATCGCCCCCGAGCTCTCGATCGAGCTCTTCATTCCGACCATCCTTCTCCTCCCTCTCCTAGGTCTGACCGACAAGACCATCTTCCTCGCATCGCGCGCGGAGCATTACTACACGGCGCTGGTCTGCTTCATGTTCGCGGGTGACTGGCTCGCCGGCTCGAAGCTCGTCTGGGTCGCGATCTGGATGTGGGCGGCGACTTCAAAGCTCAATCATCATTTCCCGTCGGTGGTTGCCGTCATGCAGAGCAACAGCCCGCTCACCCGCATCGGGTCGATTCGAAAACTGTTCTACCGAAGCTATCCGGACGATCTGCGTCCTTCCCGGCTCACGCACTTCATGGCCCACGCCGGCACCGCCGTGGAGTACGCATTCCCGGTGGCGCTCGTCCTCAGCGACGGAGGAACGAGCACGACGGTCGCCCTCGCGGTCATGCTCCTCTTTCACACCTTCATCACGAGCAGCATTCCCATGGGTGTCCCCATCGAGTGGAACGTGATCATGGTCTACGGCGGCTTCGTCCTGTTCGGGCACTACGCAGACGTCAACGCCTTCAGCATCGGCGCGCCGCTGCTCATCGTGTACCTCATCTTCGCGCTCGTCGCAGTGCCGCTCTTCGGCAACCTCGTGCCCTCGCGCGCCTCGTTCCTGTGTTCGATGCGATACTACGCCGGGAACTGGGCCTACAGTATCTGGCTGTTCAAAGGGGATAGCTGGAAGAAGCTCGACGAGAACCTCACCAAAGCCTCGCCAGGTCTTCGCGCTCAGCTCGAAGGAATGCTCGACGAGGAAGCACTCACCGCTTCGATCTCGAAGATTCTTGCGTTCCGCTCGATGCACCTGCACGGCCGGTGCCTGCAGTCCTTGCTGCCCAAGGCCGTCGATGAGATCGACGACTACGAATACCTCGACGGCGAGATGGTCGCCGGCATCGTCGTCGGATGGAATTTCGGTGAAGGGCATCTGCACGACATGCAGCTCCTCCGCTCGATTCAAGAGCAATGCCACTTCGAAGAAGGCGAGCTTCGCTGCATCTTCGTCGAGTCGCAGCCGATGGGTCAGCCCAGCCATGCCTGGACGATCGCCGACGCGGCCACCGGGGTGCGAGAGAGTGGGAAGATCGCCGTGAAAGACCTCCTCGAGCTGCAGCCCTGGCCCCCCATGCCGGCGGGCTAACTCTGGCGCGGTAGCTTTACGGACAGCTTGAGCACGACCAGATCGCGGATCAGGTCGTCCCGCATGCCAGGGTAGTTGATGCCGTAGTCTTGACGATTGATCGAGAACTCCGCGCTGGCGCTCACCTCTGAGTCGGTGGCGCTAACGGTGGCGGGAAAGCTGATTCGCTTGGTGACGCCGTGGAGCGTGAGGTCGCCGCTGATCGTGTGCCCGGCTCCGTCCTGAGTGATCTCGGTCGATCGGAAGGTCGCCGTCGGGAACTTCCCCACGTCGAAGAAGTCGGGCGACTTCAAATGCTTGGTGAGCTTCTCTTTGTCGGCGTAGAGCGATGCGGTCTGAATGGTGACTTCGATCTGGCTCTTCTCGACCGGTTCGCCGAGCTCAATCTTACCGCCGAAGTCCGTAAACCCTCCCGGATGGCTCGCGGTAACCTTGGCGCCGACGAACTCGATCTTGCTGTTCGAGGGAGTGATAGCGAGAGACCCGTCCGCCTTGCTACCCGGGTCGTCGCCGGAGCTGGGCCGCGCCTTCGGTTCGACAGGGGATTCGACCGTCGCGGCGGTCACCTCCGCTCCCGGGTCCTTGCAACCCGAGACGACTAGACCGATGGCGAAGAAAAAGACTGCTGCACGCATGGAACCTCCGTGCGGCGACTTATGGGGATCGGGTCGCATTGGTCAAGGGCGCTGAACGCGTGGCTCCTGAAGAATGCGAAGTGAGAGTCCGAGCGAAGCGATCGATTTGAATACATCAAACAACAAAGCGCCCGATCTGTATGAAATCATTGCCAAATCCAGAAATTTGTGGCCGCCACGATTTAGCTTGATAATCGGTGGCGACGTAGGCGGTTGTGCTCTAAGGTTCGGCCACTTTACGGAGAAGGAGCAGCTGGAACAATGACAGCAAGAGCAATTGGTGTATTCGCGTTGGTGCTCGTAATGGCGAGCCCCGCTTTGGCCGGGCCGGCAAACTCGACGATCGGCGGCAAGAAGCTCGAACAGGACATGGTCCACAGCGGCGGCGTGGGATACCCGAGCGTGCTGTACGAATGGTGGAACAAGGGCAAGGACAACCTCGACTGGGGCCTGGAGGGTGAGCTCGTCTACGGCGACTGGCCAGCCGCGCACACCGGTCGGTTCACCAAGATCGGCCTCGGTATCGACGGCATGGTCCGCTGGCACCTGGCCACCCGACCGCACGACAAAATCACCACTGACATCGCAATCGTCGCGAAGCCGGGCATTCTGATTGCCGGTAATCGCGGTGATACGTTCACGTTTGGCATCGCGGGTGAGGCAATTGTCCCCGTTTCACTCGACGTGCACGAGCGAGTCGACGTCGTCGTCGGTGGCGCGTTCATCATCAAAGGCTACATCAACAGCCAGCAAAACAACTTCGGCGAGATTCCCCTCCTCTTTCGTTTGGGCGTAGAGATCATGGCGAACGAGAAGGTCTCGCCTTGGTTCTACTTCGACCTCGGCCCCGGCATCGGTTTCGGTGGCGGCGGTGGCGGGAACGTCGGCTTCGCCTGGCGTCTCGCTGCTGGTACGAACTTCTGGGGCGTGTTGGGCAAGAACGGGAACACGTCGGACTCCGGAGCCACCGCATCGAGCGAAGAGCCGGCGGCGGAACCGGCTGAGTAATCAACCGCTCGCATCATGGAGCAACACAAAGGGGCCGTCCTGCGATAGCGGGCGGTCCCTTTCTCGTTAAATAGCCGTCGCGGCCCTCGGCTGTGTCCTGGCCGCAAACCCGGGACGGCCCTAGAAACATCTCAAGGGGCCGTGGACGCCCGCGCGCAACCCGTGCATGATGAGCCCCCTCGAAAAAGGAGCGACCAGTGGCCGACAAAGAAACGACGAGCTTCATGCGATCCCTGTGCATGGGCCGTATCGAACAGGACGTCATCTGCCCCTTCCCCACGGTTTCCGAAGCGCAAAAGGAAACGCTCGGGGACATCTCGGGGGCGCTCGAAGGTCTGCTCGGCACCCGCACCGAGGACTTCCGGAAATGGGACGTCGCGGGCGAGCTACCCGAGGACTTCATCGACGAGCTCAAGGAGTTCGGCATGTTCGGCTTGGTCATTCCCGAGGAGCACGGCGGGATGGGTCTCGGCAACATGGCCTACTCCCGAACGCTGCAAGAGGTCGCGAAATATGACGCATCGATCGCCGTGACGATTGGCGCGCACAGCTCGATCGGGATGCGCGGGTTGCTGCTCTTCGGCACCGAGGACCAGAACAACCGCGACATGGAGAAGCTCGCGAGCGGTGAAATGATCGCCGCGTACTGCCTCACCGAGCCTGGCGCGGGTTCGGATACGGCTGCGGTGACGACCACCGCGATCAGAGATGGCGACGACTGGGTCCTCAACGGCAACAAGCTCTGGATCACCAACGGCGGCATCGCCGACTTCTTCACGGTCTTTGCCAAGACCCCTGAGGAAGGCGGACGGGGCAAGATGACGGCCTTCATCGTCACGAAGGACATGGAGGGCGTGA
>CAXMRM010000205.1:0-4749 GCA_964196015.1 uncultured Myxococcota bacterium
GTGCGCGAGGAGGCCAAGGCGCTGGGGCTGGGCTCGCGCTTCACGATCTTCGATCAGGGCGACAGCCTCGGCGTCGTTAGGGAGCTCCTGCGCACCGAGGCCAAAGCAGACCGGCAGCTCGACGCACAGGCGATCTTGTCCCGGATCTCGCTCTGGAAGAATGCCCTCCTGAAGCCCGCAGAGCTGCGCGCCAAGGACGACGAGTACGATCAGGCCGCAGCCAGTATCTATGGCGCCTATGACTCTACGCTCGCAGACATGCATGCCGTGGATTTCGACGACTTGGTCGTCAAGCCCGTCGTGCTCCTTCGTGAGAGGCCTGGCATTCGCAGCAAGTGGCGCAGTCGATTTGCGCACATCCTCGTCGACGAGTTTCAGGACACCAACGTCGCACAGCTGGATCTCATTCGCTTGTTGGCCAACCAGCGAGGCAACGTGTGCGTGGTCGGCGACGACGATCAGTCGATCTACGGATGGCGCGGCGCATGCGTCGACAACATTCTCGATTTCGAGCAACACTTCGCGGGCGCTGTGGTCACCAAACTGGAGCAGAACTATCGTTCACGCGCCTCGATCTTGAACGTCGCTAACGCGGCGATCGAGAAGTCGAGCAAGCGACCTTACGCCAAAGTCTTGAAGCCGGTGCGAGAGGCTGGGCCGCCCGTGCGCATCTGCGTGCTTCCCGAGCCGCAAGAAGAGGCGAACTTCGTGGCTGCGGAGATCCGGAAGCTCGAACGAGAGGGCACCGACCTGCGCGAGATTGCGGTGCTCTACCGCTCCAACGCGCAGGCCAAGCCGCTCGAAGAGGAGCTCCGCATTGCCGGGATCTCGTACCGCGTGTTCGGGGGCACCAAGTTTTTCGACCGCAAAGAGATCAAGGACGGCATTGCGTACATGCGCGTCGCCCTGAACCCCCGCGACGAGCTTTCGCTGCGCCGCATCGTGAACACGCCGCCTAGAGGCCTGGGCGCCCAGTCGCTTCGGCACATCGTGGAGCACGCAGAGGCGCATCGGATGAGTCTTCTTCGGTCTCTGAAGAGCGCGGACCGCATCGAACCGCTCTCCGCGCGAGCCAAAGCCTCGGCCGTCCGCTTGGGCGAAGCGATTGAGAGCGCAGGGAAGGGCTTCCGAGCGGGGGATCTAGCCCAGACGGCAACCTCCTTGTTGCGCGCCGTCGGCATGTTGCAGGATGACGCGGACCAAAGCCCCGACGCGAAACGGCGCCGCGCCAACGTCAACTTCCTCTTGCGCAGCGTCGAGCGGCTCGAGGCACGCAGTGGGGCTGATCGCGAAGAATTACGGCAGCTTTTGCACCACATTGCCCTCGACCCGAGCGATCCCGATGAGCCGGAGGCCGGCAGGCAGGTGACGCTGTCCTCGTTACATTCCGCAAAGGGGCTCGAGTTCTCCGTCGTATTTCTGATCGGCTGCGTCGAAGGCGTGCTGCCACACGCCAGAACGCTCGACCCCAAGATCACGGACGCCTCCATGGCTGACCTCGAAGAGGAGCGGCGACTGTTCTACGTTGGCGTCACTCGCGCGCGCGACGTGCTCTACCTGACACGGCACAAAGAGCGCGTCGCTCGTGGCCGGCTCGTGAAGATCACGCCGAGCCGATTTCTGCAAGGACTGCCCGAGGCCGACACCGAGAGCTACGTGAGCGCCGAACGCCGCGAGCTAGGGCGTCAGGAAGTCGCCGAGATGGCGAAAGCGCTGCTCGAACGGCTCGGCGCGAGCGACGCTTGAGTTAGTTCTTGTTCTTGCCGAATAGTGGCTTGGTGTGGACCGTTGCGCCGAGCGTCACGTACCAGTCGTCGCCCGTGTTGAACGTGTCTATGTTGGCGGGACCGTTTGCAGTCATCAACGGATCAAAGCCGAATTGCACGAAGATATCCGCGAGTACTTTGCCTTCGTACGTGTAGCCCCCGCCCACGAAGAACGGGAGCTCCACGACGTTCTTGGCGCCTGTGCCGCCGCCCACGTTGACGATGCCCACTCCGCCACCGATCTCGACGTAGCCGTGATCCGTGATGTTCGTGATGCTGGCGCCCGAGAACGTGAAGTCGGCAGTATTGTTCGAAGGGTTGGTGATGAACGCGGCGTATTTGTCGCCATTTCGGTAACGAACGTTGAGGTTCATGTCCATCGTGAAGAGGCCAAAGAGCTCCAGCACGCGCAAGGGGAGGCCCGCGGTGATCGAGAAGTCGGTGTTCGTCGGCAAGACGAGAACGAGGTCGACGGCGAGAAGGGCCACATCGCTTTCCGCGACCTGGTAGCGCGCATAGATCGGGATGTCGCCATAACTGGCGTTCGGCGAAAAGATGACGCCGATCAAGCTGATGCCGCCTGGCGCTGGGACCGCGCCCGTGAGCTCGGTGCTCAGGCCGAGCTCGAGGTTCTCGATTGGCGACACGGCTCCGCCAATGTCCAACGAGGAGAAGGTGCCCGAACCGGATACGCCGCCAACCGTCAGTCGCCCGTCTGCGCGAACCATCCCTTCGTGCAGTACTAACGGCCTTCGCGCGAAGCGCACGGGGTACTCCGAACCAAACGTTGCTGTCGCGACGTTGCCATCATCGACTGTGGCTTCCTCGGCTGCCGTCTCCGTGTCGACGTCCTCGTCCTGAGCGCGGGCCTCGCCGAGCGATGCGCTCAACACGAAGGCCAACAACAGAAAAAATGAAATTCGAACCATAGCTCTCCCCACGACGATTCCGCGGAGTTTATCCGTTCTTCGCGCAACGCGGCGAAGTTTCTGCCCATGCCCTGCCTGCGGTCCTTGTGCCCTTGCAGCGGGGGCGAGACACCTCATTAATGCAGCCAACTCCGACCTCGAGGCGAACGAAGAAGAGGTGGAACACAACGCAGCCCTGGCCGAGCGCATGGTGGCAGCGTATCTATTTGGCACGACGATCGCAGTACCGGAGGGCGAGGACGTGGGTGGCACGTTCCAGAGCACCCCGCTCTGCAGAGCAGCCGAGCAAACCGGGTGCCTTGTAACCTATTCGAGCTGGCGTGACCGCGAACCACCGGATTCCGACGCCCGGTTTGGCGATACCGGCGATCCGATCACGACTCCGTATTATTCGATGCCGGACTTCGTTCAGGGCGAGTGCGTGGACCGCGATGGCCATCAGTATCTGGAGATCAGCGTGATGGCCGACCCTGAGGACCCGCGCGCTGACGACTTCAACGGTGACTTCCGCGGAGGCATCGGCTGGGGGCTTCACCTCGTCGACGTTAGCCTTGCCATCGGCAACCTGATCGAGCTGGCGGAAAGCCAAGGCGCGGCTTGGCTGGCCGCTCAAGACTGATCGCGGAGCCTGTACTCCCACCGACACGCGATGTCGTTCGAATCCAAGCGCGGCGGCAGCTTCAGCGGCTTGCACTCGATCTTCGGGTTGAGCATCTCGCCCGAGATCGGCATGCCGGCGATGCAAATGGCGCAGCAGTGCTTCAGCCGGACGTCGTCGAAGTGCTCGAAGCGGTCCAGCGCGGGACAGGCGTGGTGGGTCAGGATCCCGTGATTCTCGTCGATGAGCTCGAGCTCGACATCCAGGATTCCGCCTTCGCCGGGCTCGAACTGGAAGCTCTGCAGTAGACTCTCGACGTTGTCGCCGGTGACCCCCATCGCCTTGTGCCCGATGCTCAAATCGTGTTCAGCGGCGCCGCGGTCGATCCACACGTCCTTTTCGAGCTCCTGCGCCGCTTCATCTCCGTAGCGTTTTCGGACGCCTGTGTACCATCGATCGGTGGCGAGCATGTAGGCGAGGGCCGCGTAGTTCCACAGCAGCGCCAGTGTCTTTTCGTCGTAGTGGTTCGCCACCTTATGCTCGAAGGCTTCGGTGTCGATTTCCGAAGCGTGTGTCCCCTGCGAGACCTGCCACGCCTTGAGAAGCACCGCGAACCCGAGGTCGATTCCCTTGCCGCGCGCGAAACCGCGTGCTCTGCCGGGCGTGCCGACCCACGTCCGCTTTCCGGGCTTCGAGCTCGCTTTGCCGGCCAGCGACCGCGACGAGGAAACGAATAACTGGAACCAGGAACGGTGCCCGGAAAGCTCCCCGGGGGTTTCGGCCTGATCGCGATCCGCGACCGTGAGCATTTCGGGCTTGAGCTCCGTCGCCGCGACGATGAACCTCAGGTCATCGAAGAAAAGCTCCTTCGAGGTGGCGCCGGTTTTCTTGAGCGGCCAGCCGCCGAGCGCCACTGCGTCGGCAACATCCTGCCCGTACTTCTCGGCGACGGCAGAGAACCAGGTTTCGCAGAGCTTCTCGTGTGCGTGCACCGTCCGGCGCCACAGATCGACCAGCGTCTCACGTGGCAGCTCGTGGGCTTTTAGATTCGGTTTGAAAGGCTCGCTCATCACGAACCTCGACTCTCTCACGATCGAGGCGAATCAGCTATCGAATCCAGAACTGCATTGAGGCTCTGAGTTCGCCTAGGGGGCGGGCGGTCGGCGGGTTTCCTTGGGGACGTAGTCCCGCTGCGTGGCGCCCATGTAGATCTGGCGCGGACGTCCGATGCGCACGTCCGGGTCTTCCATCATCTCTTTCCAGTGGGCGATCCAGCCGGGGATGCGGCCCAGAGCGAAGAGGACGGTGAACATCTCGGTCGGGATACTCATCGCGCGGTAGATGATGCCACTGTAGAAGTCGACGTTGGGGTAGAGCTTTCGTTCGATGAAGAAGTCGTCGGAGAGAGCGACCTCTTCGAGCTTACGCGCGATGTCGAAGAGCTCGTCGTCGATCT
>CAXMRM010000206.1:0-6260 GCA_964196015.1 uncultured Myxococcota bacterium
CTTCTTTCCGGCCACAGAAAGCGCACGACCGGGGTGAGCGCTGCACGGGCGGTGCTGAGCGCGGCTTCCTTGGGTCCACCTGGCAGCAGTCCGAGTTGAAGCTCGATCGCGTCGTCGGAAACGCACATGTCTTTCACGCACAGATAGCTCGTCGCTGCCGCAATCGCCGCGCGCAGCGTCTCATTTTGCTGAATCGCTGGCATCCGCATCAGATCGACCACGACGTCCTGACCTTTTGCCTCGACGATCACGTCGGGCAACGAGATCATGTTGCCGACCAACGTGGCCGGGTTGTTCGTGTCGATCATCCCGTTGCGAATCGCATCGGCGAGCGGTCCGGGCGCATCCTCGCTGGTCGACAGCTCCACCTCGCTCAGCCGGATTCGGATTGTACGCCGTTCGCCTTCGACGTGAACGCCGTCGGCGTCGATGCGCGCCACGAAGCTGATTGGGGCGCCCAGCGCGTGCGCCTCACCCCGGATGCGCAGACCCGGGCTGGCTGGCTCGATCTCGAGCGCGACCTTTTCGGATAGCCGCGCAAGGCGATCGCTCAACAAGGAAAGGGGAATCGAGATCCGGCCCCGAAGCGCGTGCATCGCCCACCGGAGTGCTTGGGCAGGTTCCAATCGCGTGCTCTCATTCATGGGGGCCGCGGCCACGATGACACGGAAGGCGCGCGGAGACATCCCCGATTTGGTTCAATCCACGACCACGCGAGCGCCTTCCTCTTGTTAGTTGAGGGTGCAGGTTGGGTTTACGCAGTAGCTTTTGCCGTCTTGGCTCTCGTCGAAGCAGGCGAAGCCACCTGGGCACTGCACGTTGCTCGTGCACGTCAGCTGACAAGTGTTCGACCCGGGGTCGCAGCTGAGCACCAAGTTGTCGCGGTCGTAGCGCTCCTTGAGGATGCGTGTCTCGCAATCCGCGACCGGCTCGTCCGTGATGCAGTTCTCCGGATCGGGGTTGCAGATCGTGTCAGCGCCGTCGGCGTCGTTGCACGGCCAGCCGATGTCTTGCGTCTGCGGCGGCGCCGTTTGCAAGCACTCGAAGCGAATGCGCGCGCCGGTGATCGGGGCGGCTTCTTCGGTGAAGCTCACACGCTGCTGCTCGGGATTGAACGAGCATGCCCCCATCGTTTCCCGGGTGAAATCGTCATAGAACCAGCCAAGACCCGGCGGCACGCCGTTGGCGGCGTTGCTTGGAAGCTGTGTGATGCGGCAGACCTCCCGCCCTTCCTCGGTGCTGACAGGTTCTTCCTCACGGCCGAGGCCTGCGGTCGCGCAAGTCCCACCTTCGGGCTGCACTTCGCGCACCTCGCAACCCACCAAGTCCTGAGAGTTGCGGTTGAGCGGCCGCGGCAGACAGAGCTGGCGCAGCGCAGCGGCGATGCGGTCGACGATCGCGTTGAGTGCCGGCGCGAAGTCGTCGGCGCAAATCGATTCGACAACGGTGCCGACGCCCGTGTTCCCCTCAGCGAGGCCCTTCATGGTTTCGACGATGCGACGGGCGGGAAATGCGCGGCTTCGACACTCCGTCCCGTTCTTGCCCAGGGGTGCTGTGCACGCGGGCCTGAGCTGCTGTGCGTTCGTGTCCGGTTGCGGCTCCTCGCACTCCGTTCTCGGGTCCGGGCTTGGATCGGCAATTTCGTCCATGTCGGCGTGCTCAAGAATCTCTGTGTACCGCTCTTCGTCGGAGTCGAAGTTTTCGCGGTCGAGCGCGCTGTCCTCCGGAATTCCCGTGATCGCAGCGAAGACGACCTGGCTCGGGTCATCCTTGAGCCTCGCGATCTCTTCGACATATCGTGAGACTCGTTGCAGAACGAGCTCGTTTCCGTTTCCGTCCTTCTTGTTGTGCTCCGAGCAACGGAGGTTGAACTGAAGCTGACCCATCGTTGTGAAGGGACCCTGGTATGGATTGCTCTCGCGGGCTTCGATGTCGAAAACTCGAGGGTCCGTCGTCGAACAATCATCCTCGTCGGTGATCAGAATGACTGCGAGCAACGCACCGTCGCGGTTGAAACCGCGATTGGCCGTGTTGCGACCCGAAGCAAGAATGCTCTCGAGCTGCTGCTCGAAGCCACAACCCCATGTGTCCTTCGTTATGGGGGGATCCACCGTTAGGTCCGCGTCCGCGCCTTGCCCGGTGACGCACTCGACGTCGTCGACCAGGTCCATCGCGTCGAAGCCGGGTTCGGGATAGTTGAGGTAGAGCGTGCCCCCGGAGGGGGGCGTGATCGCGTCGCACATTACGCGCGGCTCCCCGCTAAACCCGGTGACCTGCATGAAGCCTGCCTTACCGTTGCCGTTGTTGCTCATGCATACGGAGGTCGGGTTGAAGTCGGCGTCAGGCGCCAAGCCCGCCGTGTAGTTGTGCTCCGGAACGGTCGAGTGACCGAGGTCCGGCGTGATGATGGCGACGTGGAGGCTTGCAACCGCGGGGAAATCGCCAACCGGTTTGGAGCCGTCGGTATCGACACCACCGGTGAGCAACAGGTTCACGAGCCGCGGCACCTGCAGCGCGAGCTTCGCTTGCTCGTCCCGCATCGATGCCGAGTCGTCGATTACGAACAACACGTCCAGCGCGCGCTGCGGGTTGACCGGAACGTTCTGGACGACGCTGTTGATGGTGCACGGGTTGAGCGCGTTCAGCGACTGTTGACTACAACTGCTGACGGTCGCGATGAGCCCCACCATCACCAGCAAAAAAGCAAAGCGAATCTTCATGTCTTGTCCCCCTACCCGACAGCGAAATCATAACCACTGGGGCCCATTAAGGCCAATCGAGCGAGAACTTTACAGTTAGCCTCGTCGTATCGACCTAGAATCATGAAATTTTTTCAAGTCTTGTATTCTGCTATGCAGAAAGTATAGGGTTAATTCATGCGCCGTGTCCTAGTCGTCGACGACGAAGAAAACATCCGAGTCGTGCTCCGCACGCTGCTCAAGAAGCACAATTATCAGGTCGAGACGGCCGAGAGCGCCGAGACCGCCTTGGAACAGCTCGAACGCTTCGACCCTGACTTCGTGCTCGCCGACGTCCGCATGAGCGGCATGACGGGACTTGAGCTCTGTGCCGCGTTGAAGATGCGCTCGTCCCTGGCGACGGTGATCTTGATGAGCGCGTATGGCTCGGTGGACCTCGCGATCGAAGCCATGAAGGCTGGCGCCTACGACTACATCTCGAAGCCCTTCAAGCAAGACGAAGTCCTGCTCGCGCTCAAGAAGGCTGAAGAGCGTGAATCTCTCCGCCGTGAAAATCGCGCCCTCAAGGAAGTGATGCGCAAGGAGCAGACCTTCCACGGCATCCTCGGCAAGAGCGAGGCGATCGAGAAGGTATTCTCTACGATCGGCAAGGTCGCCGAGTACAAAACGACGGTCTTGATTCAAGGCGAGAGCGGAACGGGCAAAGAGCTCGTCGCGCGCGCCCTTCATGCCGGTAGCTCGCGCAAGAACAAACCGTTCATCCCGATCAACTGCGGCGCGATCCCCGAGACGCTTCTCGAGAGTGAGCTTTTTGGTCACAAAAAAGGGGCATTCACGGACGCGCACGCCGACAAGAAGGGCTTGTTCGCGGAAGCCAATCAGGGCACGCTCTTCCTCGACGAGATCGGTGAGCTTCCGCTGACGTTGCAGGTCAAGTTGCTTCGCGTCTTGCAGGAAGGTCGCATCCGTCCGCTCGGCGCAACGCGCGACCAAGAGGCAGACGTGCGTGTGGTGGCCGCGACAGTGCGCGACCTCCGACGCGAGGTGGAGGAGCACCGCTTCCGCGAAGACCTCTATTATCGGTTGAACGTCTTGCAGATCACCGTCCCGCCACTGCGCGACCGTCGCGACGACATCATGTTGCTGGTCGAGCACTTCATCGAGCGCAACAACGGTCGGCTGGGCACGAAGATCCGCGGCCTGGACCCGCGCACCCGCAAGCTGTTGCTCGACCACCCCTGGCCCGGCAACGTCCGCGAGCTCGAAAACACCATCGAGCGCGCCGTCGTTCTCGCGGAGGGGGACACGCTCACCGTCGGCGATCTTCCGGAGCGGATGAGAGAGCCCGCCGATCCGGTAGCCGCCAGCCTCGCCACAGGGGAACTCTCCATCAAAAAAACCGCCCGATTCATGGAGAAAACCCTGATTCGGCAGGTCCTCGAAAAGACACGGGGAAATCGGACGGCTGCCGCCAAGATCCTCGAGATCAGCCACCGCGCTCTCCTTTACAAAATCAAAGATTATGGGATTCCGTAGCGGTCGATGGATAATCGGGAATGCTGTGGCACATGAGGAGCGTTGATACTGTGATGATCTGTATGCGTAGAGCCCTAACTGCGGTCGCATTGTGTGCGTCGCTTTTGGCGGCCGCGGGTTGTCAAAAGGACATCCCGAACACCACCGTGGCGGACACCCCCGAGAACCGGGCGGTCATCACCTTCATGGAGAACTACCGAAACTCGGTGGAGTCGCGGGATGTCGGGGCTCTGCTGGCCATGACGCATCCCCAGTACTTGGACGACAATGGCACCCCTTCGGGTGATGACGACCTCGACTATCGAGGGCTCCAGAAGAAGCTCGGCCGCTGGCGAGAACGGGTCACCGACATCCGCTATGAGATCAAATACCGCACGATCAGTAGGGAAATGGACCGTATAATGATCGCCTATCGCTACAGCGCCAGCTTCCGGATCGCTTACGATGAAGAGGACCAGCGCTGGTCCCGTCGGATAGGCGAGAATCAGCTCGTGCTGCTCTACGACGACATCCAGAGCCGCTACTACGTGCTCTCAGGTCTGTGAAATTGCATTCTTATTGAATAACTACACTAATTCGCGCTACGATTCTATCGATGCCAAGCTGGAAACGGTGCAAGTGAGTGTGCTCGCCCACAAGCGATGAAGCCGATGAGATTCGAGTGCGATAGCTGCCACGCCAAGTACAAGATCTCCGACGAAAAGGTTCGGGGTCGTGTCGTGCGTTTTCCGTGCCGCCGCTGCGATCACAAGATCCTGATCGACGGCCGGCGACGCGATCCGGATGTCACGGTTCCGGCGGGCGCGGCGTACGGCTTCGATGAGGTCACGCGTAACTCCGAACCTGCATCGTCGTTTGGGCAGGAGGCTCCTACTGCGCGTGCGCGTCGGACCTCTTCACCCGTTCGTCGACGTCCTCCGTCGGTGCCACCGCGTCGTCCGTCTGCGGTGTCGCGCAGGTTGTCGTCGGCGCCGGCCGCTGCGAGCAGTGCGCTCGTGGCTCAGCATCCGGGCTTGGCGCCTCCGGTTCCAGCGGCAGGTGTGCCGTTTGCAGGTACCGGCGACGTGCCCGAATGGCACGTCTCTATCAACGATGTTCCCGTGGGTCCGATTCGGCTCGAGGAGATGGCACACAAGATCGATGCGAACGCCGTGAGCGAATACACGTTGGTTTGGCGCGGAGGTTTTGACGAGTGGCGTCCGCTGGCCACCGTTCCGGAGCTCATGGCCTTGTTGCACGAGCGCCGCCACTGGGGCCCACCGTCGCGGACATCATTTTCGTCGATGCCGCCGTTCGTCGACTCGCGCACCTCGATTGCCGAGCCCGTGAAGCCGACAGCGTCCCCTTCGGCTCCGTTTGCTGCCCAGGCCGCGCAGCAGGACGTGTCGATCGACTTTGCCCCGCTCGCCGATGCGTTGCAGCCCGAGATCAACGTGCCGGACGCGCTCAGGGAGATGTCCCAACCGCCTGCGCCGATCGGTCCGGCGGGCGTGTTTCAATCATCGCCGCAACTCGGGTTGTTCTCGGGTCTACCGGCCGCACCGGACGAGCAGGTTTCGGTGCCTTCCATTCCGCCGCAGGCTGCCGTTGCAACGGCCGAGCCACGAAGCGGGCTCTCGCTCGGCGTGTTGGCCCTGATCGTCGCAGTGACCGTGTTTTCCGCGGTCATTGCCTTTCTAGCGTTCGACAGGTTCGGTGATTCGTTGCTGAAAGACCTGTTCGCTAAGAGCGAGCTGGCTGAGGTCGTGGCGCCTGTTCCTGCGCCTGTCGATTCGCCGCCGCCGGTCGAGGAGCCGAAGGTGGCAGTCGAAGAGGCTGCGGCCGAAGAAGCCGTAGCGGAAGAAGCCGTAGCGGAAGAAGTCGTAGCGGAAGAAGTCGCAGCCGAAGAAGTCGCAGCCGAAGAGACTGCTGAAGCAACGCAAGCCGCCCTCACGGTTGAACCGCCGAATCCGGCGGACAATGGTATGAAGATGGTGCCCGCGGCGCCGCGCAAGCGCCAGGTCCGGCGCAAGCCTCGCCCGAAGC
>CAXMRM010000207.1:0-4387 GCA_964196015.1 uncultured Myxococcota bacterium
GATGCGGTTCCCCTCGGCAGCCTCTTCCTCGTTCACCACGTCTGCTTCGAGAAGGACTTCGAAGGTCAGTCGTACGCCAACGGCTCGCGCCACCTCCATGTTGAACTGGAGCTCTTGCCGCTCTTCGAACTCGACGTGGATTTGAGCTGCAGGCCGGCCCTCGAGAATCAAATCGAGATTGAGCGCTGCACGCTGGGCTCGGCGGGCCAGGTTGTTAGGGGAGCGAATCGACATCATGGCGCCTTGGTCGAGCCAACTAGGGCTGACCGCGATGTTTGGAAGGCGCCGCTTGGAGAGTCCATCGAGCAGCCGTTCGCGGTCCTCGATGCTGAGCTGCCGCATCGCCGAGATGATCAAGCCGTCGGCAGCGTGCGGAATGGCTGCAAGCAGCGCTTCGGCGGTGGGGTCCGCATACACAATGGTGAGCTCCTCGGCACCTGTGACGGTGGGAAGCATCTCCCGCTGGGACTCCTCGGCAAGAAACACGATGTGCTTGGATCCGGCGACCTTGGTCAGCCAGTCCGCTTCGTCCGTGATGTCGAAGTCCTCGCTGATGTAACTGAGGTTTCGCTTGCCGCTGACGTCGCCCCGCTGAGGCAGTCCTTGCTTCCGTGCTTCAACCACAAACGGAAGAATGGTCGGTTTCGGGAGCGTCTTGCGGGCGGCCACGCCGCGAACCACGAGGTGACCAAACCCGAACACGACGGAGATCTCGGGATCCGAGTAGGCAGCCTCCAGCTGGCGTTCGACGCCCTCCGCTGTCCAGTCGCCTTCGAAGCTCAGCGGCACCAGCACGACATCGAAGCGGTCCGAAAGCTGCGTCCGGATCTCACGCGCCAAGTCTTCTGTTACAGCGTCGAAGACCGGCGAAGGGCCGTCGAAAACCGCGGTCACTTTGACTTGCGGCTTGTCGGTTTGAGCGCCGAGAAGTGCGGGGGTGATCAGCAGAGAGATTAGGGAAAGGCAAAGGAGCCGCATAGGCAGCGGAGCATAGTCGACCAGCGAACGATCCCCTAGGCCATCCTGCGGAATTCTTCGTCCTTCAACGCCTTCAGCGACCGTACTTTGACCTTGGCAATGTCGGCCGACCTTCCTATGCTGCCGGCTCCCCGACGGAACCCGAGAAAAGCCTTGAAGACAGAGTTCTCTATGCGCCCAAGAATCCTTGCCCCTGGCCTCCTACTGGTGCCATTGCTGCTCTCTCTAGCGACACTCAGCTCCTGTAAGAAGGAAGAAATTGTCGAAGTTGAGTCGCCCCCGCGGCCGATCAAGATCTACCGGCTCTCCGGCCAGCTCGGGAGCACGCGGCCGGACTACCCAGGGCGGATCAAGTCCAAGAAGGTCGTCGAGCTCGCGTTCGACGTCGACGGCCTGATCATCGACTGGAACGTCGATGAAGGCCAGCAAGTTAGGAAGGGCCAAATCCTCTCACGAGTCGATGCGCGCGACTTTCAGGCTCAGGCCGAGGCAGCGCGCGCGCGCCTTCGACTTGCGGACGCGGAGTACCGGCGTGAGAGCAAGCTGTTTGCATCCGGCTCCGGCACCCAGCGGGATCTCGACGTGGCGACTCGGTCGCGCGACGTGAGCCGGGCGGAGCTGCGCATCAAGCAGAAGGCGTTGGAAGACACGAAGCTACGGGCGACGTTCGACGGCGTCATTGCGCGCAAGCTCGTCACCGATTTCCGGAACGTCGCCGCACGTGAGCCCGTGCTGCTTCTGCAGGATGAGTCCATGATGGAAGTAGTCGTCGACGTTCCAGAACGGGACTTGGCTGGCGAAAGGCCTGGCAGGGGGGGTGATCTCGACCTCGCGAAGTGGAATGCCAAGGCCAAGCCGATGGTCGAGCTGTCCTCCATTCCAGGGCGGCAGTTCCCAGTCAAGCTCTCGGAGCTTGCCACTGCGGCGGACCCCAACACCCGTACGTTCCGGGCGACGTTCACCATGGAGAAACCCAAAGGGGTTGGTGTGCTCTCGGGGATGACCGCGAAGCTGGTCCTGACGGGCCTCCTCACCACGGCGCCGGATGATTTCCTGGTGCCTGCTCAAGCCGTAGTCGCTGACTCTCAAGACGAGCCGTTCGTCTGGCTGGTCGACGAGGAGGCGATGAGCGTGTCGAGGCGGCCTGTGAAGGTCGGTAAGATCACCGGAGGAGATCGCATCGTCGTCACCGAAGGTCTCGAAGGCGGTGAGGCCATCGCCATGACCGGTGTGCACTTGCTGACCGACGGTCGCGTAGTGACCGAGATGGAGAAATCGGACGAGACTCGGCAATGAATCTCACCGGCTTTGCTCTTCGAAACCGAACGCTGATCATCGTCCTCACTGTGGTGACGGTCTACGCCGGGATGAAATCGTTCAACGCGTTGCCCCGGCTCGAAGATCCAGAGTTCACCATCAAGGAAGCGCTCGTCATCACGCCGTATCCAGGCGCGACGGCGTACGAAGTCGAAGAGGAAGTGAGCGACGAGCTCGAGCTCGCCATCCAGAAGCTCGGTAAGATCAAGAGGATCGAATCACGCAACCTCCCTGGAATGTCGACGATCACGGTGGAGATGCGGTCGACCGTGGACAGCGCGGAGCTACCGCAGATTTGGGACGAGCTCCGGCGCAAAGTCGGAGATGCACAGTCGCAGCTCCCTCCCGGCGCAGGCCCCTCGTTGGTCAACGACGATTATTCCGATGTCTACGGCGTGTTCTTGGCGCTCCACGGAGACGAGTACAGCTACCGCGAGCTGTACGACTTCGCCAAGCTCCTTCGCCGTGAGCTGGTTCTCGTGAACAGCGTCGCGAAGGTCGAGCTCTTTGGGGTCTTGCCCGAGGTCGTCTACGTCGAGTTCGACCGGGAACGCATATCTCAAATTGGCATTTCGAGCGACGATATCGGGAAGCAGTTGGTCGCCGAGGGCGTCGTTGTCGATGCGGGTCGCGTCAACGTAGGCACCGAGTACATCAAGCTTCAGCCCGATTCCCTGATCCATACGTCGCAGGAGCTCGGAGACATCCTAATCAGCAAGGGCGACCAGTCGCAGGTCCGCTTGCGTGACATCGCCGAAATCAAGCGCGGCTATCAGGATCCCGCAACGAACAAGCTCCACTTTGACGGCCACCGGGCTATCGGCATCGGGGTGTCGACCGAAAAGGGCGGAAACGTCGTCACGATGGGCGAGGGGATCCAGGCCCGGCTGGCGGAACTCGAGGGGCAGACGCCCCTCGGCATGGAGCTCGGCGTCATCTACATGCAGTCCGACATGGTCACGACCGCGATCGACGCGTTCATCATCAATCTGCTCGAAGCCATTCTCATCGTGATCGTGGTTCTGTTGCTCTTCATGGGGCTTCGAAGCGGCTTGATCATTGGCTTCGTGCTCGTGCTGACGATTTGCGGAACATTCATTTTCATGGGGCCCGCGGGGGTCGCTCTCGAGCGCATCTCGCTCGGCGCGCTGATCATCGCGCTTGGCATGCTGGTGGATAACGCGATCGTGATCATCGATGGCATGTTGGTGCGGATCAATGGCGGCATGGATCCTGAGAAGGCGGCAAAAGAGGTCACCGGCCAGACATCGACGCCACTGCTCGGCGCGACGGTGGTCGCCATCATCGCCTTTGCGGCGATCGGCCTGTCGCCCGACAGCACGGGAGAGTTCTGTCGATCGCTCTTCACCGTGATCGGCATTTCTCTCTCGCTCAGTTGGGTGACGGCGATGACGATCACGCCGTTGCTCGGGATTTGGTTCCTCAAGCCCCCGAAGCCGACCAAGGCGAAAGAAGAAGAACAGAAGGACCCCTACGACAGCGCGTTCTACAGAGGGTACAAGGGGCTCCTCGCCGTTTGCATTCGATTTCGTTGGGTCACGGTCGCGGTCGTATTGTTCGTCTTCGCGGTTTCGCTTTACGGGTACCAGTTTACCGGCAAGACGTTCTTTCCCGCTTCCACCACGCCCAAGTTCCGCGTGGACGTGTTCTGGCCGCTCGGCACCGACATCGACGAGACGGAAAAGCGGGTGGCGGTCCTGGAGCAAGGTCTCGCCGAGCTCGAAGGCGTCACGCATGTCGCGTCCGCCATCGGCCAGGGGCCGCTTCGTTTCATCTTGACGTTTACGCCAGAGAAGAGCCACAGCGGGTTCGCCCAGTTTCTCGTGGACATCGAGGACTACAACACCCTCGCCCGCGATATCGAGAGGGCCGAACAGTACGTTCGTGAGAGGGCTCCTGATGCGATTGCGTTTGGTCGGACCTTCGACCTAGGACCGAGCAAGCCCGGCAAGATCGAGGCTCGGCTCGTCGGCCCGGACCCCGACGTGCTCCGCGACCTCGAGCAACAGGCGTTGGCGATTTGCAAAGCGACCTACGACTCCAAGGGTTGCCGCAGCCGATGGTTCGAACG
>CAXMRM010000208.1:0-9711 GCA_964196015.1 uncultured Myxococcota bacterium
CACGGGAGACGCCGAACGCGAGACGGCAACCGATCATCCACCAAAGGAGACCGCACAGAAAGGACTGCTGATCGGCGAGTACCGGCTGGCCGACAAGCCCGTAGTCGATGGAGACACGATTCGGGTCGAGGGCGTCGAGGGCTCCATTCGATTGCTGTCGATCGACACCGAAGAGAAGCTGCGCGGCAGAGCTGACCGCGCGGCTGCGGCGAAAGATTTCGAGCAGTATCTGAAAAGGAAGCGCGGAGGCGCGACCCGCCCGCGAAAGGCCGGGACACCGATGGGGGAACAGGCCACCAAGTTCGCCCAAGCGTTCTTCGAAGACACGGACAGCGTGCGGCTAGAGCGCGATGACCCGAAGGAAATCCGGGGGTACTACGGACGGCTCTTGGCGTATGCGTTCGTGAAGAAGAACGGGCGATGGACGAGCTACAACGTGGAGTGCATACGCGCGGGGATGAGCCCCTACTTCACGAAGTACGGATACTCGCATCGCTTTCACAATCAGCTCAGTCATGCGGAAGCGGAGGCCCGGCAAGCCCAACGCGGGATCTGGGATCCGGACGCGCAAGGCTACGGCGACTACGACGAACGCAAGGCCTGGTGGAACGCGCGAGCCGACTTCATTCGAGTGTTCGAGCACGAGGCGAATCGTCGAGAAGACTACATCGAGCTGACGCACTGGGACGCGCTGGCCCAACTGGAGACGAAGCTTGGCCAAGAGGTCACGATCCTTTCTACCGTCGACAGGATCCAGCACTTCAAGGGGCTGGTGCGAGTCTTGTTGGCGATGCAGCGCGGCAAGGGTTTCCCGGTCATCTTCTTCGACAGGGATGTCTTTCAGCAGAGTGGTATCGAGCGCTACAAGCGAGAGCCCGTGACGGTCCGGGGCACCCTGGCACGCTACGAAAAGGGCGATTACCGCACGCTCCAAGTTGTCGTCGAAGCGCCTGCGCAAGTCTCGCTGCCCTCGGTGCCGTTGCCCGAAGACGCCCAGCGCGCCGCCGAATAGTCGACCGCGCAACGGCACGAAACCGCGCGAGGCGCTGTCCGATACCCCCCCTAAACCACAGCGACGGGAGGTCGAGATGGCGGGTATTAGGAGTTGGGCGCGCAGGTTCGCGTGCCCGGTGTTGTTGCTCAGCGGCTGCGGGCGAGAACCAGTTGGCGCGGCGACTGTTTGCGATGCGTTCGAGCCTGGCGACCTGGTCGTCACGGAAGTGCATGCCAATCCCGACGGGAGCGATGGAGAGGGCGAGTATATCGAGCTTTTCAACACAACCGCGGGGACACTGGCGCTCGATGGGTTGACGCTCGTCACGGGTAAAGGGGACGGTGCGAGCCCAAAGGCTCATCGCTTCGCAGGAGCGTCCATCGATGGCGGCGACTACTTCGTCGCGGGAAACGCCCCGGTCGATTCGCTGCCGGCGCACGTGGACTACAGCTATGGCAACTCACTCGGCAGCCTCCGTAACTCCGACGCGGTCGTTTCGGTTCGGTGCGGCGAGATGCTCATCGACGAGGCGCGCTACGAGCGGACCACCGAGGGCCGCGCACTCGAGCTCGACGGACGGTTGGCGCCCGATCACGAGCTGAACGACGAAGCGGGTCATTGGTGCGCGACACCAGAAGGGGTCAGGGAGGTTTCTGCTGGCAACTTCGGGACACCGGGGGCCAGGAACAGTCCCTGCGAGGTCGTGCAGATCGAAGGCACCTGCCTAGAAAGTGGCTCTGGCCGCGCGATCATCACGCCTGAGCCAGCCGAGGTGCAGATCACCGAGTGGATGGCCAACCCGGAAGGGACGGATGCCGACTTCGAGTGGGTGGAGGCGCTGTTCGACGCAGATGCTGACCTCAACGGGTTTCAGCTCGGGCCGGCGCCTGACGCATTGAAGGTAATCATCGACCAGGAAGAGTGTTTTCCGGTCGGCGCGGGGACACGGGTCGTCTTCGGGGCGAGCCCGGCGGCGGCTCCCCGCGTCGACGCGGATCTCGGGTTCAGCCTGGGCAATTCGGGAGCGCGAAGCATCGTAGCCGGCGTCGATGGTGTCGTCCTGCACCGAGTGGACTACGACGGCACGGTCGAGGGAGTGGCTTGGCAGGTCGATCCCAGTCACGAGGTCTGCTTAGCCCTCCGGCAAGACGAGTACATCACCGACAATTTCGGGACGCCCGGCGAGGCGAACCCAAGCTGTGCGCCGGTGTTGGGTCCCGGGATGTGTTTCGACGATGGCGCGCCGCGGGAGATCGTCAGCCCCAATGCAGGCGAAGCACGCATCACAGAATGGATGGCAAATCCGGCGGCTGTTGGAAACCGAGACGGGGAGTGGCTGGAGGTTCGCTTCGATGCAGCGGTCGACTTGAACGGCCTCGTGCTGTCGGATCTCACGTCCGGCGTGACGACGGTCGAACATGAAGACTGTTTGAGGGTGCGAGAGGGCGCTTACCTGGTCTTTGGGCGGAACACAAACCCATTCGAAAACGGCGGGATCGAAGCGGTTGACGCCGAGCTGTCCCTTTCACTGAACAACAGCAACGAGACAATCACGCTGAGTATCGATAACCGGGTTCTGGACTCCGTGACGTACGAGCGCTCGACGGCGGGAGTTGCGACCCAGGTCGACGAGCTCGGCAAGATCTGCGACGCCGTGGACGGCTATGGCGACGGTGACTTGGGGACGCCTGGCTCGGCGAATCCCTGGTGCTCCTGAGGGGCGCATTCGTTTCCGCGTGCCTCTTCGTGCTGGCCCCGCGCACGGCGTCGGCAGTTCAGTACGAGGTCTTCATCGATATCGAAACCGAGGAAGACCTCTACGACCTCCTGGTAACCGAGCAGATCTCGGAGTCTTCGTTCGACGCGCTGCTGCTTCTTCATCAAACGCGCGTGGAGCTGAACCGGGCCGGTCGGGAAAGGCTGTATCTGCTTCCGAATCTCGACTACGGACATGTCGATCGGATTCTCGCGTATCGCAAGGAGGCCGGAGCGATTCACAGCCTGGGTGACTTGGTCGCTGCCGGTGTGCTCGAAGCTGAGCTAGCGAACTCGCTCGGCGCGTTCCTGGTCGTCCGGGCTCCGGACGCACCGAAGTCTCAAACCGACGGTTTCGTGCGGATCCAGGGGCGCTGGACGGGTCGATACGACCGGCTGCCGCCCGCTGCTGCAGTGCAGGCGCGCATCAAGTCGCTTCGCAACTTAGACATCGGCGTTGCGGCTGCTCTCACGCGCAACGGGTTACGTCGGGTTCGATGGGACTCGAATCGAGCTGCGCTCAGCGCCGAGCCAGAGCGTGTTCGTTTCGAGGTGCCGAAGCTCTATGTCGAATGGGAGGACGACAAATGGGAGATCATCGGCGGGACGTATCGCATCGGGTTTGGGCAACGGCTCACGTTCGACGTGACGGACCAAGTCACGCCCAATGGATTCTTCGGGGATTACGAGCTTCGTAGGCAGAACGAGCTCGGGCTCCGCTGTAGGCGCGCTCCGGGAGAGCTGCCGGACCCGCCATGTCCAAACGACCGCGTCGCCCGAGTCACGCCCGACTACGAGTGGACGAATCGATTGACAGGCGTCGCGCTGGGGTTGAAGGACCTTCCTGTGGGGCCAGGACGGCTTCAGGGGTACGCATGGGGGTCGTATCAGGCGCATCGCATCCCGCAGATCGAGATCGTCAACGCGGGTGCCTGCGATGATCCGCGGCGAGATGAAGACCCGCAATGCGGGGCGCCTCCGGTCTACGTAAGGACCGGCGATCCAACCGCGCCGGCAAGCACGGCCAGGTTTGCAACCTTGCCTGCCATGTACGCAGAAGGCCTCGCGGGCGCGAACGCGAGCTACTTCTGGAATACTCGGGCTCACGTTGGAGTAACCGGATATGGCTCGGTGCCCAAATGGCTCGTCGAAGGAGCCGAGCTCGGGTTCCAGGAGTTCGCGCGCAAACCCTTCGGTGGGCGCTTCGGAGCGGTCGGTGTAGACGCCGCGTTCGGATTCGGCCCGCAGGATTTCTTCGCCGAAGTCGCCCGGAGCTTCGATGCGCAGGTCGGCGGCGGAGGCGGCTACGGAGCGATCGTGCGGAGCGTGACGACACTTCCTACGACCGAGGTCGATGTATCGGCGCGTTACTATGGGTCGAGCTACGTTAACCCATACGCGCGGCCCGTCTCGGCGCCCGACGAGCTAGACGGACTGCGGGCGAGAGACGAGACCGGGCTCCGCGTTCGCGCGACGAGCCGGCTCGGGCGCCACGTCGGGCTGCGGACCGTAGCCGACGGATGGCGTCAGCTCTCGTCCGGCGCGTTTGGTGCTCTGCTCTTCGCGCGCACGGACCTGCAGATCGCCCCATCATGGGTCTGGGCGCTATGGACCGAGTACCGCAAGAGCGCGGAGCAACGGTTTGCCTTGGCGACGCAGCTCGCCTATGAGCCAGTCCGACGGCTCACGCTGTCAGCGCAGTTTCAGCATCGCTGGGTCGGTCAGAAACTCGGCGCTCTTCGTCTTCAGCAAGACATCGCTGCGATCCTCAACATCACGACCCGGCCGATCGATATCCTGCGCATTCGCCTTCGCGTCCGCTACGACTTCGAAGACATCTGGGACAATCATCGGCTCCCCCAGGCGTTGTGGGCGTACCTGGATGCCGCGCTGACGGTGCGCGAGCGTGACATGCTGCGGGTGCGCTACGACTTGCGAGTGTTCCTCGATCGCCGCCAGTCGACGTTGGCCCGTGTGCCCAACCCTGAGCACTGGCTCTGGCTAGAGTACGTCTTTCGCTATTGAGCTCGAAGCGCTAGTCTCCCCGGCGTGGGAAATTTTGCTGAAAAGCTAGAGGTGGCACGCGTGCTGTATCGGGCGGGTGTGTTGAAGCCGATTCGGCCCGACAAGACGATACGCATCGTCAGGGCAGCTAAGGGCTGGGGGCGGTCGCCGGCAATGGGCTTCATCGCGTTGGCAATTCGTCAACCCGACGCGGTGGCCGTCATCGATGACGATGGCTCGGCCACATTCGACGAGGTGAATCGACGGTCGAACGCGTTGGCGCGCGGCCTTCGGGAGACGGGGGTGGCTCCCGGTGACGTGATCGGGGTGATGTGCCGCAATCATCGGCGATTCATCGAGACTATCGTGGCTTGCTGCAAGGTTGGCGCCAACACGGTCTTGTTGAATACGATGTTCGCAGCGCCGCAGCTCACTGAGGTGGGGCACCGCGAGAAGATCAGCGCCCTGCTCTACGATGAAGAGTTCACCGATCTGCTCGAGGACCTACGAGACATGCCGCGCTTCGTCGTGTACGGCTCTGGCGACGATCCGAGCGTCGAGGACGTGATGGCTGACCACGCCGACGACAACGTCGAGCCGCCGAGCATCGAGTCGCGCTTCACGATGCTGACCTCGGGCACCACGGGTACTCCGAAAGGTGCCAAGCGCGGATCTCCCAAGGGCATGCTGCCGATCGCGTCGATGCTGTCCGCCATCCCACTGCGAACCGGAGAGCGCACGATGATCGCCGCGCCGCTCTTTCATTCCTGGGGCCTCGGGCAGTTTCAGTTGGGCCTCATCCTCGGCTCGACCTACGTGATGACACGCCGCTTCGATCCCGAAGCGACCTTGCGCGTCGTCGCAGAACATCAGTGCACCTCGCTCGCGGTCGTCCCGATCATGATGCAGCGCATCCTCGCGTTGCCCGATGACGTGAAGCGCAAGTACGACCTCAGCTCACTTCGTATTACCGCCGCCAGCGGCTCTGCGTTGCCCGGACACATCGCCACCGAGTGGATGGATACCTTCGGCGACAACCTCTACAATTTTTACGGTTCCACCGAAGTCGCGATGGCCTCTGTCGCCACGCCGGAAGACATGCGGGCCGCACCTGGAACCGCGGGCAAACCCCCGCTGGGCGCGAGCGTGAAGATCCTCGACAACCAGGGCAAACCGCTTCCCACCGGGCAGACCGGACGCATCTTCGTCGCCAACGCGATCTCATTCGAGGGTTACACCAGCGGGGACGATAAGGAGCGGCTCGGCTCGATGGTCAGCAGCGGGGACGTCGGGCACTTTGACGAGGGGGGGCGCCTCTTCGTCGACGGCCGGGACGACGACATGATCGTCTCGGGTGGAGAAAACGTGTTCCCGCGCGAAATCGAAGACTTGATCGCCGGCCACGACGAGGTCGAAGAGGTAGCCGTCATCGGCGTGAGCGATCCCGAATGGGGTCAGCGGCTCAGGGCATTCGTCGTCCTCAAGCCGGGCGTCAGCCTGAGCGAGGACGCGGTGAAGGCACACGTGAAGCAGGGTCTCGCAAGCTACAAGGTCCCGCGAGACGTCGCGTTCATCGATGCCTTGCCCCGCAACGCGACGGGGAAGGTGATGAAACGGGAGCTCGCGGACTAGAAGTGCCCGAGTTCCTGTACTACTTCTTCTTGGCCGCCTTGCGCTCGGCGACCTCGATCTGAACCTTCTCGAGAATGTTCCGCGGAACGGGCGCGTAGTGGCTGAACTCCATCGAGAACTGGCCTCGACCCGAGGTGGCGGAGCGAAGATCGCCGATGTAGCCGAACATTTCGCTCAGCGGAACGTCTGCCTTGACGCGGACGTTGGTGTGACCCTTTTCCTGCGAGTTCACCATGCCACGGCGACGGTTGAGGTCGCCGATGACATCGCCCACGTTGGCGTCTGGCACAAAGACATCGACCCTCATGATCGGCTCGAGCAACTGCGGCCCAGCCTTGGGCATGCTCTGGCGGAAGGCAGCCTTTGCGGCCGTCTCGAAGGCCATCTGCGACGAGTCGACCGCGTGGAAGGAGCCGTCGGTCAGTGTGACCTTGAAGTCGAGCAAGGGGAATCCACACAGTGGCCCCGCCTCCTTCATGACCTTGAAGCCCTTCTCGACGGCGGGAATGAACTCCTTGGGGATCTTGCCGCCAACGATCTTGGACTGGAAGATGAACCCTTCGCCGGGCGCGGTGGGCTCGATCGTGTATTCGATCTTCGCGAACTGGCCGGAACCGCCGGTCTGCTTCTTGTGGGTGTAGCCGTCCTCGATCGTCTGCGTCACGGTCTCACGGTACGCGACCTGCGGCGCGCCGACATCGACCGCAACGCCATGGCTGCGGCGAAGAATGTCGACCTTGATGTCGAGATGGAGCTCGCCCATCCCCTTGAGAATGGTCTCGCCGGACTCCTGGTCGACCTCCACGTGAAAAGACGGGTCCTCGGCAACCATCTTGCCGAGCGCCGTGCCGAGCTTCTCGCTCATGGTCTTGTCCTTCGTGCTGATGGCGAGTGAAATGACAGGATCCGGAAACACCATCGGCTCCAGCGTGGCCGGCGCCTTCTGGTCGGCCAATGTATGGCCCGTGCGCACGTCCTTGAGGCCGACCATGGCCACGATGTCGCCGGCCTGCGCCGAATCCACGATGGTTCGGTCGTCGGCGTGCATCTCCACCATGCGGCCGATTCGCTCGTTCTTGCCAGTGAAGGTGTTAACCAGGGTATCGCCCTTGTTGATCGTACCCGAGTAAATGCGGGCGAAGGTGAGCGCACCGAAGCGGTCGTCCATGATCTTGAATGCGAGCGCGCGCACGGGCTTGCTTGGGTCGACGATCGCAAACTCGCCGGTCTCGTTCCCTTCGAGGTCGACCTCCGGCTGGGGCGGAACCTCGGTAGGATCGGGCAAGTAGTCGACAACGGCGTTGAGCACCTGCTGGATGCCCTTGTTCTTGAACGCCGAGCCGCAGTAGGTCGGGAAGAACACCAGGTCGCGCGTGCCCTTGCGGACGCACTTCTTGAGCGTCTCGACGTCGGGCTCGTTGCCCTCGAGGTACTGCTCCATCGCCTCGTCGTCTTGCTCCACGGCGGTCTCGATGAGCTGAAAACGGTACTTCTCGACGAGCTCTTTCATGTCCTCGGGGACTTCCACTACCTCGAAGTTCTCCGGCTCGCCGGACTCATCCCAGACGTATGCCTGGCGAGTGAGCAGATCGACGACACCAACGAAGTCGGCCTCCGTTCCGATGGGAAGCACCATGACGAGCGGCTTGGCGCCGAGGATATTCTTGACCTGGTCGACTACGCGGTAGAAGTCCGCGCCCAATCGGTCGAGCTTGTTGACGAAAATCAGACGCGCGACCTTGGAATCGTTTGCGTAACGCCAGTTGGTCTCGGACTGCGGCTCGACACCGCCAGAGCCGCAGAACACGCCGACGCCGCCGTCGAGCACCTTGAGCGAACGATAGACCTCGATCGTGAAGTCCACGTGTCCGGGGGTGTCGATGATGTTCAGCTGGTGGTCGTGCCAGAAGCAGGTCGTGGCCGCGGACTGAATCGTGATGCCGCGCTCCTGCTCCTGCTCCATGAAATCGGTGGTGGCCGCACCGTCGTGCACCTCGCCGATTTTGTGGATCTTGCCGGTGAGCTTGAGGATGCGCTCGGTGGTCGTGGTCTTGCCGGCGTCCACGTGGGCAAAGATGCCGACGTTTCGGTATTTACTAAGGTCTTTCATTCTTTTACTCGTGCAATTTGGTCGATTTGCCACCCGCCCGTTACCGCGAAAGCACGCTTGTGCAAGCCCACAGCCACTGGAAGGCCGAATTCGCGCGGAAACTGCGACGATGCGGCCGCCGCCAAAGCAGAAAAACAATGCGACGCCTTCTATAACGCAAGCGTGAGCTTCGACCAGTCGAGGACGTCCATCGTCATCGACCGCGTGCTCCCCGACCCTATTCGTAGAGCTTTATGACGTGCACGCCCTCGGGGGAGGCCTGCATGCACAGGTCGCAAAGGGTGCACTCGTCGACGTTGTCCTCGACAACCTCGACGGCGTTTGCCTTGGAGGCGGGCTTGAAGATTTTGACGGGGCACACTTCGACGAGCTTGTCCGCTAGGCCGGGGGTCTTCTCGATGACCCTGTTGTCGACATCTACGCGTATGAACATAGCCATGATCGTTCCTCTGCCGCTCAGTTTCCGATGCGCTCTCGGAGGAGGTCTGGAATGTCGCCGATCTCTTCGGCCACGGAAATCCCGGCCTCTCGCATGCGGCGCATTTTGTCGGCCGGCGAATCGACCTTCTTGTTCACGACCGTCCCCGCATGGCCAAAGCTCATGCCGGGCATCTCATCCATGAAGCGGCCCGCCACGAACGCCACGATGGGAAGGCGGCTCTTGTTTTCCTGAGTCCAGCGTGCGAGCTCCGCTTCTGCGGTGCCGCCGGGCTCTGCATAGATCACCACGGCCTTGGTGTCTGCGTCCGCCTCGAACAGAGGAATCAGGTCGACATACGTCGACCCGATCACGGGGTCGCCGCCGATCGAAATCGCCGTACTCACGCCAAGCCCTGACAGCGTCAGCGCGTTGCAGATCTCGGTCGTCATCCCGCCCGAACGCGACATCACGCCGACGACCCCCGGTTTGAAGGCCTTGCGGCAATCGACAGCGGGGCCGCCAAGGCTTCCAAAGCGACAGACGTCCGGCACGATGACGCCGAGGCAGTTTGGGCCGATGAGCCGAGCGCCGTGGAGCTCTGCGTACTCGACTATGGCGGAGGCGTCTTTACGCGGAATGCCTTCGGTGATGATGATCACCTCTTTGATGCCAGCGTCGATCGCTTCGTAGGCAGCATCTGGGGCAAAGGCGAGTGGCACCGTGATGATGGTTCCATCGACCCTTTCCTTCTCGGTGATCTCGCGGACCGTGTCGTAGACCGGAACGCCGTACACC
>CAXMRM010000209.1:0-13351 GCA_964196015.1 uncultured Myxococcota bacterium
GTGGCTGCCAACGCCGAGGCGGCTCCGGCGGCATCGACCGAAGCCGTCGAGCCGCAAGCGTCGACGACAACCGTCTACGTGTATACGGGTGTCTATGTCGCACCGCTGATCGTCTATCCGATCTGGCACCCCCACTACCACTATCATTGGTATCACGGCCACGCGCACTACGGACGCTCACCAGCGTATCGCCACCACCGTTACCACCACGCGCAGACGCACCGCAACGCGCACTACCGTCACAACAACAACCCCAGTCATGGAAACAACCCGGGGCACGGCAGCGGACGGCCGCCCAATCAGGGGGCTGGCTCCAAGCCCGGTACCAAGCCCTCGCAACAGCCGAGCAACAAGCCCTCGACGCAGCCCTCGACCAAGCCCTCACAGCAGCCGAGCAACAAGCCTTCGCAACAGCCGAGCAACCAGCCCTCGACGCAGCCTTCAAAGCAGGGCGGTTCGAGCTCGGGCAGCAAAAGCAGCGGCAGTAGCAACCGGAGCGGAAACCGCAGTGGCGGTGGACGTCGCGGCGGTGGTGGACGCCGTTAGCCGAGCGAGGCTACCTCCCGCGGACGAGGACGCCGATGTAGGGCGCCAACCACCAACCAGACTGGGCGAAGAAGTTACCTTTGCCGGTGAACGAGTACTGGAAGCCGGTGTCGATGTAGACGCCGCGCTTGACCTCGAAGCCGAGCCCGGCCTTGCCGGTGAACCCGGGCGTGAAGCGGTACACCGAGACTTGGCTGCAGTACCAGTAGCCACAGCCCACTGTGGTCTCCGCAAAGTTCCAGAAGTTCATGTCGAACGAGCCGGTAATGTACGGGAGGACGACTTTGAGATCGGGGACCTGGAAGCGGACCTCGGGAAGCGAGAGATAGATGCGTGTGAGCGGGTGCCGTCCGTTGCTGGAAACGCCAGGCAGTCCATTCAGGTCGATCGGATTCCACTGAAGACCGGCATCCCCGCCGATGACGAACCAACCAAAGTCGGCGCCGCCAAAGAAGTTGATGTTGGCGCCCGGTCGAACGTTCTCTCTCGGCACGTCCAAGATTATCGGCACGCCGATGCTGAGGCCCCATGTGAAGCCCACCTCGAGACCCTTCTTCTCCTGCGGCTGCTGCATGGCGGGCTGAGGGGTGGTTGCGACCATTTGATCGGACGGAGCCGGCGGCGGGGTGGGCGCCGTCGTGGCTGTGCTGGACGTGCCCTCCTGCGTCGACGCATCCCACTGTGCGGCTGCCAGCGTGGCCGGCAAGCACAGCGCAACCAGCAGTGCAGTGAATTTCCAGTTCATGCTCTTCATTCCGACCTCCCAGTCGCGGCAACTCTATAGGGCAGAACGCCATTGTTCAACGTTCCGGCCGCCTTGAAGGGCGGCGCGACTTCGAGTAGCACTCGCGCTCTTTTGGGGCCGATCCCTCGGCCCGGCAATCGAGTTTCACGGAGATTGAATATGCACCGCGCAGCGCAATACGGGCGGCTTCGGCCCGCCGCGAGTTTCATACTCGTTCTCACGCTCACTTCTTTGTTCTCGCTGGCAGCATTTGGACAAGAAGGGGGGTCGGCAGAAGAAAAGACCACCGCCGAGCAGGTGCAGGAGCTCACCGACGATCTGGAAACGCGCGAAGCCGACCTCGAAGAGCTGCGTCAAAAGATCAAGAAGGAGGAAGGCAGCGCCACCGCAACGATGCTCGAAAAGGAGCTGGTGGAACGACGGTCCCGCTATCGGCGCGCTGTTTCCGAGCTGGTTGCCCTCGTGGTCGATGGCGAAGATGCCGGGACAGATGTCGCCCAGGGCCGCTCGGTCGTGACGCAGGCGCTCGAACGAGACGCCAAAATGATTCGCGAGGAGCTGCGCAACCTGAGCGCGCGGATCGTGGAGCTCGTCGACTTGATGGGCGAGGGAAGTGCCGAAGACGCGGAGAAGGCTCGCAAAGAGCGCGACACCGCTCTGCAGGCTTCCAACCTCTTGCTCAAAGAGCTGGACGCGAACATCGATGCGCGTGAAGAACTCGGCGTGGATGTAGCGGCCGACGCCGCATACCTCGAAAAGACCCTGACGCGCCGCTCGCGGATGGTCGCGGGCGCCCTGCAGAACACCAAGGACGAGATCGACGACATCACGGCGCGCCCCGGAGTCGATGAGGACGCGGAAGCGCAAAAAGATCTCGCCGCGCTCAAGGAACAGAGGGATCTGCTGGCCGAAAGCCAGCACGTGAACGTGGACCTCATGGATGAGTACGGCATGGAGACGGCCGAGCTCAGGGAGGGGATCATCAGCGCTACCGGTAAGATCTCGGACGACATTCTCGATCGGGAGGTCGCGACGGCGTTGATCGAGCAGTGGACCGCTAAGGGAGCGGACTGGGTCAGGTCCAACGGCGCGGCGATGTTCTTCCGCTTGGTCATCTTTCTGCTCGTCTTGCTGGCGTTTTGGATCTTGGCCCGCGTTGGGCGAGGGATCGTGCGCCGAGCGCTCAACCGTTCGAAGCTAAGCATTTCGAGCTTGGCTAGAGACTTTTTCATCAAGATGACCGGACGGCTCATCCTGCTGCTCGGTGTCATCATCGCAATTGCGCAGCTCGGCATCGAGGTGGCCCCGCTTCTCGCTGGTCTGGGCATCGCCGGCTTCGTCATCGGCTTCGCCCTCCAAGACACGCTGTCGAACTTTGCCTCAGGAATGATGATCCTCCTCTACCGGCCGTTCGACGTAGGCGACGTCGTCGAAGCGGGTGGCGTGATGGGCAAGGTCGACCAGATGAACCTGGTGTCGACCATGGTTCGCACCTTCGACAACCAGATGCTGGTCGTGCCGAACAAGCAGATATGGGGAGGCGTCATTCGTAACGTCACTCATCAAGACACGCGCCGCGTCGATATGAAGTTTGGGATTGGATACTCGGACGACATTCCCAAGGCAGAGAAAGTGCTCGCCGAAATCGTGTCCAGCCACGCAAAGGTGCTGAAAGACCCGGAGCCTGTCGTTCGCTTGCACGAGCTCGGGGACTCTTCGGTGAACTTCGTGGTGCGTCCTTGGAGCAAGACAGAGGAATACTGGGACGTCTACTGGGACGTTACGCGCGAGGTGAAACGGCGCTTCGATGAGGAGGGGATTTCCATCCCATTCCCGCAACGCGACGTGCATATCTATCGCGAGGATGGCGGAGACGCTTAGCGTTCCTCGGTCGTCTTGCGACGTTGCCGCTCGCCGAACCAGAGAAAGGGCTTCAGCGCCTGGAGGCTGAACGTCGGAAACGGACGAAGCACGTGGGCCAACGCTCCACGGAATCGCGGCACGCTGACCGCAAGCCTGGGCTTGTCGACGAGATCGAGAACGACGCCTGCCACTTCCTCTACCGTCAGCAGCTTTGGCGCAGCAAACACGATGCCGGCTTCTTTCGATCCTCTCACGTTTCGCACCATGTCGGTGTCGATACCGTCCGGGCACACGGCACTCACCTTGATCGGCAGCGCGGCACGCTCGAGGTCGCCCGCCAATGATATCGTTAAACCCAACACCGCTTGCTTCGTCGCTCCATAGACGGCCAACCCCGGCACCGGCGTAATCGACGACATCGAGGCGATGTTGATCAAATGACCACCCTTGGCACGCATGGCCTCGATGGCCGCGCGGGCCCCCCAAAGCATGCCCAACAGATTGACGTCGACCATCTGCTGAACTGCCGCGTCACTGTGGTCCCAGGCGTTGCCCGTGTGAAGCACGCCCGCATTGTTCACCCAGAGCTCGAGCGACCCGCGTTCGTTCGCCGCGCGTGCAATCTCATGATGTGACGCCGCCTCACTGACGTCCTGGCGCATCGACCAGGCGCCCCCACCGATGGCATCTGCCGTGGCGCGTGCTGCGTCCTCATCGATGTCCGTCACCAAGACGGCGAACCCTTTGCGAGCGAGCCCCTCGGCTATTTCTCGACCGAGACCCTTACCGCCTCCTGTCACCACAGCGATTTTCATGCCTGCGTTCTGGCCGCCCCGACACCAAGGCGCAATTGGGGACACGCAACACCCTCAGAAACTCGCTTCTTTCGAACACTTACGAAGCACACCGCGAAAACACGGACAGTGGGAGCGCTTTTGAAAGGCGGTCCCGGGCTTTCGCGGTGTGCTTTGTAACTTGCTGAAATAACTAGCTTTTTTGGTGACCTGCGTGTCCCCGAGGTCCCATTTAGCATTGCGGGATGAAGATCCTTTCTTGTTGGCTTGTTGTGACGTCTCTCGTCGTTTTCACCGTCGGCTGCGGTAGCGATAGCAGCACGGCAGGTGCTGGCGGGGTCGTTGTTGCGCCGCCTTTTGGATGCGATCCGTTGACGCCGAGCTACTGCGCCTTCCCCTATCCCAACGACTACTGGACGGTCGCGGATTCGACGACGGTTACGGGGCTTCGGCTGGCATTGCCGGATGTCACGATGCCGGCAACCAGGGCTGGGGTCCGCTCGAACCCGGATGCCTTCAACGAGATGGACGGCTTCTCACCCGGCATTGCGGCCATGACGCACTTTGCGGGAGCCACGGTGATGGGACTCGCAACGCCGGACTCGATTCAGGATTCGCTGAACGAAACGTCTCCCACGGTCATCCTCAACACCACGACGGGCGAGAGACTGGCGCACTGGGTCGACCTCGATGAGTACGTCGTCCAGGCGAAGCTCCGTATCGATGCAGGCGAAGACAAGCCGCAGTTCACCATCGATCGCGAGATCGAGGGGCTCAGGCAAGAGCAAGCGCTGATGCTGCGACCCGCCATCCGTCCCGAAGATGCGACTCGCTACATTGTGGCGATTCGGAACGTCCGCGATGGCGACGGGGAGTTCGTTGCGCCCTCCCCCGGGTTCCAAGCCTTGCGGGACGATGTCCCATCGAGTGACGCCGTCATCGAATCGCGTCGTGCCCACTTCGAAGAGATCTTCTCCACGCTCGAAGACGCGGGTATCTCGCGCGACGACCTTCAGATTGCCTGGGACTTCACGACAACGAGCCGAGAAAACAATACGAGCGCGATGCTGCACATTCGGGACGATGCGCTCGAAAGGTTCCCTGACGGCGTGCCGTATACGATCGAGCTCAAGAACGAGGACATCATCGAGGGCATCGCGTGCCGCCTCGAGATCACGTTCGACATGCCTCTGTACATGACGAAGGGCGAGTCGGGCGGCTTGCTCAATCTCGGTGCGAACGGCCTGCCCGAGCAGAACGGCACCTTCGCGTATGCGGCGGCCATGATCGTACCGGTGAGCGTGTCGACCGAGCCGGCGTCGCTCGTCGAGTTCGGCCACGGACAGCTCGGAGCGAAAGAACAAGTGTTGGGCTTCCAGGAGATCGCGGCCCAGGCGAACTTCGCGACGTTCGGGCTGGACTGGAAGGGCTTTGCTAGCGACGACGTCCTCCCCACTCTGATCCCCGCCATTGTCGGTGGGGACATGTCGGCGTTTCGTGCAATCCCCGAACGCATGCATCAGGGCTTCTTGAACTTCTTGATGGCGATGCGGACCCTGTCGCGGGAGGCCGAAGGCGGAGCGTCGACGGCGTTGAATCAAGCCCTCGCCAACGATTGTGGCGGGGCGACCATCGACGGATCGAAGCGCTACTACTTCGGCGGCAGCCAGGGCGGGATATTGGGTGGGAGCCTCATGGCACTCACCACCGACATCGAAAGGGGTCTGCTGGCAGTGCCGGGACAGTCGTACAACTTGCTGCTCAACCGAAGCGTGAATTTCGATGAGTTCGCGCCGCAGTTCTATAGCAACTACGACTGGAATGCCCTGGACGTTCAGATGAACCTCGCTTCCGGCGACGATGTCATGAATATCATACGGCCGGTATGGGGCCTCGATGTCCTCTCTGGCCCACACGTCGGCTCGGCAATGATCGAAGTCGACTTCGGCAATCCGGAAGCGCCAATCACCAACATTCCCCATTGGAGCGACACGATGAAGGACCCGCATGGCCGAGCAACGGAGCTTCGCGGGATCGGCGACACGCTGCTCAATTTCTACGAAACCGGCGTCGCTGAGAACTCCTGCAACGGCCCATGCGACGACGACGACATCCTGCCCTGAAGGTTCTGCCCTGCACCGAGTGCGGCTAGATCCAGCCGAGCACGGCACCGAATACGATCAAGCAGATCGCGTCGAACGTCAAAATGGCGCCGACCGCGGCGGCCTGCCTCTTGATGCACTTCATGTCGTGCACCCAGTAGGCGACGACGAAGAAGGGGAAGTAGCCGAGCAAGAAGATCAGCCAGGGCGCCGAGCGGTTCCACCAGGAGTAATCCCACGTCAACGCGCCGACTGCGTTGAGCATATACTCGATGAAGACCGCAAGCGCGCTGAAGAAGACGGCAAAGACCCAGCGGTTGGGCAAGCCTAGGATCTTCGTTTCCTTGCTCGGGAGCATGACTGTCGTCGCGATGCCCATGATCGCGAACATTAAACTGATCTCGACGTTCAGGCCAATCAGAATCAAATAAGCCGTCTCACCAGGCGCGGCCCATGCGGGCGCGTAGCCGCTGAAGTAGAAGATCAGCGAGTTCCAGATCTCGTTGAACCAATCCATCCCCCACAGCGCGAGACCGGCAAAGACGACGCTGTAGTTCTTTCGGCCGATCTGGTCGTGATAGATGTAGAGCACGATCAGAAGGAACGGGATCACGTACCATTGGAAGTCGGACGGATCGCGAAGATGCGAGAGCGCCTGTTGCGCGGATTCGGAAGGCATGACCCAGGGTTTAGCACCGACGATTGGCGATCTCCTAGCGCAGAAAATGCGCGTTAAATCCACAGTACTGCTGATCTTTTGAATCCGGAGAAAGTGGCGCTATCCTCGGGCAGCGGTGCACGGTGGGTCGAGCGCCGACTTCAAAGAGACGTCCCATGCTGCGATTCTTCTCAAATCGATGGTCCTTGTTATCCCTGGCGGTCTTGACCGCCGGTGTCGGTGTCGGTGCGGTCGCCCTCGGCGAGCACTCTGCCACCGAGCACTCTGCCACCGAGCAGCAGCACCGGGTGGCGACGGTCGGCGGGCAAAGCGTCCTGCGTGCGCCCGGCCTCGACGACTGGGACGACCGGCAACAGGCGCCGAAGAACAACCCGAGCAAGACGGGGCGCTTCGGGTCCGCGTTTCAGTACGACGCCTTCGTCTACGACAACATCTCGAGTAGCCCGACAATCGCAGGTATCGTGCGCCGTGGGACCGTGCTCAAAGTTGGCAACAAAGCCAGTGGTTCCGGCTGCAAGGACGGCACCTGGTACGAGGCGACCCCGTTCGGATACGTGTGCACGGCCCTCGGCTTCCACGTAAGCAACACGCCAAGCACGAACCGATACGGTGTGCCACCGGCCAAGGTCAGCAGCCACCTTCCCTATCAGTACTCTCGCGTCATCACCAAACGGGCACCGCGCTACTATCGCATTCCGACCGTGCAAGAAGAAAAACAAGCGCGGCGCGCCATGGAGCAAAAGGGCCCGAGCCCCGAGGTGGTGTCAGCACTGATGGAAGGTGACTACTTCCTCGCGCTGGCCAAGAAGGAGACGCGCGAAACCGACGGCGCCGTGTTCTACCGAACCGTCCGGGGCCGCTACGTGCTCGAGACGGACGTGGAGCTCCGCAATCCAGAGGCGGTTCGCGGAGAGGAGCTTGGCCGGGACGGCTGGCGCCTTCCGTTGGCGTTCGTGTACAGCGAAGATCGGGATCTGCTGGACGTGAGGGGAAACAAGCCTCAGGTGACGGGCAACGCCGAGAAACACAGCCGGTTCGTGGTCGAAGAGGAGCTCACCAAGGATGGCGTTGCGTATGTCTCTGGCGCTGCCGGCGCAATCCGCCGTGACGACGTGCGCGTGGCGCGTCGGGCGAAACGTCCGAGCGACGTGCCTGCCGACGCCAAGTGGATCCATGTCGACCTCGCCGAGCAAACCCTCGTTGCTTACGAAGGCGACGAGCCGGTCTACGCAACGATGATCTCGAGCGGAAAAGAAGGCTACGAGCCACCGACTGGTCTCTTCCAAGTGGAGCAGAAGTACATCTCGACTACGATGAACGCGACAGACGCGATCGACGGATTCTATGAAGTCGAAGAAGTTCCGTGGACGCTCTACTACCACGGCGGGTACGCGCTTCACGGGGCCTACTGGCACACGGATTTCGGCAAAGTGCGGAGCCACGGCTGCACGAACATCGCGCCAGTCGACGCACGCTGGCTCTATTACTGGACCGACCCGGAAGTCCCGTCCGCCTGGCATGGGGTGCGCTTCCAGCAGGCGACGACCTGGATCCACTTCACCAGTTGAGCGCGCCCCGCGCGAGCAACAACAGAGCGGCGCCACCTGCGATGATCACGATGGCGTTGCGCAATCGCGGCCCGTCGACACGCGGAATCAAGCGGTGGCTGACGCGAAGCCCGAGCCAAACCGCGGGCAGCAAGGCAGCGCCAATGACTACCTCGTCCCAGCTAACCTCTCCGGACGCTGCGCGCACGCTGATGGTGATGCACAGGCCGACCGCAAAGACCAGGCCGAGGTTGGCGCGCACGGTCGGGCCAGCGTCGTTCCGATACAGAAGGGCAATGGGCGGTCCGCCGATCGCCGACACCATCGCCATGGTTCCCGAAGCAACGCCGGCGCCGAACTCCCGGCCGGCCGTTCGGCGAAAGGTCCCACGGCCGACAACGAGCACCACGCCGATGATCACCATGAGCGACATCAAGACATCGAGCGCGGCGGTTGAAAGCGACTTGAGGAGGGCTACTCCGATTAGCGCGCCCGGTACGCGCCCCGCGAAAATCCACAGCGTGCTCCGGACCTCGACGGCGTGGCGCTCACGTAAAACGATGGCCAGGGTCAGCGGGAACACGACCAGAAGTTGGGGCACCGGCGCGAAGAGTGGATCGAGGAGCGACAGCAAGGGCACGCTGAGCAGCGCGAAGCCGAAGCCCACCGTGCTGTGAAGCGCTGCGGCGAAGAAGCTAACGACGAACGCCACGGCAAACTGCGGCGTCGTGATATGTGCTAGGGCTTCCATCGGCGGTGCTAGAGTAGTCAGCGTCTGATCATGCGGCCAACCAAGACGACCAGGACACGAGACCCACTGCAGGGGACGGCGAGCCGCGTCCTGGGCTTGGCGTCGAGCGCGATCGACCTCGCAGTTCACAATCTGGACAACGCCCGCCGAATCGCCAACTTCCTGCGAGGCCGGATGGACCTCGAGGTGCGGCCGACCGACGTCTTCATCTCGAGCTACCCGCGCTCGGGTACGACCCTGACCCAATGGATTTTGTATCTGCTGACCCACGAGGAGCAGCCCGATCCGGCCCATCTCACCAAAGTGTCGCCCTGGTTCGAGCGTTCGCTCGCGATCGGCGAGGTCACCGCTTCGGAGCTGGAGCGCTTCCCCTCACCCCGAGTATTCAAGAGCCACCTGCCCAGGGGATGGCTTCCCGATGGGGCGCGCTACATCTACGTCGAGCGGGACGGCTCCGATGTGCTGGTGTCGTACTTTCACTTCTACCGCGCGTACCTCGGGTTCGAAGGAACCCTGAATGACTTCTACCTCCGGTTCATGGATGGGCGCCTACAGTACGGCTCCTGGTTCGAGCACGTCGCCGGCTGGCACGAGAGAGCGTCTGACCCCGACGTGTTGATCGTGCGCTACGAGGATCTCTTGGGCGACCGCAAGGCATCGATCGAGCGCATCCTCGAGTTCCTGGGTTGGGAGCGCGACGAACGCTGGGTCGATCGCGCCGTGATCGAGAGCAGTTTCGATGCGATGAAGCGCCGCGAGTCGCTGTTCGATCATGCAACGGCACTGCTTCTCGAACGCGGTGTGCGCCCGCAGTCGTTTCTACGCTCAGGCCAAAGTGGCCGAGCCGCAGATGAGCTCACAGGCGCACAAATGCGTGAGGTCAGGGAGCGAAGCTCGACGGCGCGCCGGCTCGCGATTCGCGGGCTGGCTTCTTTCCTGCAGTAGCAGGGCCACTGACCGGGCCTGCCGACGCGTCGACGACGAACTGAAGGAAGCTCTCGGCGGTGCCCGGGTCGTCCCCGGTGAGATGGTGGTACGCTCGTGCAAGCTTGCCGATCAAGCGGCGATACCCGCGCACCGCAGGCGAAGCCGCGTCGGTGTAGAGCTTTCGAACCGCGTTTTCCTTGGTCCCCAGGAGCATGCGATCGCGCGGCTCCCGGCAGAGGTAGGGACATGCGCGCGGCCGTTGTGGGTTGAGCGTCCGGCCACCGATCGTGTACGCGAACGTGACCTGGTCGCCAAAGTGGTTCCTGTACAGGCGATCGAAGTACGTCTCGTCGTAGGTGCAGGCCGAGAGGGCCCAGCCGATTTTCACCGCAGCCCCACGCGTACGCATGATCTCGGTTTGCACGAGCTGCTGCGCCACGTAGCCGTTGTCGATCTCGAGAGCCTCTTGCTTGCGCTCCACCTCGGATGCCGGTGCCAAAGAAGATGAGCGGCGGATGTCGACGGGGAACCCGAAACGATCGACGAGCGCTTCCAACGGCGCTTGTGCAAGTGATGCGGCGCGGTGCACGTCGAGCCTCGGCACACCTGCGTTGCAGGCATTGCTGTCGGCGATGAGGATGGAGCTCTTGGCGAGGCCGAGCTCTCTGCGCACCATCTCTTGCGCGAACAGGAGGATCAGGACGTCGACGGGAAGACCGCAGCTCGCGTCGACCGCCGCGACACCAACACCAAACCAAGTCGACGTCGTCGACTCGAGTGCTTGGGAAGAGATCACAGGCTCGTATTGCCGCCGAGCGAAAAGCTCTTGGCGGTTTGCAAGCGATGCGAGGCGCTCCCCCGAAATGTCTGTCCCTCTATGACTACTCATCGCGCGTTTCGCCGCGTGGCTTGACGGGCACCCTAGCGGACATAGCTCAAGGTCGCAAAACCTTTGAATAAGCAAAGCAGTCCAGACACTTACGTCATTAAGTTGGAGGCTTCGTTTAAGGACGGCATCCTAAAGACTCCGGAGAGTCGCTTGAGAATTCTTAACAGTTTTTTAACCCTCGCCTTCTTCGTCGCCTTCACCGTCACCATGCAGTCGAGCCACGCGCAGAGTACGCCCTGGGCGCGACGGCACCGAACGGGGGTCGTACTGAACGATTCGCCAGAGGTTCGACCGGAGGGTCCTAAGGGCCCGCTCACCGCACAGGAGATGCGTCGATTGGGCTTGCGCCCTCGTGGAGGCGGCCTGATCGACCTGTCATACTGGCCCGGGGAGCCCGCATCGCCGGCACGAGTCGCGCCGATCGACCTCGCGCATGCGATGGCCCATTTGTGCCCTGCCTCGACTGCAGCCACCCAACTCGAGGACTACGCAGACGCCATCGTCCGGTACAGTTCGGAGTTCAACGTGGATCCCTGGCTGCTTGCGGCGCTCGTGTACGCGCAAAGCAACTGCAGCACCGATATCGACAGCAGCTACGGCACCGGCCTCACGTTGATCAATGAGGGTATGCACGAGGGCAACATCCACGACGGAGTCTATCGCTTCGGCGTCTGGACCGCTCAGGGCTGGACCCGCAAAGAGCTGGACGTGAGCGCATTCCCGTTTCGCCGTGGAGCGCTCGCGAGCCCGGAGCCGAACCTCTACTTCGCGGCGGCCTTGTTGAACGTATTTGGGCAACAGTGCCCCGCCATCGATCGTGCGTTTGATTCCGCGCCCCATCGCCACGCGGTTTCTCACTTTGTCTGGGGAGATCGTGTGGGCGACACGGCTCCGGAGGACCGGATCCTCACGGCCCGGCGCCGTCTATTGAGTAGCTATGCGCGACTGAATCGAGGCGGCCAGGGAGTCGGAGGGATCTCGTTCGTCAGCCCGCTCGATGGTTATCCACGAGTCGCCATCAGCGGCCTGGGCGAGCCACGCGACAATGGGCGGCGCCTGCATCGCGGCATCGACTTCGCGTCGGAGCGAGGCGAGCCCGTCCGCTCCGTCGCCGCGGGCACCGTGACCTTCGCGGGCGTGGATTGGGAACGCCGCGCCGACATCCCCCTCGAGCCATGGGGCGCCGTCATTGTTGACCAAAGGCACATGGGCCCGCGCGGATTGTTCGTGGAAGTCGACCACGGCAATGGCGTGGTCTCACTCTACGCTCACCTCGGGAGTTACGACGTGAAGGTCGGCAACCGGGTGAAGGCGGGCCAGCGCCTCGGCAAAGTGGGCCGCACCGGAATCAGAGACTCAGGCCCACACCTGCACTTCGGCCTGTTCCAGAACGGCAAGGTCCTGGATCCGCTCGATCACTTGGCGGCATACGTATTCCCGCCAAAGCTCACCAAGCACGGTCACGCGCAAATTGCGAAGCAACACCGCCGCCAGCGGCGCTAGCCGCTATTGAGCAACTGGGCAGGAGCGCTTTTCCGGCCAACTCTGGAAGATTTCCTGCACGGCGGCGCGAACCTTCGTTTCTACGTCCGGTCCGGTCCCCGCGACCGATTGTGCAAGACCGGCAAAGATCGCCGCCGGATCCTCACCCTCCTGAGGCGCAGGTCCGACAGGAACGAACAGGTTGCCCACATCGAACTCGACGGGGACTGGCGTCACCCATGCGCAGGAGTCCCACCGCCAGCCCCAGTAGCCCCACCACCAGCCGCCGACGCATTCCCAGACCACGCCCTCACCGGTCGTCCTTGCCAGGCCGTTTGCGGCCCAAACGTCCGGCTGATTGGTTTCCGTGAGCTCGTTCGCCGGAATCAACTCCATGCACACGGGCTCACTCGTCATCGCTTCGATGATGAGGTCGTTGACGAGGTTATTGAAGAACACCTCGTCTGGGCCCGGCTCCGGCGTACCAGGTGGCGCCACATCCTGGGTCACGACGCTGAAGGTCTGCAACTGGGAGAAGTCAAACGTACGGTCGTAGTCGACGACGATCTGTTCCGTTTTTACGCCACTATCGCCGCAACTCAGAACGAAAAGCGACGAAGCACCGAGAAGAAAATAGGACACATAACGAAGCATAAGAACCTCCAATTTCCGTTCCAATAGCACGGCCCCAATAGTCATCAATCCTGCGGAGGATCGGTGCTGCTGCCGTTGCCATCATGCCTGTCTTGACGCTGCACGAACCCACTCGGAACGCGAGGCGGCGGCGGCACGATGCTCTCCGGGGGGATCGTCGTGCGGAGCATGCGGGTGCCCCAGGGAGCTCGCGCGATGACGAAAAGCGCCAGTAGGAGCAGAGTCAGCACGATGCCAGCAAGCCATCGGTTTGGCTCACGTTTTTGAAAAACGCCACCGGTGCCGGCCTCCGGCATGATGCGCGGCGCAATCTCGAGACCGTATTCTTCAGCTAGATCGATGATCTGCGTCACATGAATTCCGGGCACGCCG
>CAXMRM010000210.1:0-11871 GCA_964196015.1 uncultured Myxococcota bacterium
CGAAGAACCGGTGCTCCTGCCGGGAGCTCGCCAGGCTGGCGTCGAGCATTTCGTCGCGCGCCTCGGGTCGGAGGCTGTAGTCGTAGGCGTAGCGAACCACGTACGCCCAGCGGAACTCCCAGGACTCGAAAGTCGCCGCCACGTGAATCTCGTGCGCCAGCTCCTTCCAGGAGAAGGATTCTTTCTCGCGCGTCCAAGCCTCCCAGACGCTGACGTACGACTCCGGCGTGAACGTGCGCGAGCTCGGTTGCATCGAGATCTTGTGCGGCTTGCAGCCTGAAGCCGCGATGATAGCCACGATGAGACACAGCAGCCGCGCGCGACTCATGCGTCCCCCATGAAGTCGGTTCGGTCGTAAAGCGTGCTGAAAGACACGCCCGCGTCACGAATTGCCGCGGCGCCTCCCTCGAGGCGGTCGACCACGGCGATCACAGCCGCTACCTCGAACCCTGCGTCGCGGACCGCTTGGACTGCACGAAGCGTCGAGCCGCCCGTGGTCACGGTGTCTTCGACGATCACCAGCTTCGCGTTGGGAGCGAGACGGTCGGCGCCTTCGAGCATCTTTGCTGTGCCGTGGGCTTTGGTCGACTTGCGGATGTAGATCGCGTCGATGGGATCGCCGTCCGCCCAAGACGCACACGCGACCGCGGACGCGAGCGGGCAGCCTCCGAGCTCGACACCTGCGACCGCCGAAACAGCACCGAAACCGTCGCGAATTTGGTCGAGCAACGCCTTGCCCGCCAGCGCGTGGCCCTCGGCCAACAGTACGGCCGGCTTGCAGTCGACGAAGAAGTCGCTCTCTTTTCCAGAGCTCAATACGAAGTGACCGCGACGGAAACCGCGTTCCCGGAGAAGCTCGAGCAGTCGATCCACGGTGCTGTTCCACCACGTCCGGGCCGCTCGTGCAACCGCGAACTGGCCTCACCCGGGGGCAGGGGTCTGGGCTTCGTGGTACGGTCTCGTGCCCCGCCCGCCGACTCAGAGGAAACGTTGCCGAAACCCGATGCCCCGCTTCGCGGGATGGATGACTTGCTCGTGCTGTTCCACGACGCGGAGAAGCCGCGGGAGCGTTGGCGAATCGGTACGGAAGCGGAGCGAATCGCGGTGCGAAAGGCCGACGGCGCCCGCCTGCCCTACGACGGCCCTGTCAGTGTCGTGACGATCTTCGACCGTCTGATTGCAGAGGACGGCTGGGAGCCAGAACGCGAGACTGAGGGCGGACCGATCATCGCCCTTCGGCGCGAAGAGGCCTTGGTGACGCTCGAGCCGGGATCACAAATCGAGCTGTCCGGGGCGCCATACCGGACCGTGCACGACGGCAAGGCAGAGTCAGACGCGCACTGGGCCGCGCTTCAGCCGGTGATCGAAGACCTGGGGCTCGTGTGGCTCGGGGTCGGTTGCCACCCGTTTGCGTCGGTCGACGAGCTCGGTTGGGTGCCGAAGATGCGTTACGATGTCATGCGCGAGTACATGCCGACACGCGGCTCGATGGCGGGCGACATGATGACCAAGACCTGCACCGTGCAAGCCAACCTCGACTACGCGTCGGAAGAAGACGCGATGCGCAAGCTTCGTGTGGGCCTACGCGCGCAACCGATCGTCACCGCCATGTTCGCGAACAGCCCCTGGGAAGGCGGCAAGCGGAGCGGCTATCGCTCGTATCGCGCGCTTATCTGGCTTCACATGGATCCGGACCGTTCGGGGCTCTTGCCCTTCGCGTGGAAAGACCATCCGTCGTACCTCGACTACGTGCAATGGGCGGTCGAAGCGCCGATGTTCCTCGTGAAGCGCGACGGCAAAGCCTACTACAATACTGGTCAGACTTTCCGTTCGTTCATGGAAGAAGGCTTCCAGGGCATCAAGGCAAACTATGGGGACTGGGTTGTGCACCTGAGCACGCTCTTCCCCGAGATGCGGCTCAAGAGCACGCTCGAATGCCGGGGCGCCGATGTGCAACGCCCGGAGATGTTGTTTGCCCTACCCGCTCTTTGGAAGGGGTTGCTGTACGACGACGACAGCTTTCGCGCGCTTGAGGGCCTGGTGGACCGATGGTCGTTCCCCGAGGTTGAACAGCAACGCGATGCGCTTGCGCGGCATGGCATTCGCACGAAGTTCATGAACCGTGAGGCGGTCGATTGGGCGGGTCAGGTGTTGGAACTCGCGGAGGCCGGGCTGCAGCGCATCGGAGACCAGAACGAAACGGGCGAAGACGAGACTGTGTTGCTGCGCCCGCTGCGAGCGCTGCTCGAGGCTTCGCGATGCCCGGCGGACACCTTGCTCGAACGAGTCGGCGACGACTTCCCGTCGCGCGATGCCGTGATTCGTGTGGCCGGGCTCTAGTCGAGCGCAGGCGTCCGTGCCGTCGGCGCCTTTGCGCGCAAGGTTTGCGGCTGATGCTTCAGGACTCGGCCGAGGACGTTGCCCTTGAGCACCGCAGAGCTGCAAAGCATCCCGCCCATCAACGCTCCGACGACGCCGGCGGACGCCACGTCCGCGCCCGTCAAGTACAAGCCCTTGATCGGCGTACGTGGGCGAAGCCAACGTTGTTCGAAGCGGTGCGGCGTGTGCTGCAGGCCGTAGATCTCGCCATGCGGGTGCGCCGCGAAGTTGCGTGTCGTAAGCGGCGTTGAAAGTTCGGCGATCTCGACCTTTCCGCGTGTCGCGGGCGCGTGTTTGTAGAGCGTGTCGAGCAATCGCTCCGAAAGGCTCGCCTTGAGCTCGTCGTACTCGGCGCCGCGCTTCTTCCACGAGGTGTTCTCCCACGACTTGAATACGTCGTAGGGCCCCAAAGTAAGGGCTTCGATGGTCGAATGACCTGGGTAGCGCTGCTCGAAGTCAGGGTCCTTCGCAGACGGGAACGACAGGTAGACGAGGGGCAGCGGGGCATTGATGTCGGCCTGGAAGCGCTCGAAGTTCTCTTCGTGATTGTGGTCTCGGTACACCCAGAGGTTCGTCTTCTCGAGCTGGAGTTCCTCCGTGGTGCCCTCCAAGCCGACATACAAGCAGAGGTGTGCGACCGAGTGCCCGACGTTGCTGACTCTGGCCGGGTAGCCGCTCGCCTTTGCGGTCTCAGCGGGTACCAAGCGTTCAAAGGTGTTGATGACGCCCGCATCGCTGATGATCATCGGCGCGCGAAGCTCATGCCCATTGACGAGCTTGACGCCTACGGCTTGCCCGTCATCGATGATGACCTCGGCGACCTCGGCGTTGGTCACGACCTCGCCACCCGCACCCTCAATCACCGGGAGAATGGTTTCGGCGATTCGAGCGGAGCCACCAACGGGATACGCCGCACCGCGGAAGTAGTGGCTCGCGACCATCGAGTGAATGAAGAAGCTGCTCTTGGCCGGAGTCAATCCGTAGTCGCCGAACTGGCCGGTCAGCACGCCGATGAGCTCCTGATTCTCCGTGATCTCCTCGAGCACATCGCGCGTCGTGCGCAACGCATCCTTGAGAATCGGCCGGCGCATCATGCCGCCGAACAGCGTCGAGATGAACGGAGGCATCGCTTTCTCCGCAAAGAAGAGCTGTGCCTTTTTCGCGGTGGCGATGACCTTCTCCAAGTACAGATCGATCGCGTCTGTATCGCTCGGAAAATACTCGTGCAGCTGCGCGCGGAAGTTCTCGCGCCCCTTGACGAAATCGTACGAATTCTCTCCGAGAATGATGCGGTCGTAGACCTCGCCCATGTCGGCCCAGTCGAGCTCACCGTTGGTCACGAAGTCGAAGATGCGCCGAGCTGCAGCACGAGGATGAGACACATCGCCAATGTAGTGAACGCCGACATCCCACTCGTAGCCAGGCCTCCGGAACGTGTGCGTGAAACCGCCCGCGGTGTAGTGTCGCTCGAGGACGAGCACACGCTTGCCGGCGAGCTTGGCCAAGGTGGCTGCGACGGAAAGCCCGCCGATGCCGGATCCGATGACGATCGCGTCCCACTGATCGGCAAGACCCGGGTGCTGTTTGTAGGATGTTCCGACTCGCATATCGCTATCTTAGGGGACACTCTCCCCCTTCCCAACCTCCCGGAATGACCCTAGTTCTGAGCAGAAGATCGCAGCGATTTGTTTCTGAAGTTTCCGCAGCAGTGCATAGCCATAGGGTAGGTTCGCTCCGGAAAGCCCAATGATTTGTCGCTGCGATCTTTGGCGGGGGAACGCCCTGATTTCAAGAGGTTAGGACCCTAGAGAGTGTCCCTTACTTCAGGGTGACTGCGGCCCAGCTGCGTTTGCCTGCTTTGATGATGTAGCGGCGGCCTTTGGCGAGCTTGGCTTGGGGGTCGGTGATCCGCTCGCCGTCGACTTCTACGCCGCCTTGTTGGATGCGGCGGCGGCCGTCGCTGGAACTCTTCACGAGGCCGATGTCGCTGAGGAGCTTGGGGACCCAGACGGCATCTTCTTCGAGGGCGACCGCGTGCTCGGGCATGTCGTCAGGGATTTGGCGCTTGGAGAACTGGGCGAGCCACGAGGCTTCGACTCCGTTGGCCTGCTCGGCATCATGGTAGCGGGCGACGATCTCTTTGCCGAGGGCGATCTTCGCGTCTCGCGGGTTCATGTCCCCTGCCGCGCATGCGCGCTTTCGCCGTTGGATCTCGAGCGCAGGCTCTTTGGAAAGCAGCTCGTAGTAGCGCCACATCAAGTCGTCCGAGATGCTCATCAGCTTGCCGAACTGCTCCTTGGGCGACTCGGCTATGCCCACGTAGTTGTCGAGCGATTTGCTCATCTTCACGCCGACGATCTTGCCGTCTTCGGAACGCGCGTTGATGCCTTCGAGGATCGGTGTCGTCATGACGATTTGAGGGCGTTGGCCCATCTCTCTCATGATCTCCCGGCCGACGAGCAGGTTGAAGAGCTGGTCGGTTCCGCCAAGCTCGACATCGCATTCCAGCACCACCGAATCGTACGCCTGGGCAAGGGGATACAACAGCTCGTGCAGGGAAATGCTCTGCTGCTCTGCCCAACGCCGTTTGAAATCGTCGCGCTCCATCATGCGCGCCAGTGTGTACTTGCCTGCCAGCCGAATGACGTCGTCGAACGCCATCTTCCCGAGCCACTCGCTGTTGTAGACAATCTGCGTTCGGTCTTGATCGAGAATCTTGAACGCTTGCTCGGCATACGTGCGTGCACCCTCGAGGATTTCGTCACGCGTCGGGACGGGACGCGTGCTGCTCCGGCCGGAGGGATCGCCGATTTGTGCGGTGAAGTCACCGACGATGAACACGACATCGTGCCCCAGCTCTTGGAACTGACGCATCTTGTTGAGGAGCACCGTGTGACCGAGGTGGAGGTCCGGCCGCGTCGGATCGAAGCCTGCCTTGATCTTGAGAGGCTTGCCGGCGCTCAGACGCTCGAGCAGCTCCGACTCCACGTGCAAATCGACCGCACCGCGCTTGAGCTCGGCGAGCTGCGCTTCGGGCTTCATCCGTCGCCTCTATTCGCCGGGCTCGGCGATACCGTCGTTGACGAGCTCTTTGAGCTCTTTGCCGACCTTGAAGAACGGAAGGCGCTTTTCCGGAACCGGCACCGGCTTCCCTGTGCGAGGGTTCCGCCCGCTGTAGGACTTGTACTCACGAACTGTGAAGCTCCCAAAGCCACGAATCTCGATCCCCTCCCCCTGCTCAAGCGCGGACGTCATCGCGTTGAACACGCAGTTTACAACGTGTTCAGCTCTGCTTTTGGTGATCTTCGTCCGCTGGGCTACAGCGTCGATGAGTTCCGACTTCGTCATCGATTCTCTTGCCATTGGGCGCTCAGTATATCTAGGCGCCTAGGCGCGTCAACAGCGATTTCGCGTACTTGCACCCTTTCTCAAAATCTTGAGCGAGGCGTCATCCTAGTGCCAGCGAAGAGTTGCAGCACGATGATGTGAGGCGAATCGCAGTGTCGAAGGCGATACGTCAGCCCGTGCTGTCCAGTGCGGCCAGCACGTCGGTGATGAGCTCGTCGGTATCTTCGATGCCCACGGCATAGCGGACGAGGCTGTTCTTGATGCCGATCGCCTCGCGCTCCTCCGTGCTGAGTTCGAAGTAGCTCATCAACGCCGGCTGTTCGATTAGCGACTCGACGCCCCCGAGGCTCGGTGCGATTCGCGGGATTCGGCACGCGTCGACGAAGCGGCTCGTGCCTTGCAGATCGGCGTCGACCTCGAAGGTCACCACCCCTCCGAACCCGCTCATCAAGCGCCTGGCGGTCTCGTGGTTTGGATGAGACGCCAGGCCGGGATACCAGACCTGTCGCACCCGAGGATGCTGTTCGAGCCGCTCGGCCAGCGCCTGCGCCGAGGCGTTTTGCTGCTCGACACGAAGCGCCAAGGTCTTCATGCCGCGATGAATCAGATAGGCCGCGTGCGGATCAAGACAGGCGCCAAAGACGCCGCGGAGGTCGCGAACCAGCGAGACGAGCCCGGCCTTCCCCGCCACCACGCCACCGAGCACATCGTTGTGACCGCCCAGGTACTTGGTGGCGCTGTGCACGACCATGTCGATCCCATAGCTCGTAGGCTTGAAATTCACGGGCGTCGCGAACGTGCTGTCGACGAGCGTCTTGACCTTCATCTCACGGCAGATCTCGGCGACCTGCTCGAGGTCGGGAACCGTCTGGTAGGGGTTGGTGGGCGCCTCGGCGATCAGCAATCGGGTCTCGGGCCGAATCGCCGCCCTGAGGGCCTCCACGTCTGCTGGCGGGATGAGCGTGTTCGAGATGCCAAACCGATCGAGGAATGTCGTCACAAACTGCCGCGTCCTGCGATAGCAGTCAGCGAACAAGATCACGTGCGATCCGGACTTCACCAGTGCCAGAATCGTCGACGTCACCGCAGCCATGCCGCTTGCAAATGCGACGGCATCCTCGGTGCGCTCGAGCGCCGCCAGTTTTTTTTCTACCAGACGCACCGACGGGTTGCCGTAGCGCCCGTACTCTTCACGCTCTTTTCGCCCCTCGAAGTAGGCGATCAGCTCGGCCGTGTCGGCAAACGAGTACGTCGCCGTCTGCGTAATCGGCGCCACCAACGCGTCGTAGGCATACGTCCTCGGCTCACCACCATGAACCGCCAACGTCTTCTGGGAGATGTCGTCCTCGTCCGACATGAAGACGGGAGAGTAGGAGAGCCGATCTAGCGGTGCAACCTCCGGCACCGAGAGCGAAAACGAGGGCGTCCCCTTTGGCCGGGGCTACGGCTGGGTGCAGGTGTTGACTGCGACGTCACGCACGCAGTCGAACGCGGGGTCTCCGACACCCGGATTCGATTCCTGACCGTTGAGCGTGTAGACCCGATCGCTCGACGGACCCGTGAACATCGGAGCAGAGCCCGGGTAAATGACCGCGGCGTAGTCCTCGGACTGAGTGAATACCACCGCTCCGATTGTGACGCCCGAGCCCGTTCTGAAGTTGACGTTGCCCGTGTCGTCGGTGCGACCGCCGTACGAGACGACCACCCAATCGAGCATCGAGCCGCCCGACCCCTGGTTGAAGTCGATTCCGCGCCAGAACACCGGCGAGACCGTGTCGATGCTGGTGAAGGTGATCGGCTCCGTGCTGGTGCCCCGTGCGTCCAGAACACCGTCGTTGCCCTCGCCGACACGCAAGCGTCCATCACTCGCGAAGCGAAGCTCCGTACCCGGCTCGATGGTCAATACCGAAATCGGATCCAACGGACTCGGTCGACGGAGCTCGATGTTGCCCTGGACGACATATGGCACGTCATTGCTGGGCCACGTAGCGCTGGTGTCGACGGCGTCTCCAACGGCCCACACGCCCTCATGCCCAAGTGTGCCGGACGTGTTGTTGCCCGCCAGCGCGTTGCCGGTACCGAAGCGGCCGATGAAGTTCGCGTGAATACGAACCGCCGAGAAACGCGAGCCCACGATGGTGTTGTCGTTGCACGCGCCCCCGCAGTGCGTGGAGTTGGCGAACGTCATGCCGTAGCCGTTGCTGCCGACGATCATCGTATTCGAGACGGCCGGTGTCGCGGGTACTCCGTCATTGCCCTCGACCACGATGGCCGCGCGCCCTCTCGCAGCGTCCTGCACTGGATCCGATCCCGCTCCTTCGAGCACCGCACCCGTAATGCGCGTCACGCCGGCGCTGCCGGACCCTCGAAGTCGAATCCTGCTCCAGTACGCCGCGCCAGCCACGGGTTCGAACACTACGGGCTCGCTCGCAGTGCCGTCGATCACCAAGCGGCTGTCGGTCATCGTGAGCTGCCCGTTGAGAGGCATCTCGATGTGGCCCCCGGCTTCGATGGTCAACGAACCACCCATCACCGTCAGGCTGCCGGCGGGCCGAATCGGTTGAGTCGACGCATCGCTTGCGAGCGGCTTGTTCCACACCATGTCCACGCCCGTGATCGCGCCGCCCCGGACGCGCAGCGGCGCTTCATACGTGTTCGACGGCCCTAGCACGTCGTTGAATCCGCCCATCGTGGCGTTGACGGAGAGGCCATCCACGTCGAGCACGTTGTTCTCGAACGAGCTCATGCCGGCGCTGCTGGAAAGGTAGACACCGACGGACCCGGCCTCGCTGCTCTGGACGAGACAGCTCTCTATAATCGCGATGCGATCGCCCGGGTTGCCGGGATTGGCGACGCGGAGACCGCCATTCACCGTTGCGCTGACGTCCTCGACCCGTACGTTTCGTAGAACGGTGCCCACCTGAATGAGGTTGGCGAGAAAGACGCCATTCCAGGTGCCGCTGTCCGCCACCATTCGAATCGGCGCACCAGGAGTCCCCGAGGCGACGAGGGTTGCTTCCTCCGCGTTGGTCGATACTCGGAGAGCTGTGCCCGGCGCGAATCGCATCTCGGATCCCGGCGCGATCGACATGGTGCTGCCGCCGCGGACGAACATGCCGTTGCTCAAGTAGAACGGCACACCGTGGTTCGCCCAATCTGCAGCCGCCCGGCTCACGAGCGAGCCACGCACGAAGATTCGGTCCTGGCCGTTGCCCGTGAGCGCGAGGTTCGTGCCGAGCGTGGAGACGTCATCCGCGCCCATGCTGATCGGCGAACGTGCGTTTGCGGTGAGCTGGTTGTCACTGAACCAGTTCGTCGCGTCAGAGCCTGCGCCCGACTGCGCGAACAGACCGTAGTTCAAGCTCTCTCGGATGAGCGAGCCGCTGATGTTTGGCGCAGACCCGCTCAGGACCTCGACGGCACCTCGGTTGGTGTCCGTGTTCCGCCGTCCGCCGAACTCCACCACCACGTTGCGAAGCATCGTCGTGGCCGCGATCATGTTGGCGCCAAATCGAAGACCCCTGTAGTGACCGCTCGGCGCCGGACCGCCGATGTCTTGGAAGCGCGTGAAGACGATTTGGTCACCCACGCCCAGCTCACCGCCGTTCGCAAGCAGCGCGCCCGCACTGTTGGCACCGATATCGATGCGAAGGTTGGTATTACCGGCAAACATCACGACCGCGCCTGGTTCCAGTGTCACAGTCGCGCCGTTCTCGATTTGAACGTCATTGATGAGCACGTGGGGGCTGTCGATGGCCATGAGCGTGACGTCCGCCCCGATGCTTCCGCTCAGCGTCGAGCCATCGCCTTCCGTGACCGTGAAGCGCTTCGCAAGGGTCGTCGTCGAGCCCTGGTCGACCCGCACGTCGTAGACCCCCGATGGACGACCGAGGTCGACGGGCACGGTCGCGGTCAGCGTGGTTTCGTCGACGAATGTCGTCGTCAGCGTCTCGGTGTAAGCCCCAAGCTCGAGACGAATCACCGGCGTTGCCACGCCGACGAAACCCCTGCCACGAACGACTACCGGAACGTCGGACTGACGGCGGCCTGCAGCCGGCGTAATCGAGTCGACGCCGGGCGGCGCAGCGATGACGGTGATCTCGATGGTAGCGCTGTGGATCCCCTCACTATTGGTAGCCACTATCTCAAAGGAGTGCCCCCCTATATCCGCTTCTTCAGGCGCCGGTTTGCTCGACGACGCCGAGAGCAGGCCGGTGAGCGGATCGAAATCTAAGAAGTCTGGCAACGCACCGGAAATCGTCATCACCGGCGTCGGATGTCCGGTGGCCATGGCCGAAGCGCCAGGGAAACGTTCCCCGACCTCGAGTGTGAACGTCGTGTCCGGCGTTACCGTGAGAATCGGAGTCTCCGGCGGGTAGACCGCATCGACACTGATCGTCTCTTCGTCGCCCTCACCGAGGACGTTGTCCGCCCGCACCGTGTAGCGGTACTCGATTTCGCCGTTCGACTCCGACGCCGTGAAGCTCACCTCGCCGGTGTCTGAATCGATGGTGATCGCCAAGTCCATCGGAACGGTTCCCCCGACGAGACTCCACACCACCCCGACGCTCTCGCTTTGCGGCGTGAGGTTGACGTCGTAGAGGTAAACGGTCCCCACGAAGATCGTCGCGGGCGGCGGCGCCGTGACGAGGTCGATCTCCGGAACAGGCGGGCGTGGATCCACCGTCACGGCAAACTCCTGAACGTTCGGATCGCCCAGTCCATTGTCGACCTGCAGCGCAATGCTGTAGTCGCCGGGCGCGACGCTGGCCGTATCCCACTCGACCGTCACCGCAGCCCCCTCGGCAGGACTGGTCACGATCGTTACCCCCGAGGCCGGCGTTCCCATCGAAGGGTCTTCCACGGTCCAAACAATCGTCGGCGCACCCGACGCGGTCGCATCGTAGCGCAGCACCTCACCTGCATGCACGCGGCTGGGAGGCGCCGATGTGATCACAGCCGGACCGCCGGTATCCTCGACGGCGATCGTGAATGCTTGATCGGTGAACAGGCCGCCGTCGCCGGTCGCGCGGATCGTAACGTCCTGCATCCCGACCTGAGCGGAGGTTGGCGTCCAACGCACCGCGCCAGTACCTGGATCGATCGTCAGCCCGTCCGGCGCTATGGGCGTGCTCCACGAAACCTCACCGTTGGCGACGACGTTGGGGTCGTACGAGTACTCCGCTGCTACCGTCGCCTCAGTTGGAGGCTCGGTGATGAAGACCGGTCCGCTCAAGCCCTCGACGCCCACATCGAACGCTTGCGTGTCGGTTCCAGCGAGGTTCCTCGCATGCACCTCTATCGAAACGGTGCCCTCGCTCTGCGGGGTCCAGGTCACGACGCCGGTTGCAGCATCGACCATAAAGTCTTCCGGGCCGGACACCACGGCAAACGCGAGGGGCGTCATTCCGTCGGCGGTCACCGTGTAATTGAATGGGACCCCGGCTGTTGCCGTCGTTGGCGGCGTCGATGTGATGTTCGGGGCCACATTCCCGTTGGCTGTGGTTCCTCCGCCGCAGCCTGCCGCGATCATCCAAATGGCGAAACAGGCCGCCAGCCAAGTACGCATAGGTCGATTCACCGGATCCCTCTCAAGTGCCCAATTCCTATGCTAACAGACTTTTCTGTTGTTAGTGCTCCACTCTGTTGAAATTTCAGACTTTTCTATGCTCTAACTGCTTACTGCCTTCCGTAGTCAAGATCTGCCAAGACCTCCTCGATCGAAAGCCTGGTTGCCACTGTCCATCGGCGCCTGAACCAGCGCTTCCAGGCGTCCTCGAAGGCCGCCATCATGTCGGTCCAGACCTGCTCCTGCTTTCGAAGTACTTCCGCGTAGAGACTCGGATCCATTTGATTCAGCATGTGCATATTCGACTCCTTTCGCCTGTCATATGGAACACTTAGCGCTGCATGAGCCACATTGGGCGCAGGTTATCAGCGCATTTTTGCAGTTGCGTATGCCGAATGAGGCTGCGACGATGCAGGTCATGTTCAATGGGGACGAGATTCAGTATTTCCTGACCCTTCAGCGCCACGCGACGCTGGCTTCAGCGGGCACTTCATTAACGCTGGACCCCACCACCGGCGGCCGACGATTGGTGAAGCTCGAAGACGAACTCGGCGCGCGACTCTTCGATCGAACGC
>CAXMRM010000211.1:0-4518 GCA_964196015.1 uncultured Myxococcota bacterium
CCTTCAGGCGGTGACGACCGGCGCCTCGCCGGTGATGGTGACGCCGATCGACGAGTTCCTTGGCGGCTATCGCGAAAAGCAGGTCGCCTGTGCGGTCGAGCTGTACGGCAAGATGGGGATCGAGCGCGACGACCGGGTGGGTCGCTTGAAGGCGAGTCTCCGGAACTTCCAGTTTTTCGATGCCCCGCACGTCGCCTACATCTGCATGGCGAAGAGCTTCGGGATCGGCGTTGCGCTCGATGTCGGCATGTACGTGCAGACCTTGATGCTCGCGATGCAGTCCCGTGGCATCGGCTCGTGCGCCCAGGCGGCTTTGCGTACCTTTCCGGAGCTCGTGGGCGAACACCTCGGTATCCCGGACGACGAGCAGATCCTCTGCGGACTGTCGTTTGGATACGAGGACCCCACCGTTCCCGCCAATCAAACGCGTCAGCCGCGCGACCCGATTTCCGGCAATGTGTTCTTTCGCGGCGATGCGGGTTAGCGGCCCTTGGCGCGATCGTAGTGGACCGCTGTTCCGTAGGCCAGAACCTCGATCGTACCGATGCCTTCGTTGCCTGTGGTACTCGAGATGGTCGATGTCTCCAGGCGGGTATTGATGTATGCGTGTGCGTCGGGCTGGGACTCTTTCATGCGAAGCACGGCTTCGCGCCGAGCGCGCTCGATGAGCGACGAGTAGGAACGGACCTCCCCGCCGAAGATCATTCGGAAGCCGCTCAGGAAGCGTTTGAAGTGGTCGACCGAGAGCACCACGGACCCGGTGGCAAGGCTCGCCGATCGAACGGCACCAGGCGGGTCCGACTGCTTGGTGGAAAGTGCGGGCTGACCGTGGAAGCGGGCTTCACGATCCTCGATGCTCGCGTAGTGTTTGCGCTCGATGCTGGAGCCCACGACTCTTCCCACGACGATCAGGAAGACTGGAATCGCGATGGAGATCAGGAGTTCGATCGACATGGTCACTCGACCAAGACGGCCGTGCCGTAAGCGAGAATCTCTGAAGCGCCTTGGGCGACGGACGAGGTCGTGAAGCGCACGTTGATGACGGGATTCGCACCGAGATCACGCGCCTGTGCGACCATACGACTCGTCGCCTCGGCCCGGCTCTCTTGGAGGAGCTCCGTGTAGCCTTTGAGTTCTCCGCCGACGATATTCTTCAGGCCTGCAGCGAAGTCGCGGCCGAAATGCTTCGCGCGGATCGTGCTTCCCTGCACCAAGCCGAAGTGCTGCACGATTCGCTGGCCCGGCATGCTGTCGATGTTAGTGAGGATCAACTCAGCCTCCCGCTCCTCTTGTAGCAGAACGCGCGGGGCAATTCCTAGATTCTCATGCGTCCTGCTTTCACACGCCGACCCAGCAGGGTTGCCAGGATCTCCTCTCGACGATTCCAGAGGAAACGGCGCCCGTCCCGTGCCCCGAGGTACTGGAGGCAGCTTTGCGGGTCTAGGTGGCTGGCCTCGAGCAAAGTCACCAGCGCCCAGCGTTCGATCACGGAAGTGTCCGGGTTGATGATGCCGAAGTGCGCCCCAGCGACGAAAGTGTCGTCGCCGAAACGACGGGCAAGCCAGATCCGCATCGCCTGCGAGTGGGCCTCGATATGAGCATTGTCTCCGGCACCGGCTTCACGTGCCTCTTTGCCGAGGGACAGGCGAAGGTTTCGGTCGTGGTCGCTCACCCGAACGATGAGATCCGGCACTGCCAGCTTGCTCATGTGGAGGAACTGGCCGTGAAGCGCTTTGGAGCGAACGGAGACATCCTCGAGCAGCTCGTCCCAAGGGACCGGGGGCCCGTAGTCGTGGACTTCAAGTTCTTGCTGGGTCAGCACCGGTTGGCGAGCGTCCACGAGAGCGCTCGCGGGCGCGTCGAATGTGGCTTGGTCTCCGATGCGCAGAACCACGTATCGCTCGTCGTCTCTGGCGAGACTTTCGAGGTCGTCAAAATCCAGCATCGACGCGTTCTGATCGACGCTATCCTCGGCGCGATAGTAGTGGCTAGACGCAAACGGGACGACCCGCGTTGCATCGAGTGTGTCGACGGTCAGGTCGAGAACGTCGATGAGCTGACTCTTCCGGGTTTCGTCGTCGTCGTCGTCGAACAGCTTGCCGGCATGGTTGTAGTTTGTGAACAGGAGGTCGATTGGGCCCATGTGTTTGCGAAAGGACTGCATCGCTTTGGCCGGGAGGTTGCAGTCGTTGTAGTTCAGAATCGACCATGACCCGGAGGCGATGTGCAGCATGTTGTCGATGCCCGCAGTGGGATAGCGGCAACACGTGGTTTCGCCGTTGAGCTCGAGCGTCTCTCGCTCACCGATCGGGCGGATGTTCCGAAAGCCGAAGCTTGCTATTCGCTCGACCATCGAGAAGTTCGCCGAGACGTTGGCCAGGACGACCATGTTCGGATTGAGCTGGGCGACCTTGGAGAGCGTGGGTGCATGCAGGTGATCGCTATGCCAGTGCGAGATCCAAAGATGGGTGGCAGTTGCGGCGAGCTTCGTCGCCTCGGGGTTGTCGTAGCGGAGCCCCCAACCGCCAGAAAAGGCGGTGCCCTCCAACCAGGGGTCGAAGAGCATGCGCAGGCCGCCCACCTCGACGAGGAGCGATGCATGGTTGAGATAATGAAGGCGAACGGAAGACACGGTGAGTTGCTTTCAAGGTGGTGTTGGCTCGGGGGCCGCAGCCGCGGGGGGCTCGGGTAGCTGGAATCGAATCCCCTGACCGTGGACTTCGATGACGCCGTTGGGGAAGCAGGTCCGTGCAGGCAGCACCGTAGCTCGTGATTCTTCCTCGGCATCGCCCACATCGCAGTCGGTGTGTTTACGCAGCTCACCACGAAGGTCCGATGATGCGACGAGACCGACGACGAGGAGGTCGTAGACAAACGGCACATCTCGAACCGTCGGCGGCCCAGGTTGCAGCAAGCTGGGGCCTGGTACTGGGATCCAGTCGTCCTGGGTTACGAGGCCGAGCGTGGTGTCATCGAAGATGGGCCAGTACTCCGAATGGATGATGATCGAATGAAGCCCGGGGTGGTGGACCGGTAGTTGGCGGCTAAATGTGACATCGGGGTAGTCCGTCACGTAGAGGACCCGCGCATCCCACGGCACCTTCTCGCCGATGCGGGCAAGGCCCGCACGGTAGATCGCCTCCCTGCTGACCAGCTCTGGAATCGACGGGATCTTGCCGATAGGGGCGCGTGGAGGAGCGCTCGGGAGCATTAGGATGACGAGTTGTGCGACCGCGACCATCATGAATGCGAGCCGGCGCCGCGCAAAGTTCGGGATTCCGCTCGCTGCGACCACGGTCAACGCGACGACCGACGGCATAGCGCCTAGCAAGTAGCCTGGCTCCGAGATGAACGTCGCCAGATAGAAGAGCGCGGTGGGGGCCACAGTCCACAACGCGACGGCGCGCGCCTCATCGTACGGAGCGTCGCTGAGCTTTGCGCTTCCGCGGCGCGCGAGCATCGCCAGCGCTGCGGGCACCAGCAGAAGAGATAGCCATAGCGTGGTACTGGCAGCGCTGTAGAGGACGAAGCCATCGATGGAGTCGGAGCTCAGCGGGCTGTTCACACGAAGGAAGACGCCTTGAACCAGTGCATCGTTCGCCGCCCTCCATAGCTCGAGGCCCCCGCTGGCCCGCACGGTCGGCAACAACCAGGCGAACGCTCCTACGATGCTGGTGGCGCCAGCGGCTACCAAATGGGGCAAACGTCGGAATCCAATCGCCCAAACGATGGGTCCGATGCCGGCCACGATGAAGCTCGGACGGAGCGCGCTTCCCACGGCGAGCAGTACTCCCAGCGCCACGGCCCATTGGATGCTGGGTCGTCGGCGATAGCAAAGCACGGCGACGAGCAAGAACGCTGCAGCGAACGCCTCCGATGTGTGAGTTTGTCCGTCGACGGCATGAAACAGCAGGAACGGCTGAAACGCCGTGAGGATTGCGGCGAACGCCCAGGTCGCTGCATCCTGGGGCCGGAGTATCTTCACTGCCCCGTATACGAGCGGAATCGTCAGCGTCGACAGGAGCCGCGCCAAGAGCTGAACGGTGCCTAAGGGATCTCCTCCCACCAAGGCGTGGAGACCTCGCAGCATCCATACATAAACGAGGTACCCAGGCGGATGCGGTGCATGGTGCGCCGGATTGAACTCGCGCATCCCATAGACGAGGTTGATCGGATCGACATCGAGCGCGATCTCGGAGGTGAGCGTCCGGCAAATCCAGTAATGCGCGAAGCACGCGACGAGCAACACCACGAGCGAGGCGCGCTCAGGTGTCAATTCCGCACCAGTCCTTCCGTCGCGCCCTGTGTCCAAGCGACCCCCTCAGCGCGATAGAATACCCAACTGTCCTGGGGGTGGCACCTTTCACGGCACTTGAAACGGTGCTATGGCAGCGCCGTGAAACTCTGCGTCATTGGAACCGGATACGTTGGCCTGGTCACCGGCACATGCTTTGCAGCGACGGGCCAGCGCGTGATTTGCGTCGACAACGATGCGTCGAAGATCGAGCGCCTGCAGCG
>CAXMRM010000212.1:0-4410 GCA_964196015.1 uncultured Myxococcota bacterium
GTGCTCCAGCCCTTCGAGCGTCCACACCGCTCGGCTGACGTCGTAGTACGCCAGGTCGTTCACCGGCATCGCAATCTCGACCGTTTGGGTTTCGCTCGGCTCGAGAGCGACTTTGGCAAAGCCCTTGAGCTCCCGCTCGGAACGCATCACGGCGGAGTCCGGGTAGCTCACGTACAGCTGGACGACCTCCGCCCCGGCGACGGAGCCGGTATTGGTGACGTCGACACTAAAGCGCACCAGATCGCCTGCCTCAGCCTCTGTCTGGCTGGCCTGAAGATTGTCGACCGTGAACGTCGTGTAGCTCAGCCCAAACCCAAACGGGAACTCCGGTGTCGCGCCGTTGCGATCGACGTAGCGATAGCCGTGGAAGTAGTCGTAGGTGACTTCGAGGGACTCGTTGTCGAACGGCGGCAGCTGGTCGAGGCCCGTTGGAAACGTGAGCGGCAACTTGCCCGAGGGGTTGGCGTCTCCGAATAAGAGGTCCGCGACCGCGTGACCGCCCATTTGGCCCGGGTACCACACCATCAAGAGTGCTTCGATGTCGGGGAGCCACTCGCCCATCGTAATGGCGCTGCCGCCTTCGAGGACCACGATGGTGCGATCGTTGGCGGCCGCAGCATCTCGGATGAGCTTCACTCGTTCGGCCGAAAGCCCGAGGTCGACCCGGTCGCCGGCGCCGACGAGCGATTCACCCTCGTCCTCGGCCGTGAGCCCGGTCACGACGACTACCACATCAGCCGCTTCGACAACCGCAATGTCCTCGGCGTCGAGAACATCCGTGCCGATGTGGTCGACGGCAACTTCGTCGCCGACAGCGTCTTGGATGCCCTGCAGGGGCGTTACCACGAAAGCGGGCTTCGTATTGCTGCTCCCTGTGTCTCCGGTATTGGGCGTATCAGCGAGGGCTCCGACCACGGCGATGCGATCGAGCGCGCTCGCGTCGAGCGGAATGGCGTTCGATTCGTTCCTCAACAGCACGGAGCCCTTGACCGCAGCTTCCCGGGCAAGCGCTAGGTGCTCGTCGTTGCCAAGCACGCTTCTGTCGAGATCACTTGGCTGGTCGAGCCCGTGCTCAAGCTTCTTCCGCACCATCCGGCGGACCGCGTCGTCGACCACGGACTCCGGCACATCTCCATTGCGCACCGCCGCGAGGAGCGGTTCACCGTAGACCTTCGCGGTCGGCATTTCGAGATCGAGGCCATTCAAGGCCGAGCCGAGTGTCGAGTGCGTTCCGAAGAGCCAGTCCGACAGTACGAACCCGTCGAATCCCCAGTCGGTCTTCAAGATTTGCTTCAGCAAATGTTCGTTCTCGCCGCAAAACTGCCCGTTGACGGAGTTGTAAGCGCTCATCACCGAGGCTGCGCCGCCTTCGAGCACCGCCGCCCGGAAATGGGGAAGGTAGATCTCCCGCAAGGTGCGCTCATCGACCGTCACGTCGACTTCGAAGCGAGTGTTCTCGATGCTGTTCGCCGCGTAGTGTTTTGGATTCGCGAGGGCGTGTTCCTGCACTCCCAGAACGAACGCGACTGCCATTCGCGATAGATGATGGACATCTTCGCCGTAGGTCTCTTGGGCGCGACCCCCGATCGGATGGCGCAAGTTGTTGATCGTCGGAGCAAGTAGAATGTTGCCCTCAATTGCCGCGAGCTCGCGGCCCATGGCTGCGCCGATCCGCTGCTCGACCTCGGGCTCCCAGGTTGCGCCACGCGCCATCCCGACGGGAAAGGTGGTTCCCCCTACCGCGGCAGTTACCCCCCTCGGACCGTCCGACATTCTGAAGGGCGGCACGTCGAGCCGTTCGACGCCCGGAGCACCCCAAAGGACCCCGCCGTCGGGCAAGGTGATGGGACTGCTGCCCGCCATCTGCGCCACCTTCTCTTCGATTGTCATCTGGGAGAGGAGCGCGTCGACGCGTTCTTCGACATCGTCGACGACGCTGGTGTTGGTGCTGCAGGCGGCCGCAAGGACCGCCAGACTCAGACTAAGCCATACGGGTTTCATGGGCACGGAGAGTAGCTGATGTCAGCCGACTTCCAAGACGACCTTGCCCCTGGCGCGCTTGGTTTCCATGTATCGGTGGGCCTCAGGGGCCTCATCGAGCGGGAAAGTGCGGTCGACGACGACTCGCATGCTGCCCGCGTCGATCTGTTGGCGAATCCAGTCGAGCTGCTTGCGCCTGGACTTCACGATGACGAGCTTGGCGCGCTTCCCGCGTACGAAAGTCCGGGCGACGTCTTTGAAGATGCGCGAGCTCGGGATGGTCTGGACGTAGGTGCCGCGCGGTGTCAGCAAATGCTTGAGCTTGTCGAAGCGGTAGTTGCCGAACACGTCGAAGATCGCGTCGAAACGCTCGTCCAGATCGACGAGCTCCGTTTCGGTGTAGTCGATGACTCGATCGGCGCCGAGCTCGTTGACGAGGTCTACGTTTCGGTGGCTGCACACCGCGGTGACCTCAGCGCCCAGGACCTTGGCGATCTGTATGGCGAACACCCCAACGCCGCCCGAGGCACCATTGATCAAGATGTGTTGGCCTGGCTCCACCCGAGCCTGGTTGCGAAGGGCTTGTAGTGCCGTTTGCGAAGCGAGCGGCACCGCGGCTGCTACGCGGAGCTCGACCGACGACGGTGCCTTGGCGAGCTGCTGACAATCCACGGCGGCGTACTCCGCATACGCTCGACCGGCGAGGTCGTTGATCATTCCGTAGACGAGGTCGCCTTCCGCGAGATCCGCGCCGAGCCCTGCTTCGACGACCTCGCCCGCGATGTCGTGCCCAACGATGAGTGGAAATTTCTTGCCCGTCGCCACCTGGAATTTCCCCTTGCGCACCACCACGTCTTTCGGGTTCACGCCGACGAAGCGAGTTCGAACGAGGACTTGGCCGCGCGTGGGCAGCGGGCGCGGGACCGTTGCCGCGTGGAGCATCTCCGGGCCGCCGTATTGGTCGATGACCATGGCGCGCATCGTTTCCTTCGGATGAACGTGCCTCCCGTATTGTGGCAGTGCGCTCATTTGTTCTTGTAGCGGTAGAGAGAGAGCCCGGAGAGAATCTTCGGCTGAAAGAACGTGCTCTTTTCAGGCATTACGATCTCGGGGTCCTCGAGGCCGGCGTCGGCCACCGCCATGAGCTCGTCGAGGCTCACCGGGTGCAGCGCGACCGCGATGTCGTAGTCGCCCCGGTCGACCGCGGCTTTCATCTCATCGAGCGCTGACTCCGAGTAGTAGTCGAAGTGATTCGGGTCGACGACCATGTCGTGCGTCAGTCCGAGCTTCGGATAGAGTTCGCGCTCGAGGATCGCACAATCGAGGCGACCGACGACGTCGTCGGGCACCTGCTGCGCATCGAGCTCGAAGGAGCCTTCCTTCGTGTAGATGCAGAAGCTGTGCTTCGGGGGCGTGCGGAACGAGTCGACCGGCCGGAGTGGCAAGTCCTCCGCAATTTCTGAGAATGGACGGACCCCGTTGATCACGCGATTGTACGCCTGGATGACCGCTTCTTCGGTGACGTAACAAAGGAAGTGGGTCTGCTCGTTGAGCAGGCTTGCGTGGTAGCGATGGTGACCGTCGGCAATGTAGAGAGGCTCGGTCCCGAGGGCGGCTTGAATCGCGCGCCCGGTGTCGCTCTGCTCAGGCACTCGCCAGACTTTGTTCTCGATACCTTCGAGCTCGCTGAAACCTCCGAACTCGCTGGTGAACTCGTAAATCGGGTCCGCCTCTTGCTTGGCCTTCTCGAGCGCCGACGCGATCGGGGCTCGGGTCAGAACGAACACCGGCCCGATGTGAAGGCCGGTCTCGCGGCGCATCGCGATGCGCCCCTTCACCTTGTCGTCGAAGGTCTTCTCATGACGGATGATCTGCTTGGCGTCGTAACGCGACACTTCTGCAGCCACGAACACGCCCGTTCGGCGGCCCCCCGGCCAGGTTTGCTCGTAGACGTAGTAGGCGGGCTCGTTGTCTTCGATGAGCGAGCCGTCCGCGACCAAACGGTCACTGGCCGCTCCCGGATCATCCCCCAGGATGATGTGAAACAACGAGCTGGGCTCTTCGTTGAGCAGCTTCTCGAGCGGGGTGCCTGGCTTGATCACGTCGTAGGGGGGAGACGCGATCCGAGACACGCGGGCTGGGTCCGGGCGCAGCCCGGTGAGTCCGATCGTGGCGACCATGATAGCTCCTTAGGGGCTTGCGAATCGCATATTGCTCCTGGAAGTCAAGAGCCCCAAACGGCCGAAACGGGAACAAGACAGGCTAGGCGAGCGTCAGCGTCCCGCGGTCGCCATCGAGGGTGACCAAGTCGCCGGTTTGAAAGCGAGAGGTCGCGACTCGGAGGTTTACAACCGCCGGAAGGCCGTACTCGCGCGCGACGACGGCACCATGCGACACGGCGCTACCGACGTCGGTGGCGAGCCCGGCGAT
>CAXMRM010000213.1:0-36918 GCA_964196015.1 uncultured Myxococcota bacterium
TTGGCCCTGGTTGGCGTCGCTCGGCCTGCGCGCTGGGCTCACGAAGTTCCTCGACGTCGGCATCAACGTCGCCACGTTCGGGCGCCTCACCGACTTCGCGGTCAGCACGAAGGCTGGCTGGCGCGTGTCCCGCAACTTCTCCTTGGGCGGAGATCTGCAGATCGGCGGCGGCGTAGGGCCCGCGCAACGCGATACATCTGGAGTAAGTCACCCGACGAACAACTTCTTCATGAGCCTTGACGCGATCTTCAGCGTGCACTTTCCACCTCGTGGCGCCCTCTCGATCTGGGTCGCCGGCGACTTCAACAGCGACCGCTGGGATTTCAACGGTCGCAACAGCGACGTCGCTGTGACAACCTCCCGTCAGAACGTGGTTCGGGCCCGGCTCGGTGGCTCAGTGGAAATCGTCGTGACTCGGAAGTGGAACGTGTGGATGGAAGTAGAAGGCATCGTTGCTGGGGACAGCCGGCGGGTCCTCGGGGACATCTTCGGCGGGGGCCATGACGACCCGCGGGTGTACGGGCAGTTCGGGGCGACCTTCAAGTTTGGCGGCACGAAGGAGGGCTCGTGATCGAGGGTCACTTCATCGTGATCGAAGGCATCGACGGATCGGGCACGACGACGCAGTGCTCGATCCTGGCGGAGCGCCTCATCGACAAAGGGCTGCCCGCCCACACTACGCGTGAGCCCAGCGATGGCCCGATCGGCGTTTTGATTCGTCAGATCCTGACCGGGAGAGTGGTGGTCCCTGGCCGTCACGGCGCCCGCCCACCCGCTTGGGCGACGATGGCCACGCTGTTTGCATCCGACCGTCTCGATCATCTGGAAGCGGAGGTGATCCCCAACCTGATCGACGGAGTCACGGTGATCTGCGATCGTTACGACCACTCCTCCGTCGCTTATCAGACGGTGAGCAGTGGCGGCGACGACGACGTTTCCACCTGGGTGCGCGAGCTCAACCGGCGCGCGAGACGCCCTGACCTGACACTCGTGCTCGACGTCAACCCCGAAGTGGCGGCGAGCCGTCGAGGCATGCGATCCGGCGGCCCCGAGCTGTATGAAATCGACGAGATGCAGGTCGAGCTTGCGAAATTCTACGCAAAAATCGACGAACTCTTCCCAACTGATATGATTCGACACATCGACGCGAACTGTGGCGTCGAAGGCGTGACCACGGCGATTTGGTCCGAGGTCATGGCGCTTCGAGGAGAGTCCGTATGAGCCGTGATCTGACTGTGCTGTTGGCCGCCCTCATGATCGCAAGCGCGATCGGCTGTCACAAGAGCACCCTCCGAGAGGACATGGCGGGGGACTCGACTTGGGAGAGCTCCGCGGGCGACGAGTCGTGGGAAGCCGCCGACAAACCGCCCAAACGCAACGACCAGTGGGAGGAAAAGAACGCTCCCATGGAGGGCGCGCCGCCTGCCGAGGAGCAGAAGCCGGAGAGCAGTCTGGACCAGTCTTACCCACGGGTCTCGACAGGTGTCATTTCGCGCGACGAGCTCTTGCCGGTGCTGGACGGGGGCTTGGGTCGGTTCTTACAAGATGTCGAAATCGAGGCTGCTTTCCACAAGGGCGGCTTCGTGGGCTTTCGCATCATGAGCCTGTTTCCCGGCGAACCGGCCTTTGCATCGCTCGACCTTCGCCCCGGGGACACAGTGACGCGTATCAACGGCAGGCCCATCGAGCGACCCGAGCAAGCAGCAGCCGTGTGGGAAAACCTTCGAACCGCTTCGAATTTGGTGGTCGACTATCGGCGCAACGACGAAGATCACGCGCTGCGCTTCACGATCGTTGACGAGAGTTAACTTCGACTCCAACTTTCCTCACCGCCTCCCATCTCGGGTGCTAATCTGATCCCGTGAGCGATCCGTATCTCGACAAAGAGGTGGCTGGGCAGTTCCGCATCGTCGAGAAAATCGGCAAGGGCGGCATGGGAGCGGTCTACAAGGCCGAGCAGCCCGATATGAATCGGTACGTGGCGATCAAGATCCTCCACTCGCGCTATCTCTCGCGGAGCGACTTGGTTTCCCGCTTTCGCCGCGAAGCGCGCGCGATGAGCCAGCTCTCGCATCCCAACACCGCGCGCGTGTTTCTCTACGGACAGCTCGACGACGGCGCCTGTTACTTCGTGATGGAGCATCTCGTCGGCCACAACCTCGCTCAGATCGTTCGAGCCGAAGGCGCGATGGAACCCAAACGCGCGATTCGCATCATGACCCAGGTGTGCAGCGCGCTCGAGGAAGCGCACCAAGCGGGCATCGTTCACCGCGACCTCAAGCCAGAGAACATCTTCCTGACCGCCCAGGGCGGCATCCGGGACTTTCCCAAGGTGCTGGACTTTGGTCTCGCCAAGGTTACCGAACGGCAGATGAGGCCCGGCTCTATGGTGCTCACCCAGCAGGGGATGGTCTTCGGCACACCCGAGTTCATGAGCCCGGAGCAGGCGCACGGGAAAACCCTCGACGCGCGCTCGGACATCTATTCGCTGGGCATCATTCTTTATGAGCTGCTGACCGGGAAGCTGCCTTTCGATGCAAAGCAGCCGATCGAGTACATTCAGCTCCACGTCAACGCCACGCCGATCCCGCTGTCGGAGCGGCGCCCAGGTGCCGCGTTCCCGCCGGGTCTCGAAGGCGTGGTCATGGCCGCGCTGGCCAAGAAGCCCGAGCAGCGATACGCCTCGGCAGCCGAGTTTGCTGCGGCGCTCGAGAGCGTCCTCCAAGCCGAGGCCGGGGAGGGTGGCCCGATCAGCCTGCCAACGCCGATTCCCCTCGCCCCCGGACCCGAGCCCGCCCCGCAGATCGAACCCCTTCGCGGCCTCGAAAAACCCAAAACGCCATGGATCATGTTCGCCGCGGGTGTCGTCCTCGCCGTGGCTGGTGTGCTCGCACTCCTCGCCGCCTTCGGCCCCGGTTCCTGACCGGTTCCGGACCTGGCTCCATGCCCGCCCCTCAGAGAGCTTGACGGTTTTGGGCAGGAGCGTCAGAGTCGGCGCCCGCTTCCAGCTAGAGACCACCATGACCGTAGCGATTCGACCAGCCACGACGATGCTGACCGTGCGTGACCTGATCGCGCTCACCAAGCCGCGGATCACGCTAATGGTTCTCGTGACGGCTGCCGGTGGCATGTGGCTCGCGCCCGGCTCCTTCGATCTCGCCTCGATGGCGGTCATGCTCCTCACGACCGGGATGGTTGTCGGCGCCGCCAACACCCTGAATTGCTATCTCGAGCGGGACAGCGATCGCTTAATGGCCCGCACGGCCAATCGTCCGCTCCCCGATCGCCGGCTCGAGCCCTCGTGGGCGCTGACCCTCGGCGTTCTCATGGGGCTCTTCGCCGTCCCGACCCTCACCCTAGCCGTTAATCCGATCACAGGCTTGCTCGGCTTCATCGCGCTGGCGAGCTACGTCGCGATCTACACGCCAATGAAGCAGCACACCCCAGCGGCGCTCTTCGTCGGCGCGCTTCCGGGTGCCCTGCCGCCACTCATGGGGTGGACCGCCGTGACCGGCAGCATCGACGCGCCCGGGCTGGTGTTGTTTGGGATACTGTTTTTCTGGCAGATCCCCCACTTCATCGCGATTTCGATTTTCCGGCAGGAGGAGTACGAGCGGGCCGGCCTCAAGGTCTTGCCGTCGGTTCGCGGCGTCCGGTCGGCCAAGGTGCAATCTGCCATCTACACGGGTGTGCTTTGGGCGGTTTCGCTCCTTCTCGTGCCTTACGGGCTGGCCGGTACGATCTACCTCACGACCGCAGTAATCCTCGGCGGCTACTTCTTCTGGATGGCCCTCCAAGGCTTCAAGGCGGAAGACTCGAAGGTCTGGGCCAAGAAATTCTTCGTCGCCTCCTTGATCTACCTCACCACGCTGTTTGCGGCTCTCATCATCGATGCGCTCTGAGACTCTAGGGCTGTTGTTGCTGACCCTGCTCGGCCTGCTTGCCTTGGGCTGCTCCAAGAGGAGCGCCGAGGACGTTGCGGTTCTCGGTCAGCTTCCCGAATTTTCGCTCGTCGACCAGGACCAGCAGGTCTTTGGCCGTGAATCGATGGCGGGAAACCTTTGGGTGTCGGCCTTCGTCTTCACCCACTGCCGTTCCACGTGTCCCCGGATCACCGCCCACATGAAGGGGCTCCAGTCCCGGCTTTCGGACGTCCCGAGCGCCCACTTCGTCTCCGTCAGCGTCGATCCCCGCAACGACACGCCCGAGGTCATCAAGGCCTACATGACCAAGAACGAGTTGGATGAGAGCAATTGGCGCTTCGTCACGGGCGAAGAGGAAGCGATTCGGCATGTCGTGGTCGACGGCTTCCGGGTCGGGCTCGGGGACGAAGACAGCAAAGCAGCTGGCGCCGATGAAATCATGCACTCGAACTCTTTCGTGCTGGTCGACGACGAGGCTCGGGTCCGGGGCTACTACCGCGCCAACAACGACGGGATAGGCGATCTCGAGCGGGATCTGCGCGCTCTGGCAGCCGCCGTGCCCCCGAAGCATTGATAGCGTTCTGCTTCGGTGTTAAGCCCGCGGCATGACTGAGAGGATCCCTGTCGCGCAGCGGCTCAGCGCCGTCAAGCCTTCCGCCACCGTTGCTGTTGCCCAGCGGGCGCGTGAACTCAAGGCGCAAGGCATCGACGTGCTTTCCTTCAGCGTAGGCGAGCCGGACTTCGATACGCCGGCGCACATTCGCGAAGCCGCCAAAAAGGCGATCGACTCAGGGGCTACCCGATACACCGCAGCGCGCGGAATCGTCGAGCTTCGGGAAGCGATCTGCGAGGCGTCCGCGAAGCGGCGCGCAGGCGTCACGTACGAACCCTCCCAGGTCGTCGTGTCCGTTGGCGCCAAGCACACACTCTTCAACCTGGCGTTGGCGCTGTATGACGAAGGGGATGAGATCTTGATCCCGGCACCCTACTGGGTGAGCTACCCGGAGCAAGTTCGTCTCGCGGGCGCGAACCCGGTGATCGTGCAGACCTCCGAGGAAGAGGGCTTCCGCATGACGCCGGAGGCGCTGCGCGCTGCGATCACGCCCAAGACGAAAGCGCTTCTCTTGTGCTCGCCCTCCAATCCCACCGGTGCGGCGTACACGGCTGAGCAGCTGCGCACGCTGGCCGACGTGGCCGCCGAGCACAATTTCTGGATCATCGTCGACGAGATTTACGGGCAGCTGGTGTACGGGGGCTTCGATCAGAAATCGATTGCCGAGGTCGCACCCGAGCTGAACGATCGCATCATCATCGTGGACGGTGTCAGCAAGACGTTTGCGATGACCGGCTGGCGCATCGGCTGGATGCTCGCACCCGAATACGTGGCGAAGGCCTGTGACAAGATTCAGGGCCAGTCGACGACCAACCCCGCTTCCGTCGCCCAGTACGCGTCAATCGCAGCGCTCCGTGGCCCTTGGGAGCCCATGGAGGAGATGCGCCAAGCGTTCGAGGCGCGCCGGAGCATCATCATCGACGGGCTCAACGCGATCGACGGCGTCACGTGCCGATTGCCCGACGGCGCGTTCTACGCCTTCGCGAACGTGCAGGCGCTGATCGGCAAGCAGGGCGCTGGCAAGAAGCTCGAGAACGACATTGACGTCGCGGGCTACCTGTTGGAAGAGGCGCGCTGCGCCGTGGTTCCCGGCACGGCCTTTGGCGCTCCGGGCTTCGTGCGTATCTCGTACGCAGCGTCGAACGAGATGATCCGCGAGGGGCTCAAGCGGATTGCTGACGCGGTGTCGAAGCTGAGGTAGGGGCGCCGGCAGTGTCAGTGTCAGTGCGCGCGGCGGCGTTGGGCTAGGGCGATGCCCGCCCGGGCGAGGAGGGCCGCGCCAAGTACGGTCATCATCAGTGTGCTCGGGGTGCGTGGCGCGTAGCCGGCGCTGAGTAGCAGTAACAGGGCTGCGCCCATTTGCCGTTGAATGGACTCTTTTGACAGCATGGCGGCGACGGTGACCGCCCAGCCAACGCCGAGCGGAATGGCGTAGAGGACGAAGTCGTCGTCCGGCAAGAAATCCAGTCGAACCGCGCCGTACAGGAGATCCGGTAGGTCTTGTCCGACCGCGTGCTTCCAAAACGCCATCCCGGCCGTGACCAAGCCGGCTGCCAGCCCTGACAATGCGAGCGCAGCCTTTCCACGTGCCTCTCGCCACGGAATCGAGATTGCAAGACCGATTGTGAGGGGGACTGCCAGATATGCGAGCTCGCCGGACCATCGGAAAGCGTTCGAGAGCCGTTCGGTGTGCTCCCAGTGCGTCCGTGGTTCGACCAAGCTCACGAGCATCGAAACGATGCCGCTGAACGCCGCGACCAGCGTCAACACCAGTGCCGCCGAGGTGGGGCGGGTGGAGCGCCAATGAATGCCGGCGAGGATCAGGAGCAGGATCAACGCGTGCGCGAGCCCGGCAACGGCGAGGACGAGCTCCACCCTGGTCCAGCCGCTGGGCAGGAACGTCATCAAGGCGACGATCGGAACCAAGACCCAGCCGAGGCTCGCGATGCCGGCGCGAGCGGACAACGGAAGAGCGCTCTTTGCGGACGAGAACGACGCAAGGCAAAACGACAACGCGACCAAGGCACTGACGACACTCAGGTTGCGCGCGAAGCCACCCCAGGTGTCGAGTCGAGCGAACGCGTCGTGCGACCATATGTTGCGTCCCAACGGAACCAAGACGCGATTGATGACGAGGTCTGCAAGGGCCGCAACCCCGGCCATCCATGCGAGCGGAGGGACCCCGGCGAAGTAGGGCGAGCGTTCGTCTTCTACGGATGTGACGGCGGCCACGGAGGCTAAGGGTGAGTCGATGCCCTCGGTCAAGGTTCCGGGACCCTACGCGGGCACTCTAGCGTATTCAAGGCACTCTGCTAAGACCGTCCCGATGACCGACGTCCGCAACGACTGGACCAGGGAAGAGGCCCGTGCGCTTCACGATCTGGCCCTGACCGACCTGTTGTTTCGGGCTCAAGAAGTGCATCGCGTCACACAACCGCGCAACGCGGTTCAGCTCTGCTCGCTGTTGTCGATCAAAACCGGCGCCTGCCAAGAAGACTGCTCCTACTGCCCACAGAGTTCGAAGTACGACACCGGCGTCGAAGCCGAGCGTCTGATGGATGTCGATGACGTGCTCGAAAAGGCGCAACAGGCAAAAGAAGCGGGCGCGAGCCGGTTTTGCATGGGCGCGGCATGGCGGAGCCCGAAGAAGGGGAGCCGGCAGTTCCAGCAGGTGTTGGAGATGGTGCGTGGCGTTCGTGCGCTCGGTCTCGAAGCGTGCGCAACGCTCGGGATGCTCGACGACGAGCAAACCCAGGAGCTAAGGGGTGCTGGGCTCACCGCCTACAATCACAACCTCGACACCTCCGAGGAGTACTACGGGGAAATCATAACGACCCGCACGTACAGAGACCGTCTCGACACGATTGCACGTGTGGCGGCTGCGGGTATTTCCGTCTGCGCCGGAGGCATCATCGGGATGGGGGAGAGCATCGACGATCGCGTGGGTATGCTCGTGACGCTCGCCAACCTTTCGCCGCAGCCCGAGAGTGTGCCGGTCAATGCCTTGGTGGCGGTGCCCGGCACACCCCTCAGTGATCAGCAGCCCGTCGACTCGCTCGAGCTCGCTCGCATGTGTGGCACCGCGCGCATCATGATGCCGGGCGCACGCGTGCGGCTTTCGGCCGGGCGCTCCTCACTCAGCCGTGAGGCGCAGCTCCTGTGCTTCATGGCCGGCGCGAACAGCATATTCTTCGGCGACAAGCTCCTCACGACCGGAAACCCGGACCACGACGCGGACCTCGCGTTGTTGCGCGATGCGGGGCTCTCTCCCCTCGAGCCAGACCCGGCCGACGGCAGCCATCCGCCGCACCGACAGCACACCGCGACCGGTTCAGACGCTGCGGAGTAGCTCCGGGGTCTGGAATCATTAGAGTTTTAGCAAGGGCGCTTATTGAATTTGATTTGCAACTTCTAGCGGCTATAAATAAGTCATGCTCGTGTGCCACTGCCACGCGGTTAACGACCGGACGATTCGCCGATGCGTCAATGACGGCGCACGGAGCCGAAACGACATCCGCGAGGCCTGCGGCGCGGGCGCCTCCTGCGGCAGTTGCCGGCCGGTGATCGATCGGTTGATCGAGTTGCATGGCCGTGCTCAGAGCGCGGTCGACGCAAGCGGCACGCAAGGCTGACACTAGATCTGATAACGCCTTGCAAGTTCAGACTTGCGCCATTGCCACAGGCATGCCTGGTCTCTATGCTCGCGCGAAGGAAAATTCATGAAGGGCAACGACGAAGTCATCAACCTGCTCAACGAGGTCCTCACCTCGGAGCTCACCGCCATCAACCAGTACTTCATTCATTCGAAAATGTGTGACGACTGGGGCTTCAACAAGCTGGCTGCGAAGAAGCGCGCGGAGTCGGTCGAAGAGATGGGACATGCGGACGTCATCATCTCGCGTATCCTCTTCCTCGAAGGCGTGCCCAATATGCAGCGCTACTTCCCCGTCAAGGTCGGCGAAGATGCGATCGAGCAGCACCGCCTCGACCTCGAAGTCGAGTACGATGCCGTCAAGCGACTGAACGCTGGCATCGCTCTGTGTCTCGACGAGGGCGACAACGGCACCCGCGAGCTCCTCGCGACGATCCTCCAGCAGGAGGAAGAGGGCATCGACTGGCTCGAAGCGCAGCTCCACCTCGTCGAGGCGGTTGGCAGGGAGCGCTACCTGACCGAGCAGATGGTGGTCAACGCCGGGAACTAGCTCTCGCCCGCCTGGCTGCTACATGTCCGGCGATGGAGGTTCATCCACTCGCTGGTCAGTCCGCGCCGCCCGACGCGCTCGTCGATGTCGCCAAGCTCATCGCCACCTACTACGACGGCAAGCCCGACCCCACCGAGCTGAGCCACCGCGTGAGCTTTGGAACCTCCGGCCACCGCGGCTCGTCCCTTCGCCTCAGCTTCAACGAGGATCACATCCTCGCAACGACGCAGGCGATCTGTGACTACCGTGTTGCCGAGGGGATCGATGGCCCGCTGTACATGGGTGTTGATACGCACGCGCTGTCAGAGCCGGCCGCGAAGACCGCTCTCGAGGTTCTTGCCGCGAACGGTGTTGAAACGTGCATTGCGCTGGAGGGGCAGTTCACGCCGACCCCGGCTGTCTCGTTCGCCATTCTCGAGCACAACCGAAACAACGCGACCGACGCCGACGGCATCGTCGTGACGCCGTCGCACAATCCACCCGAAGACGGCGGCTTCAAGTACAACCCACCGAACGGCGGTCCCGCGGGCACGGAAGTCACATCGTGGATCGAGCGACGCGCGAATCGGTTGTTGGCCGCCGGTCTCAAAGACGTCCGTCGCATTGTGTACGACGCCGCGCTTCGCGCCGATACGACTCACACTCACGATTTCATAGCGCCCTACGTCGAAGGACTCGATACCGTCCTCGACATGCGGGCGATTTCGAGCGCGGGCCTTCGAATTGGCGTCGACCCGATGGGCGGAGCTGGCATCGAGTACTGGCCTCGGATCGCAGAACGCTACGACCTCCGGCTCGACATCGTCAATGAGGCCATCGACCCGACATTTTCGTTCATGACGCTCGATTACGACGGGAAAATCCGAATGGATTGCTCTTCGCCGTATGCCATGGCCCGCCTGGTCCATCTCCGAAACCGATTCGACATCGCGTTTGGAAACGACACGGATTTCGATCGGCACGGCATCGTCACCAGCAGCTGGGGGCTTCTCAACCCGAATCACTACCTCAGCGTGGCGATCAACTATCTGTTCACCGAGCGCGGCTGGGACGAGCGCGCGGCCGTCGGAAAGACGCTCGTGAGCAGCGCGATGATCGACCGCGTGGCCAAAGCCCTCCGCCGCCGGCTCGCCGAGGTGCCCGTAGGCTTCAAGTGGTTCGTGCGAGGATTGCTCGACGGCTCATACGGGTTTGGCGGAGAGGAGAGCGCAGGCGCTTCGTTCCTGCGCAGAGACGGGAGCGTCTGGACGACCGACAAGGACGGCATCCTCCTCAACCTCCTCGCCGCCGAGATCACCGCGACGACCGGCAGAGACCCCGGTGAGTGTTACCAAAGCCTCACCAAACAGTTCGGCGCGCCCGTGTACGCGCGCATCGATGCACCTGCGACCCCGGAGCAGAAGGCTGCCCTCGAGGGGATGAGCGAGTCGGATCTCGATGCGTCGGATCTCGCCGGCGAGCCGATCCAGCAGATGCTCACCACGGCGCCCGAGAACGACGCGCCGATTGGCGGGCTCAAGGTCACGACAGAGAACGGTTGGTTCGCCGCTCGGCCTTCCGGCACCGAAGACGTTTACAAGATCTATGCGGAAAGCTTCGTTGGGCGCGAGCACCTGGCGTCTATTCAAAGAGAAGCCAAGGACCTGATCGGCCGCGTATTCGACAAGAACGCGACGGCTTGAGGGGCTGGCCCAATCGTGTTTCACTCCGCGGCGTGTTAGCGCTCGTAACTGGTGGTGGCGGCCGACTCGGCAACGTTCTCGTTCGACGACTCCTCGAGAACGGACAGACGGTGCGCGTGTTGGAGCCTGGCAGCCTGCCGGAGTCCCTCGCCGGCCTCGACATCGAGTTCATGTCTGGCTCGGTCCTCGACGCGGGAGACATTGGCCGGGCGACGGATGGCGCAGACGTCGTGTATCATCTTGCCGCTAAGATCGACCTAAGCCCTAAAAAAGACCCGATGATGTACACCCTCAACGTCGAGGGAACCCGAAAGGTCGTCGAGGTGTGTCTTTCCCGTGGCCTGCGGTTGGTCCACACCAGCTCTCATCATGCGCTCGAGCGCGAGCCCCTCGATCAGCCGCTGACCGAAGACAAGCCTCTCGCCCTCAACGATAAGGGCGAGTACCACCGATCCAAAGCGATCGGCGAAACGATTGTCCTCGACGCCTGCGAGCGAGGGCTCGATGCCGTCATCGTGAACCCGGGCTCGATGATTGGGCCCTACGACTTCGAGCCGTCGATGATCGGCGCCGCGCTGATCGACATGTACTTCGGTCGCGTCCCCGTCTTGCTCGAACTGTTGAGCGACTACGTCGATGTTCGGGATGTCGCCGACGGCATGATCGCCGCCGCCGACAAAGGCCGGCGTGGCGAGCGGTATTTCCTCACCGGTGACGTCGTCCCAGTCATGGAGATGGTGTCTCTCTACGCAGAGCTCACCGGCGCCAAAGTGCCTACCCGGGCACTGCCGCTCTGGGTGGGCTGGGTCCTGCTTCCGTTCGCCTTGCTGGGGAGCGCTGTGACCAAGAAGGAACCATTCATCACGGCCGATATGCTCCGCGCCAGCGTGTCCAACGAAGTGGTCTCCCACGACAAGGCACACCGCGAGCTTGGCTATACGATCCGCACGCTGCGCGAGTCGCTCACAGACGCGGTCGCCTGGTATCAGGAGCGCGGCTGGCTCAGCGCCTGACCCGCGTTTTCGCGGTTGACGCGCTGCTCGTGCTACACATAAAGCACCCATGAGCGGAAGAGACCCCAAGCGCCATCAGGATCTCGAGGACGTGATCGAGGTCATCGCTGCCTCGTACGACGGCGACAACGAGATCAACAACCTCGACAGCGCGGCACTGCCGAACAAACGCGCGGTCACCACTGCATTCAATCACATCATGCCCGTGCTCTACATGGGATTCTACAGCACTCGCGCTCTCAACAGGACCAACCTCCGCTATGCGATTAGCGAGCATCTGTATCCAGCGCAGGAAATATTGGTCGAGCAGATCGAACGCGCTGTTCGCTATCAAGAGCGCATGGGCCGGCTCGCCGCGAAGAAGCCCGAGGGTTGGAGCGAAGACGTCGTCCTGCGTCTGCTCGAGAAGATTCCAGAGCTTCGGCGCGTTCTCAACGCCGACGTCCGAGCCGCATACGATGGAGACCCAGCCGCCTCGAGCATCGAAGAGGTCATCTTCAGCTATCCGAGCGTGCAGGCGATCACAGCGTATCGTGTCGCGCACGAGCTCTACCTGGCCGACGTCCCCATGATTCCGCGCATCATCACCGAGCACGCGCACAGCAAGTCCGGCATCGACATCAATCCTTGCGCGGAGGTTGGCGAAAGCTTCTTCATCGACCACGGCACAGGGGTGGTCATTGGCGCAACCGCCGTCATCGGCCGCAATGTGAAGCTCTACCAGGGCGTCACTCTCGGCGCCCTGAGTGTCTCTCGCGACGAGGTCGCTGGGCGCCGTGGCCAAAAGCGGCATCCTACGATCGAGGACGACGTCACGATTTACGCGGGAGCGTCGATTCACGGTGGAGACACCGTCATCGGCAAGGGGTCGGTCATCGGGGGCAACGTCTGGCTCACCAAGTCCGTGCCGCCCGGCTCGAAAATCTTCGGCCGTGCGAAGTAGCGCCTCTGGCCAGTTAGCGGGCTTCGCTGAGCTTCTCTGTGACCTTGTCGTAGACAGCTTGGAGGTTGGTCAGCTCGGTGAGCTCATCCTCGGAAATCGTGACGTCGTAGTTCTTCTCGACGTCGGCAATGATCTCGATTGCCATCATGCTGTCGATGCCCAGGTCCGCGAACGGCGTATCCTCGGGGATATCCTCGACTTCCGTCACCTCGGCGATGATCTGCCTCAGCTCGTCCTTCAGCGTATCCGACATGCCGCCCGTATATGCTTGCGTTCGCGATTAGCGTCAAGCATTTGAAAACTGGCCGGTCGACCTGTTTCGAATGTGGTACAGACCGGAAATTACGGTACCTTGTGGCCCGCTAGACCTATGAGTTGGATTTCCGAAAAGGCGCACGCTGAGCTACAGCGGGTGCGCGACGCGCAGGCCAAGCAGATCTATCCGTATTTCCTCCCTTTCGAGTCGGGCGGATTGCATACGACCATCGGCGGCAAGCCCATCGTCAACTTCAGCTCGAACGACTATCTCGGTCTGACCAACCATCCGAAGGTTAAAGAGGCGGCCAAAGCAGCGGTCGATCAGTTCGCCTGCGGGTTGAGCTCGTCGCGTGTTCAGGCGACCGCGACCCTGCACGTCGAGCTCGAGGAGCGGCTGGCGGCCTGGTACGGCTTCGAGAAAGCCTTGATCTTCACGACCGGGTATCAAGCGATGGTCGGCACGATCATGTCCCTAGCCGACAAAGACACAACGGTCGTCCTCGACAACTTGAGCCACGCCTGCATTCTCGACGGCACGTTCTTGGCGGCGGGGACGCCGATGCGCGCGCCCGAGGTGCGCTTTTTCAATCACAACAGTGCCAAAGCGCTCGATCGAGTCCTGAGGAAGCGCGATCGGAAGAACGCGTTGGTGATAATCGAGGGCATCTACTCGCTAGACGGCGACGAGGCTCACATCGAGGAGTTCGTCGAGGTCTGCGCTCAGCACGAGAACGTCGCCATCGTGTGCGACGATGCGCACGGGACGGGCACTCTTGGCGCTGGCGGCCGAGGCATCGTCGAGAAGTACGGCCTCGAGGGGAAGATCCCGGTGATCATCAGCACGTTCTCGAAGACGTTTGGAGGTATCGGCGGGATCCTCCTCGGCGACGCCGACGTGGTCGACTTCATCAAACACACCGCGCGTTCGTTCTTGTTCAGCGCATCGTTGCCGGTGCCCATCGTGGCAGCGGCCAGCACGGTCCTCGACATGCTCGAGGCTGACGGCGAAGCGTTGGTCAGCGAGCTCCACGAGAAGTCGGCCTACATGCGCAAGGGCCTCACCGATATCGGGTTCGACCTCGGTGACAGCAACTCGCACATCATGCCCATCATGATTCGCGAGGAGACCAAGGCGATGTTCACGCATGTGGCTCTGCGGGAAAACGGCGTGTTGATGGTTCCGATCATGTACCCCGCCGTGAAAGAGGGACAAGAGCGGCTCCGCCTCAACGTCACCCGCGGCCACAGCTACGAGGACATGGACCGGGCGCTCGACTTGCTGCGCCAGTTCGCGGACTCGTTTTCGTTGGTGGACGAGCCGGCGAAGTCGGCGGCTACTTAGCGAGACGGCACCGTGCCCGGGTCTCGCGTCGGAGCGTTACTTCTTCGGGAAGTAGAGGCTGACCGTCTCGGCGATGCAGGCGGGGCGGTCTTCTCCTTCGATCTCTACCGTCACGCGGACGATCGAGAGGATGCCGCCCTTCGACTCTTCGACCGACACCACCTCTGCGCCGCCGCGGATGCGTGAGCCGACCTTCACGGGAGCGGGAAAGCGAACTTTATTGGTGCCGTAGTTCACTGCGAACTCGAAGCCGCGCACCTCAAAGACCTGAGGCATGAAGGAGCTTACGAGCGACAGCGTCAGGTAGCCGTGCGCGATGGTCGCGCCGAAAGGCCCGGTCTTCGCTCGCTCCGCGTCGACGTGAATCCACTGATGGTCCTCGGTCGCGTCGGCGAACTTGTCGACCCGATCCTGCTCCATCGTCAGCCACTCGCTGTGACCGAGGTGCTTGCCGACCGCGGCTTTGAGGTGGTGGGGGGATTCGAAAACTACTGCTGCCATGTGTCGCTCCGGAGCGGATCTTAGCTGCTCTCAGTGCCAGCGCCAGTGCCTACGGCCTCTGGCCGTCTACGATCGTCCTTGCTGCGTTCATGTCCGTGACGCCCCCGGACATGATGAACGCCATGAACTCGGCGCCGTCGGCGTCTAGAGGGTGTACTCGCTCTTTCGGGACGACGATCAGATTGCCGGCGAAGTTGTAGGACTCCGGCAAGTACACGGACACGTGACCTGCGAGGTGGGGGTCGTCGAAGCGCTCGCTGGTTAGGAAGCCCAGTACCTTGAGGCCGTGTTTGTTGAGCTCGACGGCGACCGGCTTGTCGAACTTACGCTTCGTTCCGACGAACGCGCCAAACAAGTCACTCAGCGAGTTGTAGAGGAGCTTGATAATAGGCACGCGTTGCATACCCGACTCCAACAACGACAGGACTTTGGTTCCGATCACATTGCCCGCGAGGTAACCGATCAGCGTGATCCCGGCCGCGGCGATGAGGATACCGAGCCCCGGGATCGACGTGTCCAGCCAGCGATCGAGCGTGGTGACAGTGAACCACACGACCCAGATGGTGATGGCAACCGGTGCAAGGACCAAGAGCCCCTGCGCGAAGCTTCTCGTCAGCGTTCTCATGCGATTCTCCTATCACCAGCTTGCACCCTGCGCATTTGCAGACAGAACGCGCGGCGTGCCAGCCGTCTTCCCATATTGGCATCGCCTCACGCCTGGAATTCGCCACATGCTGGTGGGGACCCTCTTTTTCAGCGCGATGAGTGTGTTCGCGAAGCTCGCGGGCGAGCGGCTGCCGACGATGGAGCTCGTGCTCGCGCGCGTGGTCGTCACCCTCATCATGAGCTGCTGGGTGATCAAGAGACTCGGCATCTACCCCTGGGGAAACAACAAGAGGCTCCTCGTGCTTCGCGGGTTCGCCGGCTTCATGGGGCTGAGCTGCTACTTCTATGCGATCGCGCACCTGCCGCTCGCCGACGCTACGGGGATCCAGTTCTGTAACCCGATGCTTGCCGCCCTGATCGCGGTCTTCGCGCTCAAAGAGTCCCTGCGCCCGATAGACGTGATCGCGACCCTCTGCAGCATGGTCGGTGTCGTTCTCGTTGCGCAGCCGACTTTCCTGTTCGCCAGGGGCGCGCCATTGGACCAGGTCGCGGTCGCGATTGGCGTCGTCGGCGCGATCTTCTCGGCGATTGCCTACGTCGTGATCCGCCGCCTCGGCTCCACGGAGCACCACATGGTCGTCGTGTTCTACTTCCCGCTCGTCACCGGGCCGGCGTGTTTGCCGATCTTGGCGATCGAGGGACTCGTCCTCCCGCAAGGTTTCGAGTGGCTTTTTCTCTTGGGTATTGGGGTCGCCGCCCAGCTCGGCCAAATCGAGATAACCAAGGGCTTCAAGCTCGAAACCGCAGGCCGCGCCTCGTCGGTCACGTATCTCCAGATCGTCCTCGCCTACACTTGGGGCGTGCTCCTTTTCGGCGAGTACCCCAACGCGCTCAGCGTCGTCGGCGCACTCCTCGTCGTTCTCGGCGTCTTCAGCGTGACGCGGGGTGCTCAATCCTGAAACAGCGGATCAAACAACCCGGGCTCGGCACCGAGCGCGTCTAGGTTCTCCGCGCCCTCGACGTCGGAGATGAACGTCATCATGCGGCCCCAGCCTTCATGTCGAGTAGCTACCTTCGCGCCTGTGCTGAGATCGGACCATCCTTCCCAAGTGGTTTCGATGCCGCCGATGGGAATGATTTGCACCCACATGCGCCAACTCGCAGGGAGGCCGTCTGGGCCCGGGATCCATAGATACGCATCGCCGGGTGTCACGCCGCCCGAGGTGTAACTGATCAGGAGCGCGTCGCGGCCGTCATTCAACTTCACGAGCGAACGTTCGACGCCCGGGTCGAAGAACTTCACGACTGGGTTGAGCCAGAATGAGTCGTTGATCCAATACGCGTACGCAGCGTGTAGAGCTTCTTCGGCGTCCGGGTCGGTTTGCTCGGTGCCCTTGCGCCAGACGCGTCCGGTTTGGTCTGCAGTGTGGAGGAGGGCGCGCGAGCTGCCCCAGCGCAGCTCGACTAGGTCGCGCTCCCGGTCCCAGACGTAGTGGTGTCGTTCGAAGAACGACCAACGAACCGCGCCCGTCCGGTCCCAGTCATCCTTGTTGACTGCGGCCTCCATCGCTCGCGCGAGCGCGTCGGCTTGGGGTCCGGGCTGGCCTTCGGGCCTCGGGTCGTTCAGGGAGTAGCCCACGGCGACGGCGGCCAAAAGCCCCAGGGCGAGGATCGCTGCCAGGATCTTGAACGCACGCATCATGAGTTCAGCGACCCTACACTGTGCAGAACGCTCACAAAAGCGCTATGAGTCCCCCCATGGGTCATTCGCCAGGATATCGCGGCGGCGCTCCTGCCGGTTTGCCAACGATCGACACGCGTGAGCGCGGCGCTCCCAAGGACGGGGAGCCGCAGCTCATGGATCGCCGACTGTTCATGCAGTTGCTGGTTTTTCAGGTTCCCACCGGGGTTTCGGTCGCTGCCAACCAGGAGGCCTTGCTCTCCGCGCTGAAAGAAACCGACATTCCCGCGGTCGTTTACGCGGATGCCAACGACCCACTCGGTGTGGCTCTACTGACCTTCAGCGAGGATCCGGCGCTCTTCGTGGATTCGGTTCGTCCACTGTTCGAGGCCGCGCCCCTGCGTGACTGGACGCTGCGCCCCGAGGTCACGATGATCGGCCGGACGTACAGCAGCGGCTATGAGCAAGACCTCGAGTTCTGGCTCCTCGACCGCCCGCGGCAGACGGTCCTCAACTCCGAGTGGAACTGGGCGGTCTGGTACCCACTTCGCCGCACCGGTGCGTTCGCGCAGCTCGAGGGGAGAGAGAAGGGCGGCATCCTCCGCGAGCACGCCACGATCGGACGCGCGTACGGCGAGCAGGGCCTCGCGCACGACGTGCGTCTCGCCTGCCATGGGCTCGACGCCAACGACAACGAGTTTCTGATCGGATTGGTCGGCTCGGAGCTGCACCCGTTGTCGCACGTGGTGCAGTCGATGCGAGGCACGGTGCAGACATCGCAGTACATCCAGCAGATGGGGCCGTTCTTCGTCGGGCGCGCGATCGGCCGGCACCCGGGCCCTCAGAAGTGAGCTTCGATGCCTGGTAGTACGTTCGGCCAAGCCTTCCGCGTGACCACGGCAGGTGAAAGCCACGGTCCGGCCAACGTGGTCATCATCGACGGCTGTCCTCCGGGTCTTCCGCTTTCGGAGGAAGACATCATTCCGGATCTCGAGCGACGTCGTCCCGGGCAGAGCAAGATCGTCACCCAGCGAAAAGAACCCGACGCGCCCGAGATCCTGTCCGGTGTGTTCGAAGGCGAGACCACCGGCACGCCCATTGCGATCATCGTTCGCAACCAAGACCAGCGCTCGCGCGACTACACCAACATCAAGGACGTGTACCGGCCGGGGCACGCCGACTACACGTTCGACGCGAAGTTCGGTCGTCGCGACTACCGCGGAGGCGGCCGAAGCAGCGCCCGCGAGACCGTGGCGCGCGTCGCGGCGGGAGCGGTCGCGAAGAAGCTGATTTTACATGCATTCGGCGGCGAGGTGATCGGTTACGTGACGCAGGTCGGGGACATTGAGGCGACGATTTCCCCCGTAGTGACCCTCGAACAGGTCGAAACGCTCCCCGATGGCGAGCCGAACATCGTTCGCTGCCCCGACGCGGCCGCGGCGGCACGGATGGTCGCGCTCATCGAGAAGATGCGAAAAGATCAGGACTCGATCGGAGGCGTCGCCGAAATCGTCGCGCGCAACGTGCCCGCGGGCTTGGGCGAGCCGGTGTTCGACAAGCTCAAGGCCGACCTCGGCAAGGCCTTGTTCAGCCTTCCCGCCGTGTTGGGGGTCGAGTATGGCGCAGGCTTTGCCGTCGCTACGGCGCGTGGCAGTGACAACAACGATGCGTTCGAGACCGACGCCGAGGGCAATATCCGCACACGCTCCAATCGCCACGGCGGCATGCTGGGCGGGATCTCCAGCGGGATGCCGATCGTACTCCGCGCCGCCGTGAAGCCGACCAGCAGCCTTCCGCGTAGCCAAGACACGGTGACTTCGAGCGGAGACGCGACCACGATCCGCACGACGGGCCGTCACGACCCGTGCTTGCTGCCGCGGTTCATTCCGATGGGCGAAGCGATGGTCGCGCTAGTGCTTGCGGACCACTGGTTGCGCTGGCGGGCGATTCGCGACTAGCTCGCGAACTGCCAAGCGATAATCGCGATGGCTGCAGTGACGAGAACGGCGGCCCAAAGGAGGCCGCCGCCTCTTGCGCCTTTTGCGTCTTTTGGATCGTCGGAGCCCACCGCTCGACGGAAGCCATGGATCATGTTTCCCATCACGCCGGTGGTGTGTCCGCCGCCAAGCGCGCTGCCCGGAGCGTGACCCTTCTTCTCTCGCTTCTTCGTGCTGGAACTCTTCTTCTGATATCGCTTCGACATTCGAATCATCTTATCCGGGATCGACGTCCGCGTGAATCGCTTTTCTCGGAGGTACGAGGGTGTAGTGTGGTATCGGCTGCCTGTCTCGGCGGCACCTCCGGTGTTCTTTCTCACAAGCTCCGAGGAGTTGCGGCTGAGCGTCCGGGGCCCGGTGGGCAAGCCAACGGTCTTTCGCGCGCGCTGCATCAGGGCGGCCGAGGCTTCCGAGCGCGAGAGCGCGGCTCCTCAGCAAACCCTCGTCGCGCGGGGCGAGACGGAGGCCAGCGTCGGCTGCGGAGAGGGCGTTCTGGTCGTCCGAGAGACTGCCGTACGCCCGAGCGAGGTCTCGCCAGGCGCGCCAATCAAGGGGAGAGGCTTCGGCGACCCGTCGGTACGCCTTAGCGGCTTCGGTCCATCGCCATACCCGGGCGTACGCGTTGCCCCGTACGCGATCGAGCACGGGGTTCGGTCCGATCAGCGCTTCGGCCCGTTGCGTGAACGCAACTGTTTCATTCGGTCGTCCTTGCGTCGACGAGAGACGTGCGCGCAATACCAGCGCCAGCGCCTCTTGGAGCGGCGACTCGGCTTCGCGGGCCAAGCGCAGGGCGCGATCGATGCTCGGCCTGGCCACTTGCACGTGCTCCTGCTTGGCGTGAAGGAGCGCGAGGGCCTGCGTGAGCAGTCGCTCGACTGCGGGCCGCGCGGCGCCCCCTAACGGTTCTTGGTCAGCCGCGCCACGCCCCATCCACACCGTCGCGGCACCTACCTCGGTCACGGGTTGCTCCATGCACGGATCGAGAGCGACCTTGCCGTGCGTCTGGGCGCCCACTGCAAAGCCAACGCCTCGCTCGGTACGGCTGGCTTCGCACGCGAACGCTTGAAACTTCAGGCTGTGCTTGCGGTGTAGCAATCGGGCGTCGACTCGCAGCGGGAGCTCGAGCCTACGTGGGAGCATCATCGAGTAGCGAACCGCCTGTGCCTCGTGTGCGGGAAGCGTCCGATCGAACGCTGGCGCAGCGAAACGGTGTACCTGATGCAGGATCTCTGGATCGGCCGCCGCGTCGAGGATCGTCGCGCGCAGCACAAATACATCTTCGTTGCTGTCATCGGTCGGAAGCGACACTCCGAGCCGGTTGCCGGCCGCGTCACGGACCTCGACTTCGACCCACACGTCGTGCATGTCGCGCACGCCACCGGGGAAGCGGTGCCCGGCGCGCTCGTTTGCAAGCAGAACATCGAAGACCAAACGCTCGCCGCCCCGAAGGCGTGACTCCTCGGGCAGCACGTAGCGGCGCGGGCCCGCACGCACAGCACCGATGTCGACGGTCACCGCGCCTTCGAGCTCGTCGTTCGCTTGCCGGGCGTGCGTGGCGTCCGGCAACTGCGCCGCCATCGCGCTGTGAGATGCCGCCCAGCGATGACTGCTTACCCTTCCATCGCTTGCGCCCGCCATCTCGGCGTCGGATGCAGGCTCCGCGCCCATGTGGCAGCCCTGGCAGCTGCTTTCCTCGACCGAGGTGAGGTGATCTTGTACGGCGCCTGCAAATGCTGACGAGGCCCAGTCGCCCAGGTCATCGATGCCTGGCAGGTGGTTCTCGTTACCGATCGCAGGGCCAGAAAAGGACCGATGGCAAGCGCCGCATAGCGCAGCGGTCCGAAGGGGCTGCATCGTGAGGCGCGCCCGGTGGGCTTCGATCTCTTCAGGGCTTGCGGGATCGGGGAGCAGGACCGGCGCATCGCTGAGCGTGAAGCTCGCGTTGCCCTCGGGACGCGTCGACTCGATGCTGTGGCACACGAGGCAGGTGATGCCCGCGTACGCGAGCTCGTTGTCCGGCTCCACCTCCTCGTCCATGTCTCCGGATATCAGGAGAAGAGGGTCGTGGCAGCCGGCGCAGAATCGGCTCTCTTGCTTGCCCCGATGTGTGCGGAACTGATCCACGCTCGCGCGGTACCAGGGGTTGTCAAACGATGCATACGCGTGCGCGCTGTGCATCCAGTGGGAGGCGACGTCGGCGTGGCAGTCGGCACAGTCGCCGGTCTTGGCGAGCCTCGACACGTCCAGGGCCGGGGCAATCATCAACGATGGGTTCAGGGCGTGCCCGCTGGATCGGACCGGCTGAGGAGGCCCGTACGAGCATCCCGCGACGCAAAGAAGCACCCCCATGAACAGCCAGCGAGTCATGTTGTGTAGGACGTCCGACGCCCCCATTCGGATCTGATTCTTTTTAGAGAGTGCCCAGGCTCACGAAAATCTGCGTGAGGAGCGCATCGGCCATCAAAATGCTGATCGACACGACCACGACGGCGCGCGTGGTCGACCGGCCGACGCCCTCCGTCCCTCCGCGGGTTTGCAAGCCGAAGTAGCACCCTAGAAGGGCGATCAAGAAACCGAAGAACGGCGTCTTGGCGACGCCACTGATGAAGTCGTTGAGACGCAGACTGTCGAGTGCCGTGGAGTAAAAGAACTCCATCGGAATCCCATAAGACAACGCGGCGACGAACATCGAGCTGACCATCCCCAAGAGGAACGCGATGAAGGTGATCAAGGGCATGATGACGATACAGGCGATCAGTCGCGGCACGACGAGCTTGCGGATTGGGTCGGCGCCCAAGGCTCGGATCGCGTCCACTTGCTCGGTGACCGTCATCGAACCGAGCTCCGCCGCAATCCCTGCCGCGATCCGGCTGCCGACAACCAGCGCCGTCAACGAGGGCGCGAGCTCACGCGCTTCGGAAACCGCGATGACACGGCCGAGGGTGTCTTTGGCGCCGAAGGCTTCCATGGACACCGCAAACTGAATGGTCATGACGATGCCGACGAAGATCGCGGTGGCGGCCGCGATCGCTAGGCTTCGCACGCCGAGCTGCTCGAGCTGATAGATGAACTCGGCGGTATCGAACCGCGTGGTGAACAGCGTGCGGAAGGTGCGCCCCGCCAGAAGCGTCGAGTCGCCGACCTCCTCGACGAACACCCGAAGGCGTCGGATCTGAGAGTCGGCCCAAGTCGTGAGGTTTCGAGGCTGTGTGGATGGCGCCCCGGAGGTCACGGCTGACCCGTCCTCGTCATGAATCCGGCGAGCATGCCGTCAAAATCCGCCAACGTCTCATCGAAGCTCGGTCCGGCTGGCGTAATCAAGCCAAAGTCGTAGACGCAGTCGTCCTTTTTCAGGATCTGCAGGAGGATGTCGCGTGGCACGCCGTCGAGCTTGGCGGTGAAGTGCGTGCGGAGAGCCTCACGGCCGTTCATCGGGACGACCTCTTCTTCGATGACCTCACGCTCGGTGAATCCGATCATCAGGTGACTACGGAGGGCAGTCAGTGGGATGTCGAGGCCGGGGTCGCAGTCGGAGTCGACGTGCATGACCGCTCCCTTGGCCTCGTTGTGCCAGGCCAGGTCGTTCTGCTTGTTGACCGTGACGGCTGTCCAGTCCGAGCTGACTGGGCCGATTTGATAGGAGGTCTGCTCGCCCCGGTAGACGCTGTTCTGCAGTGCGCCGGCCGTGGCACACCCCATCACAATCAGGCTCAAAAAGAGCCAGGTTCCCAGCCGCCGCCTCACTGCGGCAGACTCTAGCAGGCCCGGCTTTCTTGTCGATTTCCACTTTTGGGGGATGCAGCGAGCCGGTCGTGATTTGGTCGGCTAGACTGTAGAGATTGTGAGTCGGGGGGCCTTGCCAGAACAGTCCGCACGGACCCGTGGCGTTGCGATTTTAGATCGCCTCGTCGTGGAGGGACAGGTGTCCCCGAGCCTTTATGACGAGGTGCTCATCCACGCCCAGCGGACGGAGTCGACGGCCGAAGAGGCGATTCTACAGCTCGGCCTCATGAGCGAGGGCGAGCTCTTGAAGTACATCGCCGGCCTCTACCGGACCCGGTTCGTGGGATCCGACCGGCTGGCCAAGGCGGCGGTCGACCCGGCGCTTCTGAAGAAGGTGCCCCGCAAGCTCGCCAAACGGCTCACAGCGTTCCCGATTCTGTACGACACGCGGAGCCGGACACTGTCGGTCGTCGCCGCAGACGTCACCGACGACGATGTGCGTCAGCAGATGCAGTTCGCAACCGGCGCGCGAGACGTGAAGGTCTACGTGGCACGTGAGGCCGCCATTCGCGCTGCGATCGCCAAGCACTACGACCAGGACAACCGTCCGTTCGAGATGTTGCTGAGCGGCGCCTCGTCGCGGCAGGTCCTCTCGTCCCGCGAGTCGGATCCCGTCCCGGGTTGGGGCCAGGTCTTCGACGACAAGGACGGGCTCTTGGTTCGCCGACGGCGGGCACAATCGATCGAGATGGACCAGGCGGCGAACGATCAGCTGCTGGAGCGCGAGTCCGAAGAGCCACCGCCACAGACGCAGCCGAGGGTTTCCGCCGGCCACACGCTCATCGAGCAACTTTCGGCGCCGTCGCAGGGAGACGATCTTGCCGTCGATCCCCAGATCTACCTCGAAACACTGAACGTCCTCGTGACGCTGATCGAGCAGCTCAATCAGGACCGCGGCGGGCATTCCATGCGCGTCGCGCTTGTTTGTCAGCAGGTCGGAGAGCGGATTCGACTCACCAAGGCTCAGGTTCAGGGCATCTTGATCGCCGCGTACCTGCATGACGTCGGCGTTTCATCCGATTCGCACGTCACGCCATTCGACGTGGCGCTCGACGAGACCAAGCGCGAGGTCGCGCGGCGAATCTATACCGCGCCCATTCGGCTCCTCGAGTCGGTGGCTCTGCCGAAAACCGCGGTTGATGCGCTTCGCCACCGCTACGAGCGCTTCGACGGAAAGGGCTTCCCAGAGCGCTTGAGCGGCAAGGATATTCCGTTGGGCGCCCGCGTTCTTGCGGTCGTCGAGAGCTACATCGACCTGACGCAGACCCAGGCCAACGCTCTGGGGCGGCGCGTTCCCGCGCAGGAAGCCTGCGACGCGCTGGATCCTCACAAGGGAACGACCTTTGATCCATCCGTCGTCGACTGGCTGCGACACATCGTTCTCGACGAAGGGATGCAGACCCAGATTCTGTCCGCGCGCCATCGCGCGCTGATCGTCGATCCCGACCCGGAGGAAACCTCGGTACTCGAGGTTCAGTTTGCAGGGCAGGGTTACGAGGTCACGATCGAGCGTTCGGTCGAGGGTGCGCTTCGGTGCCTGGACGCCGAGAAGTACGACGTGGTCCTAAGCGAGGTGCGTTTGTCCGACGGCCAAGGCTTCGACCTTCTATGTCGCATGCGCGAAAGCTCGCACGCGCAGGTGCCGTTGATGTTCGTCACGTCTGAGCGTGCCCAGTCTTCCGTCAACCGCGGGCTTGAGCTCGGGGCAGCGGACTACGTTGTGAAGCCGGTGTCAGCGGCAGTGGTCGCGGCCAAGGCCAGCCGCATCATCGCAGACAACGGCACCAAGAAGCCCGGCGGGCGCGGCGTGTCTGGCTCGCTGCAAGAGATGGCGCTCCCCGACTTGATTCAGGTTCTCACCAACGGCCGAAAGAGCGGCCGTCTCAAGGTGCGTAGCGGGCCGTTGCAGGGCGAGATGATGTTCCAGGACGGCTCGATTCACGACGCGCGCTTCGGCGATCTCGCCGGGGCTGAGGCGGTTTATGGGATCCTTCGGCTAACGGAGGGGGATTTCGCGCTCGAGCCTGGGACGACGCCAGTCGAGGATGTCATCGGAGTTCCGGCCCACCACCTGCTGCTCGAAGCGATGCGCCGCCTCGACGAAGAGCAGCGGTAGCACCCGGCCAGGTGTTCAGCGGGCCGCTAGTTTGAGCCCGGCACGGCCTGGGATATGCTGCAGACGTGCGCTTGTGCCATCAATGTGGTGCGTCGGTCGAAGTCGCCGCGCGCTTTTGTTCCTCCTGCGGTGCGCCGTCTGACGAGCAAGAGGGAGGGGGTGCCTCGGACCCGCTCATCGGCCGCGTCGTCGGTGGGAACTATTTGTTGCAGGAGGTCGTCGGCGTGGGGGGCATGGGGCGCGTCTACAAGGCCGAGCAATCGACGCTCGGGCGCACCGTCGCGGTCAAGGTTATCCACCCGCATCTTCTCGGCGACGAGCAGACCGTGGCGCGGTTCTATCAGGAGGCACGGGCCTCGAGCCGTCTGAACCACCCCAACAGCGTGAGCATCATCGACTTCGGCCGGACCGACGACGGGATCCTCTATCTCGCGATGGAGTTTCTGAGCGGCAAGGACTTGGCGCTCGTGATGCATGAGGAAGGGCCGCTGGCGGTGGAGCGGGTGTGTAGCATCTTGGTCAACACCCTGGACGCGCTCGGTGAGGCGCACGAGCTCGGCATCGTGCACCGAGACCTAAAGCCGGAGAACATCATTCTGCGTCCCCTTCGCTCAGGGGACGATCTCGTCAAGGTCGTCGACTTCGGGCTCGCCACCATCGTGGGTAAAGAGAGCTCGATCACGAAGCCGGGGCTGGTGTGCGGCACGCCAGACTACATGTCTCCCGAGCAGGGGCGCGGTGACCGTGTGGATGGCCGGGGCGACCTCTACGCGCTCGGCGTCGTTCTGTTCGAGCTCTTGGTTGGGCATCTGCCGTATATCGATGACACGCCCACGCGGGTCGTGCTGAGGCACCTCAACGATCCAATCCCGGATCCGCGCGAGGTGAACCGAGGCCGCGGCATTTCCGACCGTCTGGCCGAAGTGACGATCAAGGCGCTCGCGAAAGACGCGAACGATCGCTACCAGGTCGCGCGAGACATGCAGGCGGCGCTGTGCGGCGTTCTCGACGATCTGCGTGTGAGTCGCACGTCGGTCACGCCCTGTCCGAACTGTGGTGCACCCTCGTCCCTTTCCCAGAATTTCTGCGGCGAGTGTGGTGCCCGGCTTGCCGGGGACGAACCGTCTCTCGGCAGCAACCGCTCGCTCCGGCCTTCTTTCTACCCGCCGCTCGGGTCGCAGCGAGAGTTCGTCGGACGCGAGGAGGAGCTCCGCCTGATTCGCGAGTATCGTCATGCGGCCACGCAGGGCGCGCATTGGGTTCACGTGTTTGGCGAGCCGGGCGTCGGCAAGACGCGATTCCTCACCGAGATCGCCGAGATCGCCGCGGCCGAAGGAGACCTCGTCATTGGGGCCGGCGCGCATTCGACGGGCGCACCGGTTCCGTACTCCGCGATTCGGACCATCTTGGCCGAGCTCCTCGAAGTCGACGATTCGGAGCTGGCGAGAATGGCCAATCGCGGCGACGAGCTCGGATCGGCGCTGGCAGGGGCGGGCGTCGACGAGGTGATGAACCCCGCGGGTCTGCTCGGAGGAGACGGCCGGTCGCGAACGGGGGCCGTGGCCGAGGCTCTGACCTGCGCGGTGCGCCGCGCGCGGGGCCGTGCGTCGAGCGGCCGTGTGATGTTGATCATCGATGACCTTTCGTTTTGCGACGGGCTCACCCAACGGACGGTCGTCGAGCTGGCGCGGTTGCTGGGTAACGACCCGGTGCTATTGGTGACCGCCGGCGATCACGACCGAGGTGTCCTCGCCCACGAATCGATGCATCTCGGCGGGCTCGATGCGGAAGAGGCAGAACGTTTTTTGGCGGGGTCTTTCCATCTCCGTTTGGTGTCCGGGCTTCCAAAGCTCACCGAATCGTTGGGCGGTAACATCTTCCCGTTGCACCTCGAGCAGCTGGAGGCGCTCGGGGTCTCTCCGGACGACGGACCACCAGCGCGGATGGCCGACGCAATCGCGCAACGTATCGAACGTGTCGAAGTTGACGCTCTACGCCTCCTCCAGTCAGCCGCAGTTCTCGGCCGGACCTGTGACTTGGACGCGCTTCGTTCCGTCTCGGGGAACGACGATCTGAAAGGCCTCGATGAGCTGGTCGGCAGTTCGCTCGTGCAACTCGATGGCCTGAAGGTCAGTATCGTCCATCCTTTCATTGCGGACCTCGTGGCGGCGTCGATCCCCGCAGAGGCGCGCCGCGCGCTTCATCGCCGCGCGTACGAGGTGTTGAGTGAGCTTCGCGCGCCGCAAGAGGTTCGCGCGGTGCATGCCTTCCGCGGCGTCGATCCGGTGACCAGCCTGGTCGTGCTCGAAAAGACAGGCGATGCGGCGATGGCTCGGGGGGATCACCTTGGCGCAGTCCTCGAGTATCGACGTGCTCTAGAGCTGGCCCGGCGCGAAACGTTGGAAAGCGGAGACACCGTCTACGATCGTGCGATCGCGGGGTTCAGCCGTAAGCTCGGTGAGGCCCTCGCACGTTCCGGCGACGCGGCGGGCGCAGACGGCGTGCTTCGCGAAGCGCTCGACCTCACGGTGCCCAAGAGCGCCGACCGGGCGAAGATGTTGTTGTCGCTCGGGCGCATCGCCTCACGCCGCGACCGCCCTCGAGATGCCATGCGCCATTTCGGGCAGGCGCTGGAGCTCGTCGCCGGGGTCGAGCCCTCGGTCGAGTCTCATCTACAAGTCGCCATCGGACGCATCCGCCGGATCGAAGGCGATCCGCGTCACGCGGCCAACGCGTATCGGCGCGCGCTCGAGCTCTTCGCGGAGATCGACGCCTCGGCAGACACCATCGCGCGAATCCGACTCGAGCTCGCGGACGCGCTGACCGCAGCCGGCGATCACGAAGGAGCGGTTCACGAGCTCGGGAGCGTGGAGCGGGAGAGCACGGCGAACGGTGGCACGAGTCTGGTCGCGCGTGCCATCGGCATGCTCGGCTCGATCGACGAGCTGGCAGGCCGGGCCCGCGATGCCCAGGTTCGCTACGAGAAAGCCGCCTCCCTGGCGGCTCAGGCAGGGGATGCCCCCGGTTATCGCCGCTGGCTTTCGGCCAGCAAAACGCTCCGAGCCAGCATCTAGCACTCTGCTATGCTTCGCCGCATGCGGCGCTGCTGGTGGATCTGTGTTCTGGTCGCTGCGTTCGGCTGCGATACGCTCGGTGAGTTCAGCACCGAGGATGGGGAGATCTACCGGGGCGAGGTCGCTGGCGTGAATGACCCGCTCAACTGCCCTGACGGGATCGACTGCTCGTTCATTCGCCGAGGCTTTCCGTATGGGGTCGCGTTGGACCTCACGTTCGATCCCGAGCAGCAGTACGACAATCCAGGCACGATCTCGACCAGCGGCGAGAGCTGCGGCCCCACATTCACCAACACCCCCCTCCTACCGATTCCGCCCCTGGCGCACGATCAGCTCGGGCTCTACGAGTTCCCGGGCGGCGGCAGGATTAGGAACTACATGTTCGTTGCCCGGCCCGATACTGGCCCGCTCGCAGGGCGAGACGCGATGGTGTTCTTGTCGTTGATCCGCGGAGGTGACATCGAGGTGCGGCTGGTTGCCGGTCCCGGCCTGGTAGTCTGTGACCCGACGGACTGCGGTGAGATCGATTCCGGTCGGTGCGACTACTTCGGTGTGTTCGTGCTCCATCGGGAGCCGCTTTGATGCGGGTGCTCGGGATCGAGAGCTCGTGTGACGAAACCGCCGCAGCGTTAGTCACCGAGACGGGAGAAGTGTTAGCGGACGTCATAGCGAGCCAAATCGCAATGCACGGGCTGTACGGTGGCATCGTCCCGGAGCTGGCGTCACGCGCGCACATGCGGGCGATCATCCCGGTCATTCGCGAGGCGCTCGCCAAGATCCCGGGCGGCCTCGCGGGCGTCGATGCGATTGCCGTCACGCAGGGACCGGGCTTGGTGGGCTCGCTGTTGGTGGGTGTGCAGGTCGCCAAGGCGTTGGCGTGGAGCATCGGCAAGCCCCTCGTCGGCGTGAACCACTTGGATGGCCATCTCCTGGCGGTGTATCTGCGGCGGCCCGGCGACGACGGGCCACAGGACCGGCCCACGATGCCCTTCGTTGGGTTGCTCGTGAGCGGCGGGCACACGGCGCTCTACCGCGTTGAAGGTTTCGCCGACGCCCTCCTCCTCGCCCAGACGCGTGACGACGCGGCCGGTGAGGCGTTTGACAAAGCGGGCAAGCTTCTCGGACTCGGGTATCCGGGTGGGCCGGCGATCGATCGGCTGGCTGCTCGCGGCAACGCCGATGCAGTCTCTTTTCCCCTTCCGATGGCGTCCCGAAAGACCCTCGACTTCAGCTTTTCGGGTCTCAAGACGGCCCTCGTGCGCCACGTGCAACAGCACGGCGTTCCGGACGACGAGCAGGAGCTCGCCGATCTCAGTGCCTCGTTTCAGGGCGCCATCGTCGAGAGCCTCGTCCGGAAGTCGATCCTCGCCTGCAAGCAGGAGGAGATCGCCCGGCTCGTCATCACCGGCGGCGTCGCGGCAAACAGCGGGCTACGCGCTCGCGCCAAGGAAGTTTGCGAAGAGAACGGGATTCAGCTTTTTGTTCCGCCTCCGATCTCGTGTACCGACAACGCCGCGATGATTGCGATGGCCGCTGCGCATCGCTTGGCCGCGGGCGAGCAAGACGACCTCTCGTTTGCCGTCTATTCCCGCGATCCGAACCGGCGACGCGGCAAGTTTCGAAGTGATGGAACCCTCGTCGAGCGCAAGCCACAATAGGCGCGCGATGCCGGAGAATGCGTCCGAGTCGATTGTTTCGCCCTACGTCGAAGTGGCCCTGCCGGTTCCTATTCGCAAGGTGTTCACGTATGACGTGCCGAGCGGATTGCGGGGCGCTCTACAGCCGGGGAGCCGCGTCGCTGTCTCCTTCAGCCGCCGCAAGCTTGCGGGTTTCGTCGTGGGCGGCCGGGAAGACCTTCCCGAAGGTGTGGCGCGCGCGCTTCCGGTCGCGGGGCTCCTCGAGTCCGAGCCGGTGTTCACGCCAGAGCTGCTGCGGTTCTTGGACCAAGCGGCCAAGTACTACATGCACCCGCTCGGAGAGGTCTTGCGCGCGGCGGCTCCGGCGTTGCCGGCCGGGGCTATGCGCCGGCTGCGCGCGGATGGCTTTCTCGACGCCGCGGAGAACCTCCCCGGCCAACGCGTTGCGCATCACACGACCTGGAAGGTGACCGCCACCGGTAAGGACGCCACGGGCATTCGGTTGGGCGTGCGGCAAAACAAGCTGATCGATCGCCTCGCGAATCGCGAGTCGATCTTGCTAGAGGAGCTTCGGGGCGAGCTGACCGACCCCCGCGCCGTGGTCCGATCGCTCGTGGACAAGGGTCTCGTCGAATTCGAAGAAATCGAAGCAAGCCGTGACCCATTTTTTCGAACGCCGGTAACACGCGACCAGCCGCACGCGCCGAACGCGGCCCAGCATCTCGCGATCGACGCGATCGGCGAGGCAATCCTGAAACGCAGCGGCGAGGCGTTCCTCCTGCACGGCGTGACCGGGTCGGGAAAGACCGAGGTGTACCTCCGCGCGATCGACGAAGTGCGCAAAGCTGGCCGTGGTGCGGTGTTGCTCGTGCCGGAGATCGCGCTGACACCACAGCTCGTCGGACGTTTTCGTGCGCGGTTCGGGGACGATATTGCCGTGCTTCACAGTGGCCTCACCGCGCGCCAACGCGACGACGCCTGGCAGGCGCTTCGCCGGGGCGGAGTGCAAGTGGCAATCGGGGCGCGCTCGGCGTTGTTCGCGCCGGTCGCGGATCTCGGATTGATCGTCGTCGACGAAGAGCACGACCCTTCGTTCAAGCAGGACGAGGGTTTTCGCTATCACGCCCGGGATATGGCATTGCTCCGGGCGCAGTACGCGGGCGCGGTCTGCGTTCTTGGCAGCGCGACGCCCTCGGTCGAGACGTACCATCGGGCCAACGAGGGGCGAATCCGTTTGCTCTCTCTGCCCACGCGCGCCACCGGCGCCACCATGCCCGAGGTAGAGATCGTCGACCTGCGCCGTCACCGAAAAGGACCGACAGGTCACCCGCTTCTTTCCGGGCCGCTTCATTCCGCGATTGGCCGCTGCCTAGATACCGGCCATCAAGCGATCATCTTCCTCAACCGGCGCGGCTTTGCGCCGAGCGTTCGCTGCGTGGCGTGCGGCGGGGTGGCCGAGTGCCCTGCGTGTAGCGTCGCCCTGACGGAGCATCGGGGGCAGGGCGCGCTGCGATGCCACTACTGTGATTTCCATCGGGCGGTCGCAATGCCCTGCGCTTCGTGCGGGAACACCGAGTATAAGCGGATCGGCGTCGGCACCGAACAACTCCAAAAGGCCGTCGAGGAGAGTTTCCCCAAGGCCCGCGTAGCTCGGCTCGATCGCGACACCGCCTCGGGGGACGGTGTCGAGGCGGTCCTCGATCGACTGCGAAGCGGCGAGATCGACGTGCTGGTGGGTACGCAGATGGTCACCAAAGGGCACGACATCGCCGCGGTCACGCTGGTAGGCGTCGCGCTCGCCGATCAAAGCCTCGCCTTCCCGGATTTTCGCGCATCCGAACGAACCTTCCAGTTGCTCGCCCAAGTCGCAGGCCGCGCAGGCCGCGCCGACACCCCTGGCGAAGTCATCTTACAAACCTTTCAACCCGATCATCCGGCGGTGCGCCTGGCCGCACAACACGACTACGAAGGCTTCTACGCCGAAGAGATCCGCGCCCGCGAAGAAGTCGGCTACCCACCCTTCGCCCGCCTAGTGACGGTGCGCGTTCATGCGGGCGCCGAAGCCGACGCCCGCAGCGCCACGCAGCTACTCGCCGACACCGCCCGCCAACACCAGGCTGTCAAAGACGGCGCAGTCCAAGTCCTAGGCCCAGCCCCCGCACCACTCCCGCGCCTCCGAGCCCGCTACCACTACCGCCTCCTATTGAAGTCCCCCGATCGAAAACTACTCCGCAACGTAGCCGCCCACCTAGCCGCCCGAATCGACCAAGGCCTCCCCCCCACCCACGCCACCCTAGACATCGACCCCCTATAAAGGGGGACACTCTCCACCCCTCCAACCGCCCGAAATCAAACACGTTCTGCCACAAGGATCGCAGCGATTTGTTTCCGAGGTTTCCTAGCAGCATCCGGAAAAGCCCAATGATTTGATGCTGCGATCTTTGGCTGAGAAGTTGAGAGGTTTCGGGTGCTTACGGGGTAGGAGCGTGTCCCTCTAGGCTCTCTAGGCTGGTCAGTTCTTGGGCTGCGTCTTCGGCCGCGAGGAAACCAAAGGTCAGTGCAGGGCCGATCGTGCCGCCGGCGCCCGGGTAGGTGCGGCCCATGACGGATGCCGCCGAGTTGCCCGCGGCATAGAGGCCGGGGATTGGCTGGCCGTCTTCCTTGAGTACGCGGCTGTGCTCGTCGATGACGAGGCCGCCTTTCGTTCCGAGGTCCCCCGGATAGATCTGCACGGCGTAGAAAGGACCGGTTTCGATCGGGCCGAGTGAGCAGTTGGGTTTCACATTCGGATCGCCGTAGTAGCGATCCTGCGCGCTCCAGCCACGGTTGTAGTCCGGGTCTTCGCCTTTGACGGCGTACTCGTTGAACCGGGTGATCGCCGCCTTCGCGGTCGCCGCCGGAATTTTGAGTTGCTCACAGAGCTCGTCGAGGGTCTTGGCCTTGTAGAGGAATTTGCCATCGCGATAGCGGCGTGGGAGCTGCTTGTCGGGCATGACCTTGCCGGGCGCGACCGGTCCAGCGATGGACGACTTGCGATACGTCGCGTCAAAGATGTGAAACCAGCGAGGGTCAGCCGCGCCGGTCTTTGCCACGTCGTCGTACATGCCGTTGACGACATCGATATAAGGCGCCGCCTCGTTGGTGAACCGCTTGCCGTCTTGGTTGACGAACAATCCATGCGGAAGGCTCTTCTCGACGACCAACACCCACGAAAACGGCGACTTCGGCACTAAGGACACGGGCGTCCACCAGGCTTCGTCCATCAGATCGAGTGCTCCGCCCGCATCGCGTCCCATGCGAATCGCATCGCCGGTGTTCGACGGTGTCCCGGCCGTCCATTCGGTCGTGATGGGATGCCGCTGATATTGCTGCCGCATCTCGAGGTTCCGCGAAAACCCGCCCGCCGCGAGGACTACGCCACGGCGGGCCTTCACGCGAAGGGTGTCGCCCTCCTTGTTGAGCACCGCGCCGACGACCTTCCCATCTTCGAATACGAGCTCTTCGACGCCGGTGTTGAGCCACACGGGCACGTTGCGCTCCTTGAGCGAAAGCAGGAGCCGGCCCATCAGCGAGTTGCCCGCGCAAAGCTTGGTGTCGCGCCCCCAGCGCTTACGTTTGAAGTGGCGCAGCATGTACAAGAACATCTGCCACGCCATGAACATCATGGTCCGAAAGCCGACGCCGATCGCTGCGTGCGCTTCCTTCGCGGTAATGCCGAATTTTCCAAGAATCTGTGATTGCGGGTGGGGCTTACGCAGCCGAATCATATCCTCACGTAGCTTCGCCCCATCAAACGGCAGCGGGTCCATCGATCGTCCGCCGGGACGCCCGCCCGGCGCTTCGGGGTAATAGTCGGTGTACTTCGCGAGCGGGACGTATCGGACGTGTGTCTTTTCGTGCAAGTACGCGAGCACCCTCTTGCTCTCGCGGATGTACAGCCTTAACTTACTGTCGGGCACTTCGCCCTTCGTAATGTGTTTCAAGTACTGGAAGCCTTCTTCGTCGGAATCTGGGATGCCTTCTTTTGCCATCCCCGGGTTGTTGGCGACCCAGCAAACGCCGCCCGACATCGCCGAGTTGCCCCCGTAGAGTTCGCTCTTTTCGACTAGAAGCACGTCCAATCCGAGGTCGTGTCCACGCAGCCCAGCGCCCATGCCGGCGGCGCCGCTTCCCATCACGAGTAAATCGACTGTACGGTCCCACTCCGCCATCGCGGCTCTCCTCTGCTACGGGTTGGTTCGCAAAATAGAACATGTTCTAGCAAAACGGCCCTGTCAAACGCCCAGGATCTTGCGGCAGGGGGTACCTGGCGCTAGAAAAAAGCAAACCTTTCCAAGGTGTTGAGCAGCCAGCTGCTCGGAGGTTCCACGTTGATTCGTCCCATTCTCTTTTACCCAGACAAACGTCTCCGCGAGCCCGGCAAAGAGGTCGAGGAGTTCGATGCTGAGTTGCATCGGTTGATCGAGGACATGGCGGAGACGATGTACGTGGCCCCGGGCGTCGGATTAGCCGCTCCTCAGATCGGGGTGTCCAAGCGGCTGTTCATCGTGGACGTTGCCAGCGACGACGACGAGCCGAGCGATCTTCGCGTTTTCATCAATCCGGAGATCATCGCGGCCGAGGGTGAGACCGTCTTCAACGAAGGCTGCCTCTCGTTTCCCGGTATTCGCGAAGACATCGACCGCGCCGAGCGGGTCACGATCCGCGCATTCGACAAGGACGGCAAGCCGTTCGAGCTCGAGGCGGACGGTCTGTTGGCGATCGCGATTCAACACGAAAACGATCACCTCGACGGCAAGTTGATGATCGACAACCTCAGCGTGTTGCGCCGCCGGATGGTACATCGCGCAATGACCAAGCGAGCTGCGGCCGAAGCCGCGCAGTGACGGCCTGTGCGGACGATTTTTTTCGGCAGCCCTGACTTCGCGGTGCCCTGCCTCGAAGTGCTGCACGACATCAGCGACGTTGCCGTAGTTATCTCGCAGCCGGACCGGCCGGCGGGGCGTGGGCTTGCGATGCGGCCCCCTGCCGTGAAGAAGCGCGCGCTCGAGCTCGGGCTTGAAGTGTGGCAGCCCACGAAGGTCCGAACCGCCGAGTTTGCGGAGAAGCTTCGCGCCTGCGATGCCGACGTTGCGGTCGTCGTGGCGTACGGCCGGATTCTCCCGCGCGCGGTGCTCGATGCGCCGACAGCCGGGTGCGTCAACGTCCACGCATCCTTACTTCCACGCTGGCGAGGCGCGGCGCCGATTCAATGGTCGATCGTGCACGGAGACGAGGAGACCGGCGTCACGCTGATGCAAATGGATGAGGGCATGGACACGGGTCCGATCCTTGCGATCGCGTCGACGCCCATCGCACGGGATGACGACGCGGCCACGCTGAGCGACCGGCTTTCGACGATGGGGGCGGAGCTTCTACGCGAACAGCTCCCCCGCTACGTCGCCGGTGACATCACGCCGCAGCGGCAAGATGACGGCGCGGCGACGATGGCGCCTCTCCTCAAGAAGGAGCACGGCCGCATCGACTGGAACAAATCGGCCGCAGCGGTGCATAATCAGATCCGCGGCATGTATTCCTGGCCTGGAGCGCAGACGGTTCTCGGAGAGCGGCACATCAAAGTGCACCGCGCTATCGCGTCGACCCTGGATCCGGAGGGAGTGGCCCCCGGTCAGGTGATCGCGCTCGATCCCGAAGGCATCCTCGTCGCCTGCGCCGAAGGCACGCTGGAGATTCAGGAGCTTCAGGAGAGCGGACGGAAACGGGTCGACGCGCGTTCCTTCGCGAGCGGGCGAGGGGTCGCAGTTGGCGATCGGTTTTCGAGTGGAAGGGCCGATGAATGAAGATCTATACGAAGACAGGTGACGCTGGAGAAACCGGCCTCTTTGGTGGCGCCAGGGTGTCCAAAGCCTCGCTCCGCGTTGAAGCCTACGGTGAGGTCGACGAGCTGAACAGCGCCGTAGGTTGGGCGCGCCTGCAGGTCTCAGACCCAGATCTCGATGCAGTGCTCAATCAAATTCAAAACGACCTGTTCGAAGTGGGAGCAGAGCTAGGCTCGACCGAAGACCGCAAACACAAGAGTGCGATGCCGCTCATTGCCGAGCCGCAGGTCGAGGCCCTCGAACGTGCCATCGACAAGTACGAAGAAGGCCCCCCCGCACTCACCTCGTTCGTCCTGCCAGGCGGCAGCGAAGGCGCAGCCCGCTTCCACCTCGCGCGCTGTGTGTGCCGACGCGCCGAACGCTCGCTCGTCGCTCTCGGCGCGCAGGAAACCTTTCGGGGAGAGCTTTTGCGCTACCTCAACCGTCTGAGCGATCTGCTCTTCGTCCTGGCCCGCTACGCGAATCACGCCGCGGGTGTAGAGGACATTCCCTGGAAAGGGCAGGGCGGCTAGGGCACGTCGTCCGCGTCGAGGCCAAACTCAGGTGTTCCAACTCGACCGTCTGCGAGCACGTCGCCCGGCAAATCGAGGCCCCGGCGCATTTCTTCGATCGCCTCGTAGAGCGCCGCCCGCTCGCACGACAGCTGGCGAACGACTGTGGCCCCCCACTGGCGCTTCACGCGGATCTTGATCGAGGTCCACGTGCGTCTCACCAGCTCCAGATAGACCAACGCGAGCGCGCCCCCGAACCCGCCGATCAGGAAGGTAATGATGCCGGCGGCCCATGGAGCGCGAGGAATTCCCGCGAACGAGTTGTGTAGCTCGATCTGGCCCAGGCCCACGAGCAGTGCTGCCGTCAACCAGGCGACTGGAAACAGGACGAGGCTGGCGAGCAGCTTGATTGTGGCCGTGTCTTTGTATTGCTTCGACGCGATGCGGGAGAACAGATTGGTCAGGAAGTAGGGCCCGGCGTTGATCAACGACCCCAACACGAGAACGGGAGGAAATACCAAGAACACCACCGCTGCCTGAACAGCCAATGCGACGGCTAGCCATTTGGACTCGAGGGGTGCTGGCTGGTCGAGATCGTGGTCCTTGAGCTTCACCTCGAGGAGCGCCTGATCATAGGCGGAGACGCGATCGAGCAACTCCTGCACTTGATCGGGCTCCGCCCGCAGGCGCGCGTAGTACGCCGTCCAGACCCTCGCCATCCCCAACGTGCGCTCGACCATGTTCGGTGCGTTGAGGCTCGCCCCCGCCCTCTTGGCCCGCTCCGCTCGCATGAGCGTCCGCACGCGATTCATCAGCTGATTCAGCTCCCAGCTTTCGGTCGCATGGGTGACCTCCTGCAGGACCGGCTCGAGGGCATGAGTCAGCTCCGTGCTACGAGCGCGTAGCGCCTCGGCATCGCCTGCCGGGATCGATGCCAAGAGCTCCGGCGGCAGCGCGATCGGCGCATGGAACTCGACGAGGGCGTCCGACCGGAACGCGGTCTTGTCGTTGTAGTGAAGACCCACCGGGATGATCACCGGTGCAACGCCGTTCTCCGCGCAGAGTTGCCTGGCGCGGTAGTACAGCCGCGCCGCGCCTGTCTTGAGCTCTTGAAGAAACGGATCGTCGTGACTGACCCCTTCCGGGAACAACGCAGCAAAGCCGCCATCGCATACCG
>CAXMRM010000214.1:0-20319 GCA_964196015.1 uncultured Myxococcota bacterium
AGGGATATCGCTCGCGCGAAGGTTGACCAGGGCGAAGATCACGGCGACTTACTGCTCGTCGGCTGGTGCTCGACCTATGGCTCGATCAGCCAAGCGGTGCGCGCACTTCGCGAGAAGGGCCACGAGGTATCCCACCTGCACCTTCGCAACATCTGGCCCCTTCCACGGGGGCTTGGCAAGCTGCTTCGCTCGTTCAACAGCGTGCTGGTTCCCGAGCTCAACAACGGGCAGCTGGTGAAGCTGCTCCGGGCCGAGTACCTGGTGGACGCCGAAAGCCTGACTAGGGTCACAGGGCAGCCCTTCCGAATCGCTGGCCTCGTCGAAGCGGTGGAAGAGCGGCTGCAACGGAGCGCACAATGAGTCCGAACCCGCCCAAGAATGAATACACCCGCAAAGATTTCGCCTCCGATCAGGAGGTGCGCTGGTGTCCCGGCTGTGGCGACTACGCGATCCTCGCCGCCGTGCAGCGTACCCTGCCCAGCCTCGGATCGACCCCAGAGAACACGGTGTTCATCTCGGGCATCGGCTGCTCGAGCCGGTTTCCCTACTACATGAACACGTATGGGTTTCACACGATCCACGGTCGCGCGCCCGCGATCGCGACCGGCCTCAAGCTGGCAAACCCCGAACTCGACGTCTGGGTCATCACCGGCGACGGTGACGGGCTCAGCATCGGCGGCAACCATCTGCTCCATGTGCTGCGCCGCAACATCGACCTACAGATCATGTTGTTCAACAATCAGATCTACGGTCTGACGAAGGGGCAGTACTCGCCGACGTCGCAAGTCGGTACGGTCACTCCGTCGAGCCCGCTCGGCTCGATCGACCAGCCGCTTGTGCCTGCGCGGTTCGCATTGGGAGCGCGCGCAACCTTCGTAGCCCGGGCCTTTGACACCTCGAAGAAGCTCCCCGCGGCCCTGAGCGCGGCGCGCCAACACAAGGGCGCGGCGTTCATCGAGATCCTCCAGAACTGTCCCGTTTTCAACGACGGAATCTTCGACCTAATCACCGATCGGAAGACAGGCCCGGCCTACCAGCTTTGGCTCGAGCACGGGCAACCGATGAAGTTTGGTGCCAACGACGAAAAGGGCCTCCGCTTGAAGCCGGAAACGCTCAGCCTCGAGGTCGTCACGATCGGCGAAGACGGCGTCACCGAGCAAGACATCGTCGTTCACGACGAGACCAACGCTTCGCTCGCGTGGATGCTCACTGACCTGCCCGAGGTCGTAGCGCTCGGCATTATCTACCGTCAGCCGGGCCCGGTCTACAACGAGAGCGTCCAAGTGCAGCGAGAACTTGCGGAAGAGCGCTTCGGTGAGCCGGACCTACATGCCCTTCTTCGACAAGGGCATACCTGGACCGTCTCCTGACGCTGCGCCGTCGGACACGGGCAAGGTCAGCACGATGCGAAGGCCGTGCGGCTCGCGCACGCCGGCCGTGACGTAACCGCCAGAGCGCGACGCTAGGTCTGCAAGCTTGGTTAGTGCGAGCCCTACCCTCGGCCGCCGATCGAGTTTTGTGAACGGTGTGAACAACGCGCGAAGCTCGTTCTCGCTTGGACTCGCACCATCGTCTTCGATCGTTAGCGCCGCTGCGGAGCCGACCACCCGCGTCGCGACACGAATCGATGTCACGGCTTTCGTCGCTACCATGAACTGCGCCACGCACGAGAGCGCGTCCTGAGCTAACCAGAGATCGAGGTTCGCCGCCGGGTCTTCGCCGCTCAGGTCGAGCTCGGCAGCTGTGCCGAGCCCGGAAACCGCGTTGGTCACCAGATCGTTGAGGGAAAGCACCCGCACCCGAAACGACTCGACGCCCGCAAGGATCGAAAGGTCGCGCATGAGCTCGCGGCCCTCTTCGGCCGCGGCTCGAACTTCGCCCATGTACTTCTGAAGCGCCTCTGGGTTCGAGGCGTTCTTTTTCGCGAGATGGGCGTTGCCTATGATCACCCCGAGAATGTTGTTGACCTCATGAACGACGCCAGCTGCGAGGTCTCTTGCCGCCCGCATACCCTCCGGATGCAAGATGCCTTTTCCGGAAGGCTGGGATTCGTCGTCGGCCATCGTTGTCAAACCTCGAGCAGCTTCTTCACGGCGCGAATGACCCGCGGCGCTTGAATCGGTTTTTCGATATAGGCGTTTGCGCCCAACGCTAGCGCGCGGTCCCGGTCGTTCGACGAGCTTTCCGTCGTGATGATAACGATGGGCGTTTTCTCGTGTCGCGGGTCGCTTCGTACGTGCCGTACGAATTTCAGGCCGTCCATCACGGGCATGTTGACGTCCGTCACTACGAGGTCGAACAGCTGTGCGGCCAGCGCGCGGATGCCCACCAGGCCGTTCTCAGCCTCGACGACCTCCATTCCGGGGATTCGCGCCAGAGACTCCGCCAACATCTTGCGCATCGTCTTGGAGTCTTCGACCACGAGGCAGCGGTACCGACGCATAGCTAACTCAATCGTACGACAGGATGCGGCGTGCTCAAAGTTCTGGCCTCATCCCTTGGTTGGTCGGGTGAGCTCCGCCAACATGTCGCCGAGAGCCCAAATCCCGAGTGATCGATGCCGTACCCCGGACCGCTGCACAGCCAGGGGCATTCCTGAAACAACAGCGGTCTCCGGCGCTTCGACCAACACCGTTCCGCCTCGCTCAGCGACGTCACGCACTCCTTCCGCACCGTCATCCCCCATCCCAGTGAGCACGACGGCGATCGCTCGATCGCCGAGCACACGCGCCGCGGAGCGGAAGAGCTGATCGACCGAGGGGACGTAGTGGGAGCCCTGATCGGGAGCCACGACGCGTATCGCAGGTCCGCGATCGGAGGGAGCAATCTCGATACACCGACCTCCCGGACACACGTACGCGTGCCCGCGAGCGAGCCGCTCGTATTGCTTGGCCTCAGAAACCTGGGTCACGCCGGTCCTATCGAGGCGATCGGCGAAGGTGCGAGTGAAGCGCGGCGGCATATGCTGCGCGATGACCAGCGCGGCGTCGATGCTATCGCGCAGGTGGCGGAACAAGGTGAGCAACGCTTTCGGACCCCCGGTCGAGGCCCCGATGACGATGACCTTGCTCGGCACCCTCTTGAGCACGGAAGGCTCTCGTACACTGCTCTGCGTATCGCGAACGTCCGCGTCGAGCGCCAAACCACCGAGAGTGGTCCTCCGAAGCGCCAGCGGTGACAATTGCTGAACGACCCGGACCTTTTCGATGAGCTGCGTTCGCAGGCTCTCGAGCGGCGCATCCGTTCCTTGAGGCTTTTCGAGGAAGTCGATCGCGCCGAGCTCCAGCGCGCGAAAGATATTCTCTTTGGCCGAAAGCCCAGACACCACCACGACCGGGAGCGGATGGCGGTCCATCAGCAGTTGAAGAAACTCGAATCCATCCAGCCGCGGCATCTCCAAATCCAATGTAATGAAGTCCGGCGGGCTCGCTTCGACGATCCGCAGAGCGTCCGCCCCGTCGCCTGCAACATCCACGTGTGAGATGCCGTCAATTTCTCTGAGGATCGCGGCAATCGTGCGTCGATTCAGCGAAGAGTCGTCTACGACCAGTGCGCGGAGCTCCTTCACCTAGTGTCTCCTCGGAGGCAAATCGGTGTAAGGGATTGGTCGCCGGTAGACGATATCGGTGGTCAGCTGCGCAATTGTGAAGGCGGTACTCGACTGGAGTAACGATTCGCTGTGACCCAAGAGCAAGTAGCCGCCGCGCTGCAGCCGCTGGTAGATCGTGTCGAGAACCTTTCGGCGAGAAGCGTCATCGAAATAGATCAGGACGTTTCTGCAGAACGTCACATCCACGCGTCCCACGATGGCGGCTCGCCGCTGATTCATCAGGTTGAGATGACCGAAATGGCACATCGACCGAATGCGCGGATGTACCTGTTTGCCCTCATCGGTGTCGATGAAGTAGCGCTCATATTCGGGAATCATCGCCCTGAAGCTGGCCGAGCCGTATGTGGCTCCGCGTGCCTTGCTCAACACGCGGCGCGAGATGTCGTTTCCGAACACGCGGACGTCCCAACCCTCGAAGAGCCCGGTCGCGTCGATGAGCATCGCGATCGTGTAGACCTCTTCTCCGCTCGAGCATCCCGCGCTCCACACGTCGAGCCGCTTCGACCCGCGTGCGAGCGCGCTCGCTCGCACGACGGGAAGAATCTCGTCGGTGAAGGCCCGAAGTTGGTAGGCTTCGCGGAAGAAATAGGTTTCGTTGGTCGTCAGAACCTCGGCGGCAGCCTCGAGCTCCCTGTCCGCTCTCGGGTGGTACTGCAAGTACCTGTAGTACTCGGCGAAGTCATCGATGCCGAGCTCGCGAAGCCGCTCTCGGAGGCGCCGCTCGACGACGTACGCCGAGTCGTCCGCGAAATAGATGCCGCAGAACTGATTGACGAAATCCCGAAGGAGGCGAAATTCCCTCAGGTTCAGGGTCGGCCCCGAGTCGTGCAGCAAGGTCACGTTACCCTCCGAGCAGGCCGCTCTCGATCGCGTGCCTAACCATGGCATCGCTCTCGCTGGCCAGCGCCTCCGTTAGAAGCGTTCGGGTGCGCTCGGTGTCGAGGTCGAGCAACAACTTGATCGCCAGCATGCGAACGTTCCAGGCGGAATGTTTGAGGCCCCGACTCACGAACCGCTCAGCGTCGCGAGGAGGCAGCGTGTGTGCTGCGCGGAGCCCCGCCTGAAATACCTCGTCGTCGGGATGAGAGAGCGCTCTCTCGACAGCCACGGTGACTTCCGAATCCCTCAAGCATGCAAGAGCGTCGAGCGCCGCGGCGATCACCACCGGCTCTCGGTCTTCGAGCAGCGCTCGGATTCGAGGCAAGGCACTGCTGGCTTCACGCCGGCCCAGGGCAAGAGCTGCCTCGGCCCGGATGGAAGGAAATGGGGAGTCGAGCGCGGTACTTAGCGGCGCGTTGGCCTTGCTGGTGTTCATCTGTCCGAGCGTTCGAACCGCGGCGATTTGAACGTCGATATCTTCGTCTGCAACGGCGTAACCGATCAGTTGAGCCATGTCGGTCGTGTTCGCGATCGCAAGAGCCTGCACCACCGCTCGGCGTGTGCGCGGGTCACGGCTGTGCAATCCGCGTTTCAGCACTTCGACGGCGCCGTCGGAGTCCAGACGCGAGAGCACGTGCGCGATGTCGGCGCCCCCCGGTCCATCGAGATCGGCCCGCTCAAGCGCTTCCTCGACGGCTGCTGGTACGCGCTTCGCCAGCGCCTCGAGGGCGCTGGTCGCTGCGGCCCGAACCTGATGGGACTTGCTGCTCAAGCATTCCACGAGCGCGCGGCAATCACGGGGGTCACCCCACCAACGAAGGCTCTGGGCTGCGGCGGCTTGCACGGCGTCCGTTGCATCGGTCAGATCTCGCTCGATCAAGCTGCGAATGCGATCACGTGTGCCTGCCGGCACCTCGTCGAGATGCCGGCAGCTCAGCTCGGCCGCAAGCTCGAGGGCGATCGCCCAAACCCGCGGCTCACCTCGGCGCTGCATCAGGAGCGGCTCGATGAGCTCGGGGCCCCAACTCCGGAGGGCCACGACCGTTTCCGAGTTGGCCACGTCGTCGGCGACGGTTTGGATGACGGCCTCCAGCGCATTCTCGTCCCTACACAGCACCGCGATGTACGCAGCACCCTGCCGAGTCGCGGTATCTCCGTGCAGGAGGGCCTCGTAGAGGGCATGCCGGAACGAATCGTCGGACGCGCTCAATCGGTCGACCAACTCAACGCGATGGGCCTTGGCCTCGTCGGTAAGCTCCGCGATAGCGCGGAGCGCCGCCGAGGACGTTTGAGGTGAGGCATCAGTCGCAAGCTTGAGAAGAAACTCGAGTGCCTGTGGCTCTCCGGTCCTTCCGAGAAGCTCAGCGGAGATCCGGCGAACGATTGCGTCTTCGACAGCTGGTTCGAGCTCTTCCCAGGTCAACCGTGTGCCCAACCGCGTCAGTCCCTCCACGATGGAGATACGGAGAAACAGATGCGGCGTTGAGAGCTGCTTTTTGAGAAGCCCTCCGGCGCGAACGCCCCCGATGCAAACCAAGGCTTCGACCGCGGCGGCCGCTACGTTCGCGTCCGAGCCTCGAATGAGCGACTCGAGATGGTCGATCATCTGAGGGTCCCGCGTCTTGCCCATCGCTTCGACGAGAAACTTCCGCGGGCCTTCTTCCGCCCCTTCGCAGGCCTCGACAAACTTGTCCGCTTGGCCCTGAGCGACCATCCCTAGAACTTCGATCGCCGCATTGCGCAAGCCGACGTTGTCAGTCTCGACCAGTCGAGCCAAGAGCGCGTCGATCAGCGCATCCTTCTCACGCGTTTGCGCGGCAAGCGAGATCGCTTCTCTTCGAACGCGCCAGTCCGTATCCGACAGCGCATCGAGAATCTGCGTCAGCGGCGTCCCCTGAGGGCGAAGGCTCAACCCATAGACGGCCTGACGGCGGACGTCAGGGTCGGCGGATTGAAGCCCCTGTTCGAGCCGGTCGCCAGTCACGGCGCCTCGGAAGGCAAGGACGGCATCGCGCCGGAAGGGATCTGCATTGCGGGCTCGACGAGCCGGTCGACATCGAGGAGGAACACGAGCCGGTCGTGGTGCCGGTAGGCTGAGGTGATACCTCGCCCTCGGTGACGCTCATCCAACGCCGGCACCTCGCGCTGCTGGTTCTCGGCGGACGAAAAGACGTCCAGCACGGCATCGACGACGACTCCAACCAACTTTCCGGCGGTTTCGAGGATAATCCATTTGGTTCGTCGACTCGCCTCCTGCGCGGGCAGACCGAAGAGACGCCGCAGGTCGACTACCTCCACGACATGCTCACGGTAGTCCGATACTCCGAGGACGAAAGGACGCTCGCGCGGCAGCTCGATGAGCGGAAGCGGGTTGACGATCTCACGGATGCGCGCGACTTGGAGCGCATACAGGACCGTGTCGACCTCGACCCCAATCAGATCCTTCGCGAGTGTTGCGCTATAGGCTCTGCCCCCGCTCACTTCATTCCCCCCAGCAACGACACAGGATCGATCAGAATCAACATGTCTTCTGCGTCGGTCGACGACTCCGAAGGAACACGACCGACTCCGACGACGTAGTCGGACAGCTCGGTGCCCATTGCGCTCGCGTACTCGATCTGCTCAGGCTTCATTCGATACACCTGAATCACACGGTCGACGGCAACCCCGACGAGCTCGTCGCCGTTGTGAACCAACAGGATACGCCCGTACGGCTCGGCCTGCTCCACCTCGAGGTGCAACATCTTGGGTAGGTCGATCAGCGTGATGATCTGGCCCCGCACCGAGATGACGCCGAGGAAGTGCTCTGGTGCACGCGGCACCTCCGTCAGCGGAGGCGGCACCAGAATCTCGCGCACCGCGGACAACGGAAATCCGTACGCCTCATCGCCCGCAAACACAGCCAGCACGGACACTGCTCCGGTCTCGCGATCAGAAGCGGGTGCCGCCGTTGCCCTTTGTGCCGTCAAGCTCATACGCGCGTCTCCAGGGCCCGGAGCGCGTCCTGCCCATCGAAGTGCTCGGTGAAGAGCGCTGGCGCGTCGAGCACCAGCGCGACTTTCTGGTCACCCAAGTCGGTCGCACCGGCAAAGCCCCGAACCGACGACAGGCTCTTCCCGAGGGGCTTGATGATCACATCGTCCTGCCCGATGAGCCGGTCGACGACGAACCCAAGCTCTCGGTTGCCGACGGAGCCGACGACGACGAACCGACCCTCTGCCCGGCTGGAGCCTCGGAAACCGAACAAGCGCGCAAGATCGCAAATCGCGAGCGTCTCGCCGCGCAGCGTGATCACTTCGCGGCCTTGGATAGTCCGCACATCTTTCGGCACGTACGGGATCGCCTCACGAACCGCCGCAATCGGCAACGCGAAAGTGCGTGATGCGATCGTGACGATAAGCGTGCGAATGATCGCGAGTGTGATTGGAAGCGTGACCGTGATCTTCGTGCCCGTGCCCTGCTCGCTTGCGATCGAGATCATCCCGCCCATCCGAAGGATGTTGGTTTTGACTACGTCCATGCCGACGCCTCGGCCCGACAAGTCCGTGATCTCAGAACTCGTGCTCAGCCCGGGGAGGAACACGAGGTTGAGCATCTCCTGACGCGTGAGTTCACGACCTGCGTCCGCGCTCAACAGCCCGCGTGAAAGAGCGGCTTCTCGCAGCTTGTGTGCATCCATGCCGCCTCCATCGTCCTCGACTTCGATGACGACGTTGCTGCCCTTGTGATACGCGTTGAGTGCCAGCGTGCCTTCCGCCGACTTGGCGACGCGTGTCCGCGCGTCCCCAGGCTCGATGCCGTGGTCGATGGCATTTCTGACCAGGTGCATCAGCGGGTCGACGAGCTCCTCCACGATGAGCTTGTCGACTTCTGTGTCAGCGCCTGTGACGACGAGTCGAACTTGTTTGTCGCGCTCCCGCGCAGCCTGCCGCACGATGCGAGCAAGCTTGTTGAATACCTGGCCCAGCGGCACCATGCGAACGTCCAAAATCCCGGTGCGGAGCTCAGAAAGCTGACGCTCGAAGCCGCGGCCGATACGGTCGAGATCCATGAGCGATTGCCGGTGCACCGATTCGCCCTTGAAGCGATCGACGATGCGGTCGACGGCGCTCCGAACCAAAGCGAGCTCACCCACGACGTTCATCAGATGGTCGAGCTTGCGGATGTCCACGCGAACCGAGTTGGCCGCCGAACGAGTCGATGCCTGGCTGGGGTCATCTTCGGGCTGAGGTCCCACGCTGACTGCAGCCGAAGGGATGGATGTGAGCCTTGGCGGAAGTGTCGGCAGGTGTGTTCGCTCCTCGATCACCTCGACTGTTCCATACCGCCCTTCGAAATGCGCCCTGAGCTCCGCCTCCGGTACTCGGCTAGCGAGCAAGACGACGAGCTCGATCGTGGCCTCGTTGCCCCCCTCCATGCTCGGCAGATAAGTAATGATCTCGGCGTCATCGCTTGCCACGTCACGCAGGGTCTCGATTGAATCATCGATAGCGGTCAGGTCGAAGGCCGCGCGGAGTCGATAGAGCTGCAACCCTTCACGGATGCACGCCCGGAGCCGATGTTCCTCGTACTCGGTCAGGACCGAAAGAACGGCGGGCTCGATGGCGTACTTCTCGAGCGGGTCGTCTTCCTCCTCCGCTGGCTCCGTACCAATCGAGCGGACGGCCGCTATGTAAGCCTGCACCCCCGCTGCTTCTTCCGGCGACTGCGGGTCGTCGAGCGCCAAGAGTCGCTCAAACCGCTCGACCGAATCGAAGAGCACGTCGAGCAACTGCGGGCCGACGACGGTGCGGCCGAGCCGCAAATCGTCCAGCAAATCCTCGAGCGCGTGTGCAACCGCGCCAACATGCTGGTACCCGAACATCCCGGCGATGCCCTTGAGGGTGTGAACGCCGCGGAAGATTTCGTTGATCAGGGCCGGATCGATGCGCTCGTTGCGATGATGGGCCTCGTCGAGCAACAAAAGGTCGCGCGACAACGCCTCGACCAGCTCATGGGCCTCGGCCAAGAACTCCTGCTGTACGTTGTCGCGCGGATCGCTCATCCAGACACCTCTTCGGCCGAGCCGAGTAAACGTCGGATCAGCTGTCGAAGCTCGTCGACCGCGAACGGTTTCTCGAGAAAGGCGTCCGCGCCGAGGTCCATGCCGCGCTTTGAGTCCGAACCGTCAACCTGCGTGCTGATCAGTATTTTGCGAGCGCCTTGTTGCCGCGGGCTCTTCTTCATGAAGGCGAGCAGCTCGAGCCCGTTGATATCCGGCATGTTGACGTCGATGATGACGACGTCAAACGCGTTGGAAGCAAGCAGCCGAAGCGCTTCGAAGCCGGTCTCGGCTTCTTGAACTCGAGCGAAATTTGCGTCCTCCAAAGAAGCGCGGACGAACGCGCGCACGGCGCCGCTGTCGTCTACAATGAGAACGTGAAATGCCACTCGATTCCCCCAGGTACATGCTAACAGAGTCGAACCGGGGGGGGCCTGCTCTATTCAAGCCAAAACGAACGCGATTTCGGCTCATCCTGGGCGCAGGATGAACACGCGCACAGGCTTCGCAGGAAGCGATGGCTGTAGATCCCGTTCTGGTGGCCGTCGCGCCACACGAGTCGGAGGGCGTAATTCCCCACGGGTTGGATGTCGGTGAGCTCGAGGTCGCCGCCTTCCACGAATTGAACGGGGCCTTCGTGACCTTGGCAGTGCGCGCAGGGACAGAAGCCGCGCAATAGCTCATGTGGGTACGCACTGCGGTGCCCATCAGCCCAGTCGATTTCCATCACACGGGCTCCCCGCGGCGCGCGCAGCTCGATCGGCTCTGGCGCGTTACTCACGAGATGCGGCCCTCCCACCTGCCCGACCCCGCGGCCGTACGCTCCCGAACGCCGACCGTTGCATGGTTTGCGTCGAGCTGCGCCAGCGCGTCGTGGAGCTCTTGGCGCTCTGCGTCGGACCAAGGCTGCTCGGGAAGCTCGAATGTCGCCTGAACCGCAACCCAACGGCGAAGCGCGCCCGGCGACAGAATCAACCGGCCCCCGCCGCACGCCCTGCACACGATCCCACCCCGCACGGCATCGAAGGAGGCCGAACGGCCTGGCGCTGGCATCTTGCCGCAATGGACGCAGCGATCGAGCGTGGGCGCAAAGCCAAGCAATGCAAGAGTTCGGATCTGGAGGCAAAGCAGGGCCTCTTTGGCAGGCGCGCCATCATTGAGCGCCGTAAGGAACCGCACCGCGGCGTCGAACACCGCGGGCTCGGGCTCGTGCTCAGGCACGCGCTCACGGATCACGGCCAGCGCGGCACCTGCGGCCCCAATCGCCTCTAGGCTCCGAAGGATCTCGTGAAACGATCGTTCAACCGACACACTCTCCAAGTGCGCGAGCTCACCGCGGCCGGGTCGGAAGTGCGCTTTCATCAGGACGTAGGGTTGCAGCGCACCGCCAAACCGGCGCTGACTCTTTCGGGCGCCGCGAGCGAGCGCAGAGATCTTGCCGTAGTCCTCCGTTAGGAGAGTGACGATTCGGTCGGAGTCGCGATAGTCGACGGAGCGCACGAGGAGCGCTCGACTTTGGCGGCTTCGACTTGGCACGGCATCGCGGAGGATAGCTCAATCGGATCGTCCTGTGCAGGCGCACGCCGCACGAGGGAAAACGTGGCCACGATGATCGCGAAAAGCGCCGCGGTCGTGATTGCCAGTAGAAGAGCCCCGTATCCACGGCGGCTGTGGACCGTCGCCAGCGGCGCCGGAGGTAGTGTTTTGGGGCGCTGCTCGTCGAAACGTGCGAGGACCTCGTCTGCGCTGATATCGACCGCCGATGCGTAAGCCTTGATGAAGCCACGAACGAATACGCCGCTCGGCAGATCTTCGAAACGATCGTCTTCGAGCGATTCGAGCGTCTTGCAAGGGATGCGCGTCGTGCTCGAAAGCTCCTGGATGGAAAGCCGGCGCGTCTCGCGCTCGGTCTTCAAGTAATCGCCGATCGAGTCGCGCATCATTGGGCGTCCTCGAGCAGGGTTTGGCACATGCGTCCATCGTTCGAGTAGGGGTCGAGCTCGACGCATCGTTCCAAGTCGGCGACCGCATCTTGACGATGACCCAGACGAGCACGCACCTCTCCGCGTAGCCTCCAGGCACCCTGGAGTCGGCGGTCGTTCGAGCACGACTCATCGGCGCCGATGGCGCTCACGAGCGCGCGCTCCGCATCCTGCAGCTGCTGCAAATGCCACAGAGCCTGAGCCATCGTGTAGTAGCCAACGCAAAATCGTGGCTGTAGCCGGACCGCCTCCATCGTGGACTTCACCGCCTCCTGATATTCCCCTAGGTGAAACTGTGCCAGCCCGAGGTTGCCCCACGCAAGGTGTGGAGCTGTGTTCAGTTCATCGGCTGCGGACTCCCGGAGCACGACGATCGCCTCGTCGTAGCGCTCCAGCTCCATCAGGCAGAGCCCATAGATGTTGCGAGCCTCAGCAAGCGTCGAGCCTCCCTGCTCCTGCTTCTCGAGAAGCTTGATCGCAGCGCTCAGATGTTCCTCTGCGTTCTGGTAGTCTCGGCGTTCCATTTGGATGAACCCCAAAAGCAACTGGGCTTCGGCGTTGTTCGGGTCGAGGTCGAGAGCCTTGTGCAGATGTTGAATGGCGCCGGCCATCTGCCCCTCATCGCGAAGGCTGGCCGCGAGCTGAAACTCCCTGTAAGAGCGCTCGCCATCCGGCGTGGTCGCCCCCGAGGTTGTTGCACATCCTATGGCTAGGTAGGCCAGCCAAACGAATCCCCACATTCGAAGCACGTAGCGGGTCTACTTAGTACGGCGACCGCGGTCAAGAGGGGGTGTCGGTTTACCGACAGCTCAAACCGTGCCGAACGTCTTCCTTGAGCGCTAGCAAATCGTGAAGCTCACGCAGCGCGGAAGCGTCACTGATGGTGATTGTCTGGTCACCTACCGCGAGGTATCCGCGCTCCCGCAACTGGCCCACGACCGCTTTGACCTGATCGAGGTCCAATGCAGTTCGGGTGGATAATTCGAGCGGCGAGAGCTCGAGCAGCCCTTCTTCACCGTCATCGACCGCGTGAAGGAGGCTGTTCAGCACCCGGATTGTAGGATCCGGCAGTAGGAAATTCTCAATTTGTTCGCCGGCCCGCTGAAGGCGGCGGGCGAGCTGCTCCATGACACCCTCACCCAGGTCGGGGCGGCGACGCACGAGGGCCCGAAATGTGCCGCTTTCGATAACCAAGGCGCTCACCGGCTCGATCGCTTGGGCGGTCGCCGAGCGATGCGCCCCCGGTAGCAGGGCCTCCTCACCGACGAGCTCCTCGGCCCCGTAGAGGCCTATACTTCGCTCGAGCCCGCGCGCCCGTTTGACCAGCTGCACCCGGCCCGTACGGATCAGGTAGAGTTCGGTTGCGGGGGCTCCCGCGTAGTAGAGGGTCGTCCCAGCGGAGAAGCTCCGATAGTACCGATCGATCCCGATCTCAGCGGTCGATTCCTCCATCGGGTTTAGTTACCCCACTTGGCGTAAGGGCCGCAACCGCTATCGGGCGAGGTGGCAAGCGACCTCGTGCCCGGACTCCATGGCCCGAAGCGCCGGAACCTCGCGATCACACAGGCCTTTTTCGGCGATGGGGCAGCGAGGGTGAAAGGCACAGCCGCAAGGAGGATCGAGGGGGCTCGGCACGTCGCCCTCCAACAACAAGCGCCGTCTCCGCGCCGTCGGGTCGGGTTCGGGAGCCGCGCTCAGAAGGGCTTCAGTATAGGGATGGCGCGGTTTCTCGTAGATCTGCTCCGAGGTTGCGAGCTCCACGATGCGGCCCAGGTACATGACCGCGACGCGACGGCTCACGTGCTTCACGACGTGCAGGTCGTGAGCGATGAACAGATAGCTCAGACCCAACTCTTCTTGGAGATCGCTGAGGAGGTTTACGATCTGCGCTTGAATGGAGACGTCGAGGGCGCTGACCGGCTCGTCGGCCACGATGAAGCGCGGGGAGACTGCCAGCGCGCGGGCGATGCCGATGCGCTGACGCTGGCCGCCGGAAAACTCGTGTGGATAGCGGCGCATCTGCTCGGGACGCAACCCGACCCGCTCGAGCAACGCGGCGATGCGCTGCTGCTCCTCAGATGCAGAACTCACCATCCCGTGCACCCGCAGCGCTTCCGAGAGGGCGGCCTGTACGGTCATGCGGGGGTTTAGCGAGCTGTACGGATCCTGAAAAATGATCTGCATCTTGCTGCGGAACGGCCGCAGCGCCGACTGCGACAAGTCGGTGATGTCTCGTCCCTCGAAGTAGACGCGACCGCTCGTCGGATCTTGGAGCCGTAACAGCAATCGGCCCAAGGTGCTCTTGCCGCAACCCGACTCGCCAACCAGGCCTAGGGTTTCGCCCGGCATCACGTCAAAGGACACGCCATCGACGGCACGCAGCTCCGCACGCCCACGCCCGATCCCGCGCGACGGGCCGCGAAACGACTTGCATAGCGACTCGGCACGCACGATCGGTTGCTCGCTCATGCCGACACCTCGGCATGAAAACACGCAACCTCACTTTGATCGAGTTGCTGCAAGGTCGGCTCATCGGCGCGGCACACATCACTGACCAGGTCACAGCGATCTTGAAAGCGGCATCCTCTCGGCAGCTTGCTCAGGTCCGGGACGATTCCCGCAATGGTGGGCAAGCGATCCCCGCGATTGCGGGCACTCGGCAAACTGCGGAGCAAGCCTTGCGTATACGGATGCCGCGGCGTCCGAAACAAGACGTTCGTTGCCGCCTGTTCGACGATCTTGCCCGCATACATGACGGCGATCTCGTTAGCGAACTCCGCCATCACGCCAAGGTCGTGACTGATGAAGATGATGCTCATGCCGAGCTCTTCTTGTAGCGAACGGAGTAGATCTAGGATCTGCGCCTGAATCGTCACGTCGAGCGCGGTCGTGGGCTCGTCAGCGATCAAGAGGCGAGGCTCACACGCTAGCGCCATCGCGATCATCACGCGCTGCCGCATGCCGCCGGACAACGTATGCGGATAGGAATCGATCCGCTCCGCGGGAGCCGGAATCCCGACCAAATCCAGCAGCTCGATCGCACGGACCTTGGCGGCGCGTCGGCTCACTTTCTGGTGAAGGCGAATCGCCTCCACGATCTGCGAGCCGACGGTGTACACCGGATTGAGCGATGTCATCGGTTCCTGAAAGATCATCGAGATCTCGTTGCCTCGGAGGCTCCGCATCTCCGACTCGGGCAGCTGGAACAGGTCACGACCGTCGAACAATGCCTCTCCGCGTTCGATGAAGCCCGGCGGGCTCGGGATCAGGCGCATGATCGACAACGACGTCACGCTCTTCCCGCAACCGCTCTCGCCCACGATACCAAGCGTACGGCCGGGCAACACGTCGAACGAAACATCGTCGACGGCTCTCAAGTAGCCCTCGTCAGTCTCGAACGCCGTGACCAAGTGACGCAGGCTGAGCAGCGGTTCGTTCATGCGGCGCTACCTTAGCATCGGTGGAAAAATGCTCGACTTTTCATGAGCACGAAGCGAATTCGATCGACATGCCGGGGCTGGGAGCTTGCCGAAACGCTCCCTGCGGAACCTCGGGATTCACGGAGATCGATTTCACCCGAACCGAGGTTTCGGCCTCGTTGACCTCATCGACAAACCGTACGTTCGTTGGAAACGAGTGGCCTTCGACGTTGATGTAGTCGTCGTAAGTCGCTTCCCAGCGTGTCTTCCCGTCCGGGGCTCGCTCCGTGGATCGCCGGAGTGTCAAAAGCTGCGCTTCAGGGGCCTTGTCCCGATCGGCTTCGTCGACGGAGAACGCGACCTGCTGAGTTGTCCCGTCCGTGGCGACGAGCGTCACGACATAGCGCCCGTCGCGGCATTCCATAGACTGCTCGATCGCTTCGATCATCGGCGTGTCGCCGGTGAGAAGCCGAAGAACGTTCTCGGCATCGACCGAGATTCCCAGGAGGCGCGCGATGTTCTCCGGACAGGTCGGGCCGTGCAGGAATACACCTTCGCGCAAATCGCTGAGTTGGAAGTTCTCGCCGTCGCTCGTCAATACGGCCGCCGGACCGAGCTGTGTCATCACATCGAAGCGGACCCGGTTCGGTCGCTCGAGAAACAGCAAGACGGTACCGCGAATGCGGCCGTTGCGGCCCCACTGCGTCACGCGGGCTTCGGCTTTGATCGACTGCCATCCGGCCTGACGGCTCGCGTGATCGGCAAGCACTTTGCCGGCATCCGTCCGTGTTTGAACCGGGCAGGCGGGCGCTGTCTTGCAGCTGGACGCGGCCAACGACAACAGGAGCGACGCGGTGAGGCACGCGCGCGTCACTGGTTGTTTGGCGCTCCCATGTCGATCCACTCTTCGACGACTTGGATGAGGGGATCGCTGACGGTTTGCGAACCGCCTGCGGGCGGCATCTCGGTGCCACAGGTCTCCACGGCGCGAAGCTTTTGGATCATGATCGAGCCTGCCGAATCGTCGGGAATCACAATCGTGCCTTGCCCCGCGCACGTACCCGGGTCTGCCGTGAGCGCGTCGACAACCGCTGACCAGGATTCGGTGGGCCAGTTAGTCGTGTCGGCGGTGTCCAAGCCAGTCAGATCCATAGAGGCGAGGGCCTCCGAACTCGCCCCCCCTGGAATCTCCCCGCCGAGCGGGTTGTCCGGGTTTTGGTCGGTATTGCCGTTCGTCGGCCCGTGACAGACGACGCACGTGGGAAACATCAGGCTCCAATAGATTTCGCTCCACATCGGATCGGGAAGATCTCCTTGTGGCCCGTTGTAGATGCAAATCTCGTCATCGACGCTTGGGCAGGGTTCGAGCTGGAGCGCTTCAGATGGAGCGAGCTCGGTGCGCGTGATGACCGGCGCCTGACAGGCGAGCCAGTTGCGGACGATGTCGCGCGCCTCCCCGGATTCGATCGGAGGCAGCACCGTCCCATCGGACGTGCGGATCCACGGCGTGGCCTCGCGAACCCTTCGACCTGCTGTGCCGGGCGGCATCGCACCAGCACGCATTTCCTGGATCATCCCCTCGGACCAGCTCCTGATCTGATTCTGATTGTTATCGAGCCGCTCGAGGCGTTTGCAATATGCGGTATCGGTTTGTCCGCCCTCGCAACTTTCGATCGGCTGAGCACAAGTCGCATTGACCGTCTCATCGGCGCAGGCCAGCGCCACGTCGAAGTTCAGTCCGGCCGGCACGCCGATACGGTCGGCACCCTCCGCGGCCGGCGAATGGCAGAACTGGCCGTCGCCACAGGTCGATTGCACGAGGGCTTGCCCCTCGTACATCGGCACGCCGTCCGTGAGGCGATACGCGATGTCGAACGCCGCGGGCCCATCGATCGGATTCCCTTCTGGCGTTTGCCCGTCGAGATTGCACTCGCCGAGGTCGCGCTTACAGCCCATGACGTTCGTCATAGCGCCCGTGGTGAGGACTAGAAGAGAGCAAGCAAGAGCGCGGCCACGAAGCATCTGAGCGGACAAATTGCTTCTGATGCCCCATGGAGTCAAGCGAGATGCGCGCGCCAGCTCAGGCTGCCGGCCGGAGGTGCTCCAGGCGGTCGCGGAGCTTCCGGCGGGCCCTGACCTCGAGCTGCCGGACCCGCTCCTTACTGACACCCATCTCGAGGCCGAGCGCCTTGAGGGTGCGGGGCTCGTCGGAAAGGATGCGCGCCTCCACGATGCGTTGCTCGCGCTCGGTCAAGCTCTCCATCGCCCACTGTAGCGCGGCGCGCACCTGATGTACCGCTTCGGAACGCGCGACAGACTCTTCGGGTGTCGGCTGCTTGTAGCTCATGCGCTCCATCGCAGTGGGCGCGTCCGACAGTGTCGCGTCGAGAGAGAGATCACCGCGCGCCAGCAGCGGCCAGAGCTGCTTCGCGCGCGCAAGCGGCATGCCGCTTTCTTCGGCTAGCGCCTGCGGAGACTCGACGGCGCTTCGCCGAAACGCGCGCATCGCGTGACGCTCGGTGCGCGTCGTCCCCAGCCGCACGATCCGGTAAGACCGCACGACGTAATCGCGAATCTCAGCGCGAATCCAATACGCTGCGTAAGTGATCAGCCGGCAGTTCTTGTCGGGATCGAACTTCGATGCGGCTTTCAACAGTCCGAGGTTGCCCTGCTGCACCAAATCTTCGAGCGGAACACCCCAGCGCCGATACTCGCGAGCGATGGAGATGACGAACGGCAAGCTCGATTCGATCAAACAAGCCCCCGCCGATTCGTTGCCTCCTGCCCAACTCTGCGCGAGCTCACGCTCGGCTTCGCCGTTCAGAATCTCGACCCGTTTGAGCGAAGCACGGTATCGGTCCAGTGCCGTTGCAGTAATGCTCGTCGCCATGGCCCGATGCCCGCCGCACTATCTGTGCCGAGCGACGAAGCACCGAAAACGCGAGGAAATTACCGCGCATCTCTTCTTCGGTGCGGCTTTTCGCCACATCTGGCCACCTGTTCGCCGCCGCAGCGGGGCAAGACTTGCGTCCACGACGCAAAATCCGCGGATGCGCAAAAAGACTGGAATTTTGCACGTCAGCTTTGCCCGTGCACTCGGTTATGCTAGTTTCGAGTCGTGGAAGTCGTCCTTCGCAAAGTAGGCCCTAAGTCGGGCCGAGCTGTCGTTGGGCGTCTATTGCGGCCACCCCGGAAGGGCTCCGTCGTCGTCATCGAGTTCGCCGATGGACTCCACGAGTACGTGACGACTCCCGTGAAGCGCGTGCTTCAGCTGTGTGGGCAGGACACCTATTACCTGCAGACCGCGAACAGCCGCTACCGCCTCGAGGTTCGTTCCGACGAGTCGGGCGTGGTCGATCAGCCCGTCGCGAACTGAGCTGAGCCCGTCAGCAGTTTGCCGAGCTTGCCGACCAGCTGGTCGAGCACCGTTTGTAGCTGCGCGAAGTCGTCCTTCTTGATCTCGCTCGTCCGCTCGTCAACGTAGAGCGCGCGGTTGAGCTCGATCTGAACGGCGTGTTGGCCTCGCTTGGGCGCTCCGTAGCTCGATGTGGTCCACCCGCCGCGATACGGGTCGTCATGCTTGACGCTCAAACCGGCTTCACGAAAGTGCGAATCGATCAGGTCGATAATACGACCATCGGCGGTAGAGCGTCCGCGCGTGCCGGGTACGACGTCGGCGCGACGAACCTCTCCCCCGCCTAGGATTCGACGGCCTGCAGAAGGCATGGAATGCGCGGCCAGGATCAAGACTTGGCCGTGCCGCTCACGTATCTGCGCCGCAACCTCGCGCAACGTTCGGTGATAGGGCTCGTAAAAAAGTTCGAGCCTCCGCGCGAACTGTTCAATGGTCAGCGGCGCACGCAAGAGTGGCGTCCCGTCTGTCCTAGCGCGCCAGACGACTCCGCGCATTGGAACGTGACGCGCGCTCGGGTGCCTCGGCACAGCCGCCGAGTCGACGTCATCAGGATCACGGTTGAGATCGACAACGTACCGCGACACACGTGACACCAAGAGGGTGGCGCCCTTCTCCGAAGCACGTCGGTAGAGCTTGTCGACGTAGATGTCGGAGTCGCGCAACACCGCCAGCGGCGTCGCGTCGATCTCGGACTCGACCTCAGGGGGAACCTGCAGGCCCGAATGGGGAACCTCGACGAGCACAGGGCTCGGAGTGGCTTGCGGATGAGTTAGCTCTACGAACGACACGGGGCAGGCTCAGGCGCTATACGATTCTCGGAAAGGCATCTGCGAAGGACTGACTTTGGTCCGAACCAGCCCACACGCAAGCCCCAGATAGAGCGCGCGGTAGACGGGCTCCAGATCGGCGCCCGAAGCGCTCTCCCGCGCCAAGACCCCACCTAGCGTCGTATCCCCCGAAACCGAGTCCAGCACGTCAATCCATGGAGAGTCCAGACGGAACGACGTCAGCGAAGGCCCGTCTGGACACCGCTCGACCACCCGCTCCCGAAGCGGCTCGAGGACCGACTCGATCTCCTCGAGGTGCGCCTCGTTCGCAGCGTCGCGAAGAAGCTCGTACGGGTCCTGCCCCGTCGGGAACGTCTCCTCGTGACTGCGAGCGCCGCGCACGAACGCCCACTCGCCGTGCCGCCATCGGAACGACTCCATCAAACGGCCGCGCACCTGATCGCTGATCGCCCGGAACAGCTCGACCGGGCGCAGGATCCCGAGGCCGACCAGCGCATCGCCGAGACGCCCGCCGTACTTCGGCAAGAGCGCCAACGCCATCTCGATCTCCATGCGCAGACACTGACCGGTCGCCACGAGATACTCCCCGAGGAGCTCCGACTTGTCCGTCGATGCGACGAAATCCGGCTTGCCATCGACGAAGTAGATCTTCTTGCGCCGGTTTCGTTGCCACAGGTGCAACACGCCGGTCTGTCGCTTGGAGATGATGTCGTAGAAGACCGGCAACAACGTCGCCGCGCGGAGCTGCCCTTGCTTCTCGGCTTGCGCGAGCTCTTCGAGCTTCCATTGAAGCCCAGGCGAGGTGACGAAGCGTGTGAGCTCGGGAAGCTGCGATGGGTCGAGGTACGTGCCGTCGGTCTTGGAGATCTTGCAGCTACGGCTGTCGATGACGCCTGTCGTGAGAAGCTGAATCAGGCGGGGATAACTCATCGGCCCCATCACGCTGCCGTCCGGCAGCTGAACGCGATAGATGATGGGCGAGGTCACAGCCTGCGGCCCGATGAGCTCCTGCCCGGCGTGGTGCATGAGGTCGCTGTCCACCAGCGAGGGCACCTCGGCGCCCGGCAGATGGACCTCCGGGGCCTCGCCTTCAATCAGGTTCAGTTGCGACAGGAGGCGCGCAACGCGATCTGGGCCATGTCCGACCCCTCGGCGGCGCATCACCTCTGCACACCCTTCGGCAAA
>CAXMRM010000215.1:0-20592 GCA_964196015.1 uncultured Myxococcota bacterium
CAGCGCGCGCGATACATGTCGATGGCCTATGGCCGCGCGCACCACGTGGTCTACACGAACGACTCGGGAACGGGCCTCAGCGCTCAGGCCTACGCCTTTGAGACGCTCCGCGGCACCGGCGGTGCTTGCTCGCTGACTACCTTCGAGAACGCCGGCGGCGTCGCGCTCACCGATCTGGACTGCGACAACAACTGGCGCTGCGTCGATTATGTCTACGCCAACACCTACGACGCGGACACGGCGGACAACGACTTGGTTCGCGTCGACGGGTGGAAAGACAGCTCCTTCTGTTACGAGGCCGGCTCGAACAACCAGGTCTTCGTCGACACCGTCTTGTTCGCGAACTGGCAGAACACCAACGCGCAGGCTGGGTTTGGTTTCCTGGTCTATCGCGAGGTCGATGGCAGCGCGATCGGCGTTGCTCGAAAGGTGTTGATTCCGCTCGGGACCGGATCACCACGGATACTGCGATGAATGAGTTTGGCAAACGAAGGCAATCGGGTTTCACGCTCGTCGAGGTCATGATCGCAATCGGAATCATGACCGTTGGCTCTCTCGGCATCCTCTCGATGCACCAGGCGGTGAGCAACGCGAACAGGACGGCTCACGAGATGAACACAGCGCTTGCGATCACCGAACGCTGGGTCGAGCGTGTCGAACGGGATTCTCTCTCCTGGTCGCAACCGGGGCTCAGCAGCAGCGAGTTGACCGGAACCGCCTACCTCTCCGGGCTGGCCGGGACAGTGTCGGCAACGGATTGGTTCACGCCGTCGCCGGCGGAGCCCCGCGAATCGTTCGCGTTCGACTATTTTGGTCGCGACACGTCAGACAGTGCCCAAATCAAATACTGCACCAATCTGCGCTTGAGCTGGCTGAGACAGGGAAGCTCGGCCCGGGTCGACATTCGTACGTTTTGGTACCGCGCAGGTCACATGGTCGGTAGCCCAACGCACCCGGACTGGGTGGCCGGAGCCGATTTCCGAGGCGCGAATTGCGACGCGGCAACCGCCGACGGTTGGAACCTCGGGGTCGCCCCGAATGTGGACGTGATCTTCGCCTCGACGGCCGTCACCTGGTTGAGGAGGGAAGCGCCGTGAGAAAGAGCGGATTCACCCTCATCGAGTTGATGGTCGCGATGCTCGTCGGGCTCACTGCGATCACCTCGGTATACAGCCTCGGCGCGGCGATGAGCAGGCAGTTCTACGAGGAGCAACGCATTGCGACCTCGCAGGGCACATCGCGGGTCGCGATCCTGGAGCTTCGCCGAGACGTTTCGCGCGCGGGTCTCTTCGGCTCGCCTAACGGCACCCTCGAGCCCACCTGCGATTCCACCGCTCCGAGCCTCCCGAAGCTGAGCGGCGGCAGCGGCCCCATGGGCGCGTTTCAGTACTACGCCGACGAAGACCTCGCCGTCCTCGATCCGGGCGGGGTCAACACCGGCGTCCGCGCGGACCGGCTTCGCATCCTGACCAGCCTGTACCTGACCGATCAGCTCCTGGTTCACTCCGCCAGCGTCGACGGGGCCACGATCGTCCTGCAAACGGGCAACCAGGCCTATCGCCGCACGTTCTCGTGGGGCCAGACGGCTGGTCCGTTCACCAGCGGCAGCGCGCCGACGTATCTGACCGGCGATCTCGACTGGAACAGCGCCTGGGGCGGTGAGACCGCGAGTTGGAAAGGCATCGCCCAAAAAGGAGCGCGAGCTTTCCAGACGGGCTCAGTTCTTCACATCGAAACGCCCGAGGGGCGGCACTTCTTCCGCTCGGTCTTCGGAAAGTCCGGCAACACGCAAGACGAGGTGCGCATGCAGATTACCCCCTCTCTCCCTGTAGGCACGGCCTGTCTTCCGGGAGCGGCCGAAGGCTCCACCATCGCGCCTCTGCAGTGGGTCGAGTATGCGGTCGTCGATCCCTTCAACGCCACCGAAGTCGGCGCAGACTTCATGGACTTCGAGGGCATGTTCTACATCGACCTCGACCCGTCGAATCCCTCTTTCAATCTCCAGGGCATCACGGCGGCTGACCTCCTCGAATCGCCGAACCTGGTGCTGGTGCGCCGCGTCCTCGATTCGACGACCGGAAACGTAAGGCCCAACTCCACACAGGTAGTGGCCGAGTTCGTCAGCAATTTCCAAGTGAGCTTCTTGCTCGACGGGAACTCCGGCACCACCTTGGCGCCGGACCTTTCCTCCATTCCAGTCACCGGCTCGTCGACCGAGGCCGCGATCAACGACACCCCGGAGCAGGTCCGATCGGTCATCATCGACTTGGGGATTCGCAATCCCATGGAAGATCCGGCGATTGCATTCGCCGTGAATGCCGACGGGACGCGCTTCGAAGTGGATGCGGCTCAAAAAGGCTCGGCGCGTGTGCGACACATGCGCATCGAGATCCCGGTCCTCAGCGTGGCAAGGAGGAACCTCTGATGAAGCATCCTCGCAAACAAGAAGGCGCCGCGCTCTTCATCGTTTTGATGATCATCATGGCGGGCACCGCGAGCGCCGTGTTCGCGGCAAATGCCGTGTCCCACGAGGTCAGGGGCACGGGGTTCGCCCGACAACAGATGCAAACCCGATACGTCGCCCGCGCCGGTTTGATCGGCGCGCTCGAGTGGTTCGACATCTTCGGTCCGGAGACCGTCCGGAACCTCATGCTCGCGCCCGGGAGCACCCAAGGCGTTCAGTTCGCCTGCGTGAGTGGGAGCAGCTGTTATCCGGAGCCCCCTCTGGCCAACAATCGCCGCGCATACCGGCTCTATCCAGATCACTTCGAGGTTCTGCTCTCGTCAGACGGAGGCATCACTCCCGGCCTGCTCGAGAACCTACCCTATGAAGCGGACGCCTCGTTCGGCGCGACATCCGCACACGCGCCCATCGTAGTGATCGACGTCTATGACGAGCACGTCGTGAGCAAGCTCGCGCCCGGCGCGGCGGCTCAAGGCGGCACCAAGTTCAAGTACATGCGCACGACGATGACGGCCCGCGGCCGTGCGCGGGCTGTGAGCGACCACGTGGAGAGTGACGACCAGGGACGGGAACAGAACGAAACGGCTGCCGACATGCGCGCGTACATCATCAGCGGACCTTTCGTTACGGGGTCACTATGAGATTTAGACTTCACATTGCGTTGGCTAGCTTGCTGCTGGTTTCGCTCGGGTCGAGCACGAAGGTGTCCGCACAAGACCCAGACATTCGAAACATTCGGCCGCACGTCATGCTCCTCGTCGACACGTCCGGGTCGATGGAGCGAAAGCCAAACTGCATCTGCACCACGCCGGCATGCCTCGAGTGCCTTCCTGTATGTAGCGTGGGCACTTTCGAACAAAACCGCTGGTCCGTCGTCGCGCAGGCGCTGAGCGGCGAGTTCAGTCCGTTCGAGTGCAGCGCCCAGACTCGAATCGGCGGCATCTACACCGGTGAGTACGACGAGGGCTACTTCCTCCCGCACATTCAGCTTCCCCAAGAGATCGCGACGTACGCCGGCTCGCAGAACGGAAACGGCGTGCTCGATATCTACCTCGAACGCATCAAGTTCGGACTGATGACCTTCGACGCGATCGGCACACTGAGCGACCGGCCCCCGCTGGTCTCGCAGGCCGCCTTCCAGACAGCACCCTTCCCGGCCGAGTCGATCGGAACCAAGGGCATGTACTCGTACGCGGACGACAGGCCCTATTCGTTCCCCGGCGCCGTCATGACGTACATGCTCAACAATGGCGCGCGATCTGCCTCGGCGTCCGAAGGCGGCTTGGTGAGTGTCGGCGCGGACAGCACTGCGTCGATGACCTCCACGAACGCCGCGATTCAAGCAACCATTCTGGGCGACGTCGGGCTTGGCAAGAACCCCCTGCGTCCCTTCGGCGCGACGCCGACGGCCGCTCTGGTGACCGACCTGCAGTACTTCCTTCAGAACGACAGCGACATCACGCAAAAGACGGTCGACCCTGGTCCGGGCGACCCGTTCTACGGCTGCCGCGCTCGTAGCGCGGTGCTGATCACCGACGGCTTCCCGAACGGCGACATGCGCGGAAGTCCGGTAAATTGCGAGTTACTGGGTCAGCCCGTGGGCGCGACCGGCTGTCCGTACGAAGAGGTCGTCGACACCGTGTCTGCGATGATCGCCGCGGGAGAGCTCGACAAGTTCTACGTCATCGGGTTCGCCTTGGACGGAGACCCCGCGCAGGTTGCTGCGGTCCAAGCACTTCTCGACGACATCGCTTCGGTGGGTGACACCGATCAGGCCTTCCTGGTCGCCGATCGCGCCGAGCTCGTGACGGCGTTGAGCACGATCCTCAACGAGCAGAACGAGGGCGCCACCAGCCGAACCGCTCCGGTGATCACCGGCCTTACGCCGGGCCTGGTGCAAGCCCAGTTTATCTCGGGATTCAACGTGTCGTTGGATGCGGATGACCCCTGGGATGGCATTTTGGAGCGACGGCGCATCGAGTGTATCAACGGGGTCCCGGAGGCCCAACTCGTCGAGGACCGCGACCGCTTCCAGTTGGTCCTCAGCGCGCAATCCGCCGCCCCGAACGACGTCGAGCCATGGGGATCGGAGGTGAGCGCGAGCTTTACGGGCGGCTTCTCGCGAAACCTTTGGACGGTCCTGCCGACCGACCCCGCGGATATCAACTCGCACCTCATCGGCAACGGCAAGGATAAGCTCACCTCTTTGTCCAACGCTGGCATCGACGTGCCGAATGACTACACGGGCCTCGAGCTCCGCGACGTGACCGTCGGCGAGTTCAGCAAAACCGTCTCACCGGAGTACTTCTTTGGCGTGGGCAGCATCGACACTGCGCTGCGCGACACCGTCGTCGAATGGGTACACGGCGTCCCGGGAAGCGGGCGCGAAGACGAACGCCTTGGCGACATCTATCACTCGACTCCGGCCGTCGTCGGACCTCTGGTCGACGACATCGAGGACCGTTCGTTCAACGACTGGCGTTTGGGATTGGCGCATCAGCAGAGCCCGGACCCTCTTGAGGCCGCGCCCGACTGGCAACTCAACCGGCGTCCGCGCGTGATCTACGCGGCAACGAACGACGGCATCATTCACGCGTTCTTGACCGATGACTACGACGCCAGCGCATTCACGGTGGGCAACGACCTCGAAGAATTCGCCTGCGCTGGAAACAAAGACGCAGGAACGGAGCTATGGGGCTTCATCCCGCCGATGTTCCTCGACGACCTCGACGATCTGCTGTCGGGAGGCAGCAAGCAGTGGTTTGCGGACGGAAACATCGTGGTGCGCAACCTCTACGACGTGCGCGCCTTCGGTCAGGACGACGGCGGCGGCGGAACGACCGACTCCCCCGCCGGGCAAACCAACGTCTGGCGCACGGTCCTCTTCATCAGCTTCCGAAACGGCGGTAACGGCATGGTTGCGCTGGACGTCACAAACCCCTGCAAGCCGGAGTTCCTGTGGCAGTTCACCGACAGCGACCTCGGGGACGCTTACGGGCAGCCGACCGCCGCTCAAATGTTCATCGAGGACAGCGACCCGACCCCTCTCGGGAACTCGGGCGGGCCGGTCGTCTTCAAGCCGAGGCAGTCGCACGCTGTGATCATTCTCCCGGGCGGACAGGGCGTGGAAGACGCGGGCGCGAGCCCCTGTACGTTCGCGGCCGGGCTCGAGCTTCCCGAAGGCATGGACACCGCAACCGGGTTGAACATCAGCCCGCGCTTGGACCGCCGTTGCTGGCGAGGCACGAGCTCGGTCCCGCCGGCAACGCCGAAGGGCAGGGCGCTGTACTTCATCGATCTGATCACAGGCACGGTCATCCAAAAGTTGGGTGAGGACACCTTCCCGGCGCCGCTCAACGGCGCGGTTTCCGTGTTCCGAGGCGATACCGGCACCGTGGGAAGCGCCGCCTACACGGTGGACGCGGATGGCGTGCTCTGGCGTATCGACATGTCCTCATCGGATCCGGAAGACTGGAACGCCGAGGCGCTCCACGACATGTACCACGGCGAGGCCTACGACGACGCCGAGCCAACCTATTTCCCGCCCTCGCTCACGATCGACCGCACTGGCAATGTCGTGATTCTGCTGGGAACGGGCAATCTCGACGTGCTCGACGATGCATCGGCGAAGAACCGCGTCGTGTCGATCACGGAGAAGCTGACCTTCGACGCCGATGGCTTCGTGAGCGCCCTCGAGGGCCGGCTCAACTGGGAGATCGAGCTCGATCCCGGCGAGCAGATAACCGGTGCGGTCGAGCTCTTCTCCGGCCTGGTCTTCTTCGGGACCTTCAAGGCGGGTGGTGCCACGGCAGTCGACGCGTGTCCGTTCGGCGGTAGCCGAATCTTTGGCCTTCACTTCCTCGATGATCCGCTCAGCCCGGGAGACCTGGTTCCGTTCCTCGAAGACGGCGTCGGCAACCCCACCGTCAGTCTCGACTCAGCCGACATCCCAGCTCTCGAGAACAGCCTGCTCGTCGGCCTGCAGGTCGCCCAGCTACCGGTTTGCACGACGACTCAGGACGTCAACGTCACCGATCCGTTCGATGGCACCGCCTCAACCGTCCCGATGCCGACCGCTACGAGTGGACGTCAGAACCAGCTGATGGCTCACCTCAGCGGGTCTGGCCCCGGCGTGGACGGCCTGTCGATCAACATCCTCGAGGAAACGATCACCGCGCCCGAAGGCTTCACGGTCATCTCGGGCATGGCCGACACCCTGGAATGATCGGCGCAGCAGTGATAACTCGTAACTCAATGCGCCGATCACAGCTCCTCGCCCTGGCTATGTTGGTGGCGCTCGCCGGTTGCACATCGGAGCCCGGGCGTGATGGGCAAGTAGGGAGCGATGCGCCGGCGGACAAAGCGGCTGACGGCAACGTGCCAAGGAAAGAGCCGGTCAGGCGTAACTACGATGTGCAAGGGCGCCTGCTGCCGTCCGACCAGTACATCGCGGGCATCCGGCTTCCACGCGGCGCTGAGTTGTTCCGTGAAGACGAGCTCCAGCACGTGTATCGAATCCATGCTCCGATCGGCAAAGTCCTCTCGTACTTCGGGCCGATGATGATCACGGGCAATGTGGAACGTCGAGGCAAGGGCGCAGTCTACAAGCGAGCAAGCGTCCGCGGCGCTGAGGTCAACCCGACGAAGGTCGATGTCATGATTCTCGAAGTGAGCAGCAGTATAACGCGGATCTCGGTGACGGAGCTTCCACCTCCGGCCGAGTACATCCCTAGCTCGGACCAAACGAAGGCCGCAGCCAAGGACTCTTTCCGCACGCTCGACTGACGCGGCGTTGCGTCATCAAGGGTCTCGATAGGCGGCAAAGGTGCATTGCACTGCGCCGGCGCTGAACGACTGAGTGACGACCATGCTGGTGGAGACTCGGCCTGGGTCCTCCATTCGTCGTAGCCGCTCGACCAACTGTGCAACGCGTCGCGCCCAAACGCCGGCCCGAAGCTCGGGAACCGCAACTTGGCAGGCGACCGGGCCATGTGGAAACGCCGCGAGGAGCCCGTGGAACCGCTTGACGGTGGCGCTCGCCACCTGCCCGCCGGACGTGAAGAAGCGTTCGGAGCGAATCAGCACGCCGTTGCCCGCGCGATCGGCGGAAAACCCGGTCACCAATGCAGTTTCGACGAGCTCCGTCGAGGCCCCGGGACGTGGCTCCGGCCACTGAGCGCGCGTCTCCCCAATCAGCGCCTCGGTTTTCAACAAGAGCGCTTCGACCGCCTTGGCGGACTCGGGGCGTTGACGTGCGATGACATCGGTGTGCTCGCGCAACGGTGAGAGTTGCGCTTCGGTTGCACCCAGGGCCTCGGCGAGGGCGAGGTTCAGCCGCGCCCGCGTCAATATGGCGTCGAGGGTTGCGCCGCTCACGGTTGGACTCTCACTCAGCGCTGCCAGCCGCTCCGCTTCCCGGAGCGCGACAGCTCCGGCCTCGTAGCGAGAGATGTCGCGAGCCACCACCGCGGAGGCTTCTTGGTCACGAGCGAGCTGTTTGGCCCAGCGCTCCTCCTCCCGCTGAAGCTCGGCGCGGCGCAGATCCAACCGCACGCGTTCGGATTCCGCGACGGCCGAGGCCAACCAAAGCCGGGCCTCGGTGCGACGGTCGTCAGCCGCCTGCTCGTCTTTGCGGCGCTGAGCCTCTTCGGCTTCGGCCCAAGCGGTCTGCGCTTGGCCGTAAAGATCGGGTGCATGCTCGCGAGCGAGCTCCGCAGCGGGAGACCCGAAGAACGAGTCCGAAGTCCGCGTCGTTTGCGAGGCCGCGCATGCCAGCCCAACCACGCACCACACCATCAGGACCGCACGCGACATCACGGCTGCTCTCCTCCGCGCGCGAGCGAAGCCCGGTCTCTCATCAGCGCTTCGAGGGCTCGGCGTTGCGCGTTGGCGCGCTCACGCGTTGCGGTGAGACGGCGCTGCGTCGCAAACAGATCGGCCTGAGCGCGGCGGCGCTCGAGCTGCCGCTCGGCCAACACCATCGACGCGCGGGCGATCTGCTGAGCTCGCGAAACCAGGTTTTCGTCCTCGACTGGACCCGAGGCCGTTTGCAACGCGCGGCGTGCCTGCTCGAGCGCGCCTTTGGCATACTTCGCGTCTTCGCGTGCCTCGAGCTTGCCGAGCCTGTTTTGAAGCTGCGCGGTCTGCGCCCGTAGAGCCGCGTCGTCGGCTAGCCCCGAGGCCACTGGAAAAAAGCAGACAAGCGCAACCACAATGATGCACGCGCACGCCATGCGCGCCCGGCCGTGCTCATTGATATGTGAAACGAAACTCGTAATCGCAGATGCGATAGACGTCGCCTTCTTCGATGCGCTTGGATTCGACACGTTGACCCGCGAACTCGATTCCATTCGTGCTGCCCAAGTCTTTCATGAAGTACACGCCATCGTGAAACACGACCGCCGCGTGCCTTCGCGAAATGTTGCCATCGCGAATCGCGAGATCCGCGCTTCGTGCACCTCGCCCAATGATGAACTCGTCTTTTTCGACCGGAAAGGTTTGGCCATTGAACTGCAGAACCAGGACTTGGCGGCTCGCGGCGTCGGAAGGCCGGCGTCCGGGAAGGGGCGGTGGCGCGGTCGGACGTGGTTGCACCGTTGGACGGCGTGATGGCACGGGCGTGAGCATGGGGGCCAACCGGGCTTCGAGGTGCGGCGCGCCCATACGCGCGGCGCCGGCCACGGCGGAGCCTACGAGCTCTTGCGCATCGACGGCGGCAACGGTCTGCTCGCGAGAGCGGACGTACTCTCGCATCGCCTCGTTCATGAGATAGTCGACCGAGCACTGGAGCTCGGAGCTCATGCGATCGAACTTCTCGAAGAGATAGTCTCGGCACTGAAAGGCACGCACCGTTTTTCTGTCGCCCTGATCACCCATCGCTTCGACTACTCACTTTTTGTCACCTTGCTCCCGCGTCCGAAGCGCCTTGATGGCCGCGTCCGCAACCTGGCCCACCTTTTTCACTGGAGGGTTGAGCTCCGACCAACCTTCTCCCGACACTTCGCCCTCATCCGACATCAGTCGCTTCATGGCGGAGAGATCTGCTTCTCCACCCCTGCGTTCAAGATAGCGCAATGCGACCACACGATTCCACCACTGTTGCGAATCGAGCAATGCCATGACGGTGGATGTAGGCGGAGGTGTCATTTGGCTCATCCGTGTGGCGTAGCCCTCGAGCTCCTCCGGCTCGTATTGAATCCCTGTAACTGACGGTAATCGTTGCGCAAACTGCTCGATCATGGAGGGGCCGCCCAAGGACAGCACCAGCTCGCCCGCCCGCCAGCGAAGGCGCTTGGTAAGCTTGTCAGCCGTCGAGCAAGAGGCCGCGGTGCACCCCGGACGCTCCACGGCCGGCCAAAGCCTGGGGATCGCCCGGCGGCTTCGGATGTCTCCGACGCGATCGAACGCGTAATCGCGAACCTCGATCGGGTTGCTCGAATCGAGCGCGATCGAAAGCAGCCGGTTGAGGTGCGCGCGGGTTACGTGCCCGTCGAGCGCCTTGAGCGCAGTGGCTCGCCGCGCATTGAGGCGCTGGACCCATGCTTTTCCGTCGCTGTCGCCAGGCCTGGTGTCCGCGATGCGCAGCAACCGCGTCGCGACGACGGCCTGTTCACCGAGGTGCCGCATCGCCGGGAGCGCACCTTGGTTGATGTAGTTCTCGCGATTGTAGAGCGCCAAGGAGTCGACATGCCGCTCGTCCGCCTTCTCGCCCGACGCTTCGATCGACTTGCGAATCTGGCCTGCGAGCCAGTTCACGAACGTGCCCTTCTCCATCTCTTTTTCGATGGCCACGAGCCGCGCGCCCGCACGCTTCTTGGTTTCCTCGTCGCCGTCTTCCCCGATAATTTCAGCGATTTTTATCATCGCCTGCGGAGGCATCTTCGCGTGGAGCGCGTCGACCAGCATCCCCGCGGCCTGCGCACCCAACGCGCGTGTCACCTGTTCGGCGCTGTAGTCTCCGGCAAGACTACGGCCTTCGAAGTCGGCTGAGTACCAGCCCACGACGGCCCGGACGAGCCCATCCTTTGCGTCCTCGGGAGCGTAGGGAATCACCATGTACGCCGCGTCCTTCGCGCGGACTTGCACGGGATCGGGACTCTTGTCCGCCTCGTTGGGCTCTTTGGACAACAATGCCTCCAAGCGCGGGATCATCCCAGCAACGATCCTCTCGCTCGTCGCTGCGTCCTCGCGACGAAGGTCGTCGAGCGCTCCCCTGAGAAGCGCGAGAGCATCGACGTCGTTGCGATCCATCTCGACAATCGCAAGCGCGGCTTCCGTCCGCAGCTCCGGGGTGTACCCGTCACTGCCGATGACGGCGACAAGCCGGGTCGGACCTTTGACGGTCCCCTTCCATTGCTGGACGTCGTCGTTGTCGACCTTACACCCGGCCAGCAACACGCCGACAGCCGAGGCAAGGATGATGATCTTTGTAGTCCAACCCATCCGACTTGCGGAAACATCCCCCCTGAGCATGCAACCCGGCAAGATAATAGAGGATTCCGCCAGGCAATCAAGAACGTCTAAGACTCGTGATTTCTTGACGAATCGAAGGCCGGGCGCATAGCCTCCCGTGGTAGGAGACCTCTTACTTGAGCACACATGAAACCACCTCTTCGGGCGACCTGGTGGCGCCGGAGGGCAGGCGGCAGGACGTCCTTGCGATCCTGTCCTTGACCGCAACTGTACTGCTGACCCTCGCGCTGGTCTCATATGACGCTCGAAACGACACTGCGAACCTGGTTGGGCCGGTGGGTCACAGGTTCGCCAGGGCCCTGATGCTCGCGTTTGGGCTCGTGGCTTGGTTCCTGCCGCTCGAGGGCAGCTTGCTCACGTACCGGTTGTTTCGTCGCCGCTCCGCGATGCTCGGCTTGGCGACGATGGCGTCGACGCTCGTGCTCGTGGTGATCGGCGCGGCGCTCGCCCATCTATTGGTCGAGCCGCAAGCGGTATGGGGGGCATCGCCTGGGGGAGCCGTCGGGGAGCTTCTTGGCGAAGTCCTTCGCTCGCTGCTCGGTTTCTATGGAACTCTGATCATCGGGTTCGCGATTCTGGGGTCGGCCGTCATCCTGAGGACGCCTTGGACACTCGAAGAGACGGCTCAGGCGTTCGTGCGACTGGGTCACGCGGCGTGGGCCAGGGTTCGGAGTGTCCTCGTCGCGCTGCGTGAGGCATGGGCAGAGGCGCGGGCGATCCACGAGGAAGAAATCCGCACGAGTCAGCCGCGCATCATGGGCATGCACTTCACTGACGACGAAGAGCAAGATGAGAAGCCCGGGGCGCCGGTGTTCGTGCCCGCGCCCACGCCGGTTGCAGCGCAAGGTCCGACGATCGTCGCACCGAAAGCAACCAAGCAGAAACCGTTGGAGATCTCGACGCGCGCACGGCGAGACCACCACGACTTCCATCTGCCTCCGACCAGCCTCCTCGATGAGCCGGATGCCTCGGTGATCCACGTCGACGCGGAGGCGCTCCGAGAAAACGCGGAGCTACTCACCGAAAAGCTCGCGGCCTATGGAGTGAGGGGTCGCGTGGACGAGATTCATCCGGGGCCCGTCGTGACGATGTACGAGTTCGAGCCGCAAAGCGGGACGAAGGTCTCCAAGATCGCCAGCCTGGCCGACGACCTCGCCATGGCGTTGGCTGCGCAGAAGGTTCGCATCGTCGCTCCAATCGCGGGCAAAGCTCGCGTCGGGTTCGAGCTCCCCAACGACGAACGGCAAATGGTTCACCTTCGCGAGATCCTCGAAGACCGCCGCTGGGAGAAGCATGACGGCGCGCTTCCGATGGCGCTTGGCAAGAATATCGCTGGTCAGCCCGTGTACGCCGACCTCGCACGGATGCCGCACTTGCTGGTCGCCGGCGCAACCGGCTCCGGTAAGAGCGTCGCGCTCAACGTGATGCTGACGTCGCTCCTCGCGAAGAAGACCCCGGAAGAGGTCAGGATGTTGATGATCGATCCAAAAGTCGTCGAGCTCCAGGTCTTCGATGGCATCCCGCACATGTTGCTTCCGGTCGTGACAGACATGAAGAAGGCCGCGCTGGCCCTACGGTGGGCTGTCGACGAAATGGAGCGCCGTTACCAGATGTTTGCCGACGCCGGTGCTCGTAACATCGACACGTATAACCGTCGCGTCGACCGCGTGCTGCGCGGTGACCTTCCGCTTGAGAGATTCATGCCGAAGCGCAAGGGCAAGGTCAGCGCCCAGGACGCGAACGGCCGGGAGATTCTGCTCGATCCGACCGATGGCGAGGCAGCGGATGCCGAGAGCTTCGAGCCAGAGAAGTTGCCCTCGGTGGTGGTCGTCGTCGACGAGTTCGCCGACCTGATGATGGTCTCGGCCAAGGACGTCGAGGCCTGCATCGCCCGCCTCGCACAGAAGGCGCGAGCGGCGGGCATCCACGTCATCCTCGCCACGCAGCGGCCGAGCGTCGATGTCATCACCGGCATGATCAAAGCCAACTTCCCGGCCCGAATCGCGTTCAAGGTTGCGCAACGCCAGGACTCGATGACGATCCTCGGCCGCTCCGGCGCCGAACATCTCCTCGGGATGGGCGACATGCTGATGATCCCACCGGGTGCGAGCGATCTCCAGCGCGTGCACGCAGCGTATGTCAGCGAAGACGAAGTGAAGGCGGTGTGCGACTTCCTACGGCAGCAGGGCGACCCCGAGTATCAGGAAGAGATCCTGAAGCCGCGCGAAGACGAGGGGTTCGGTAGCGAGAGCGACGACCCGCTCTACGACAAGGCGGTCGCGGTAGTCGCCAACGCCGGCTACTGCTCGATCAGCCACGTACAGCGGCAGTTGAGCGTGGGGTACAACAAAGCAGCAAAGCTCGTGGAGCGCATGGAGCAAGAGGGAGTCGTCGGACCGCCAAGCTCAAAGGCGGGCGGAAGGCGAGAAGTCCTAGTCGGCCCGATGTGATCGCGAACCCGGTCGCGGACTCGGCCAGGAACTCGATCACTGGCGCTGGCGCTGGCAGCCCCCCCGCCCCAAAGTTCCTTCAATGCCCTCCGACGACGAGCTGATCGCCCTCGACCGTGCGCACCTGTGGCGCCCCTACACGTCGAGCGACGACCACGAAACGCGCCCCCTGTTCGTCGTCGACCGGGCCGAGGGGCCGTGGCTGATTGCGGCCGACGGCCGTCGTGTGCTCGATGCGAGCGGGTCGTGGTGGTGCAACAACCTCGGGCACGGGCATTCGCGCCTACGGGCGGCGATCGCGCGGCAGTCCGAGCGGCTGATGCACTGCACGCTCGCCGCTGCGACGCACGAGCCGGCGTCGCGCCTTGCTGCCGAGCTCGTCGACGCCGCCCCGGATGGCCTCAACCGGGTTTTCTACAGTGACAACGGCTCCACGGCGGTCGAGGTCGCGTTGAAAATCGCGTTTCAGTACTGGCGGCAGAATGGCCGCCCCGAGCGCGATCGCTTCCTCGCCCTGCCCGGCGCCTATCATGGCGACACCCTCGGTGCGATGAGCGCGGGCGCCGTCGATGAGTTCACCGGCATCTTTCGCCCGCTCCTCTTCGACGTGCAACGGCCGGCCGACGCAGTGGACCACCGTTGGGAACCGGTCTTCGAACAGCTGTTCGCGCTCCTTCGCCGAGACGCCGGCCGGATCGCCGCGGTGATCGTCGAGCCGCTCGTTCAGGGCGCCGCTGGAATGCGGATGTACCCCGCGGAGCTCCTCTCCGCGCTGCGGGAGGAAACCGTGCGGGCCGACACGTTCTTGATCGCAGACGAGGTCTTCACCGGCTTCGGCCGAACGGGCCCGATGTGGGCGTGCGACCATGCAGGCATCACGCCGGACCTTCTCTGCACGGCCAAAGGTCTCTCCGGGGGCGTGCTCCCCTTCGCCGCCACGTTGGCCATCGATCGCATCTACGACGGCTTTCGCGGCGACAAGAGCCGCGCGCTCATGCACGGGCACACCTTCTGCGGCAATCCGCTCGGCGCAGCGGTCGCGCGCGAAGTCCTCGCGATTTACCGTGATGACGACGTTCTCGAAGCGGCGAAGCCCAAGGCCGCTAGACTTGCGGAGCGGATCCAAGACATGACCGAGGTCCCGGGAGTGACCACCCCACGCTCACTCGGCATGTGCGCTGCCTTCGAGGTCGGCGCGCACGGCTACATGGGCACGGTCGGCTGGCAGATCGCCAATACGGCCCTCGAGCTGGGCGCGCATCTTCGCCCGCTGGGCAACACCGTGTACGTCGTTCCCCCTCTCAATATCGAGGACGCTGACCTCGACCACTTGCTCGACATCGTGCGCGAATCCACTGAACGCGTGCTAGTAAGCGCCCAGTGACCGAGAGCCCCTCCACGATCGCAATCCTGCGACCCCGCTATCAGGCGTACGGCCTCTCGATCCTCGGTGGCGTGCTCTATTTCCTCGGATGGGCCGGGTTTGGTTTTTGGCCGCTCTCGCTGCTGTGCCTGGTTCCCCTTTGGGGCGCGTTGGAGCTCGGCTTGGGGCGTACATGGCGTCACAGCCTTGCGGTCGGTTGGTTGTACGGAATCGTCACCTGCGCCGGCGGCTACCACTGGCTCGTCGAGTTCCTCGAGGTGTTCTCGGGATATGGGTACGCGGCGAGCGCCCTCATCTGGTTGGCGTTTTCGGCCTACCTCGGGTTCAACTTCGCGGTCTACGGCCTGGTCTATCGCGCGCTCCGGCGGCGCGGCTGGCAGACGAGCATCGTCGCCATCCCGACCCTCCTCTTGATCGAGTGGCTCTACCCTTCACTCTTTCCAACCTATCTTTCCAACAGTCTTCATCTTCAAACGACATTCGTTCAGATCGCCGACCTCGGCGGGCCGATGCTCATCACTTGCGTGATGGCGTTGGTCAACCTCTCCGTCTACGAGACTTGGCGTTGGCGGCGGCGTCACTGCAATGCGCCCAAGCTAGTCTGGGGGCTGACGGTCGCAGCGGTCATCTGCACGGCGATCTACGGCACCCTCCGGATCGGCCAAGTCGAAGCGGAAACGGAAGCGGCGCCGGTCCTTCGCATGGGCATCGTGCAGGTGAATATGGGCATCTTCGAGAAGCGCACCGAGGCTATCGAAGGCCGCCGGCGCCACCTCGAGCAAAGCCGCCAGCTGGAGGCCGAGGGCGAGCTCGACCTCCTCGTGTGGCCCGAGTCTGCGTACGTCGACGGCCTCCCCCGCGAGGTGGCTTCGAATGTAAGCCGGGTCCGCCAGGATCTCAAAACCCCGATCCTTTTCGGGGGCGTGTCGACCGAGCTCGTCGACGGCAAGCGCAAGCTCTACAACACGGTATTCCTGATCGACGACGAAGGTATGGTGCGCTCGACCTACGACAAGACCTACCTGCTGATGTTTGGAGAGTACCTCCCCTTCGGCGACGTGTTCCCGATTCTCTACACGCTTTCTCCAAACAGCGGCCACTTCACGGCGGGGAGCCACGTTCGCCCGATGACCTTGGGGGAGTGGCGGATTTCCACGCCGGTTTGTTACGAGGACGTGCTTGCACGGTTCACGCGAAAGATGGTGCGTGAGGCCAAGCCCCATGTGCTGATCAACCTCACGAACGATGCATGGTTCGGCGACAGCCAGGAGCCTCGGATTCACCTGTTGTTGTCGAAATACCGGGCGATCGAGCACCGCCGTTACATGGTGCGGGCGACCAACAGCGGCATCAGCGCCGTGGTGGACCCCCTCGGACGCGTCGTCGCCCAGACGGGGCTGCTCACCCGCGAAAACCTTCGCTACGACGTCCACATGCTCGAAGGCGAGACGATCTACACGCGCTTCGGGGACTGGCCCGGTTGGCTCGGTCTCGCGGCGATCGGCTGGATGTTCATTCGTCGCCGAGCTGCGGAGCGATGAGCAGTCGGTAGCTGCCGTCTTCGGCGGACACCGTTTCGGCGACTTGGATGGGACGGGTCGCGCCGCCACCGGCGTCCGTAAGGACGTAGGCGCGGACCAGCGCGTTCGGCACGATCTCCGCATCATTGGTTCGGATGACACCGTGAACTGGAATGGGGGGGGCCAACCGATAGCCCCGCTCCAGGTCACCAAGCTCTACGCTCATCACGAACTCTGGCTCGACCAACCAGGCGAAGCCGGTTTTAGGCGACACCTTGACGTGCATGTCGTAGAGCCCGGCGTCTATGCTCATCGCGAAGGCGCCTAGGTCGTCGGACACCGCCTCTTGCGACCTGTGCGCAGCGCCCACATCGGTGCCCGAGCGGGCACGAGCCAGGACCGTGACCCCGGGCGCGGACTCATCACGGAACGTCGTCACCCCGCCTCGAAGGCCGATCTGCGGGGGGACGATTAAGGCCTCGATCGTGGTGAGCCCTTCGCCGACCAGCGCTTCGGCAGAAAGGATGCCCCAGGTGTTCTCAACGTCTTCCGGCGGGGTGACCACGATCGAATAGAAGCCCGCAAGAAGCTCCGCACCGAAGCTGCCCTCCTCGTTCGTGGTGGCCGACGCGCTGAACGAGCCCTCGAGCCCAAGCTTACTCCCATCAAAGATGCCGGTCGACACGAACCGTACGGTCGCGCCTGGCACTGCGCTGTCGTTCGTGTCGCGCACCCGACCAGTGAACTGAACGGGATTGAGACGCGGAATGTAAACGCGCTTGTTGATTGGGTCATCGGCGAACGCAAGGTCCGGGTCGATCGACACGGCCGGGAACGGATCGCGTTCGACGCTGGAGGTTACGCGAATCAGATAGTCGGACGCAGTGTCGCTGATGCGAATCGCAAAGCGGCCGCTCTCGTCGGTTTCACCGATGGAAGAGACGACGCGCCCGGTCTGCTTGTCGATGGCACGGACTTGCAACCCCGCCTCGGGAAGCTCCACCTCAGCGTCGATGCTGAGAACCTCGGCCTCCAAGGTGCACCCGATGTCGATGTTGTCCGTACAGCCATTGGCAAGGTCCGCAGGAAACGCAACGTCGAAGCGGAGCGGCTCACCGGGATCGCCATCGTCGATTGGAAGCTCCAGGTAGATCGGAGGGAGGCTGCGAATCGCGGGGGCCGACGCCTCTGTAGAGGTCATCACCATGTCGGTGCTCGGCAGCACGACCACGTCGTAGGTCTCGCCAGCTACTAACACGGCGCTGAAGTCGTAGCCATCCGTCCCGTCTCCGCCCGCCGCCTCGCGCAAGGTATCCACCTCGACCGCGACAGGCGTCAGCGAGGCTACGGGTCCAGCCATCCGGCGCACGAAGCGAAGCGTCGCAGGAATCGGAGTGCCAGCCCAGCGAACCAGCCCACGAACCTCCCGAGTCACGGGGAGGACGAGGTCACGAGTGCTCGAGCCGGAGACCGACTCCACGGCAAACGCCCAGCTCGCGGGCGTCGCGCGCTGCAAGTCGGACGAGCCGCGCAGCACCTCGATCGCGACATCCACCGACGCGCCGGAGTCGTCGATGCAGATCTCGCCCTCACACACACCCACCGGACAGATTGCGTCGTTCGTGCACGAGTTGTCGAGGGTCTGGACTTCGGGCGAACCGAAATCGCATCCAACGACGGCGACGAGCGCCAAAGCCAACCGCGCTCTCATCGGCAGGCCTGCGCGATGGGATTGTCGGAGTCGGTCACTTCGACCCACCAGGTCGCTTGGTCGATGTCGCCCGGTTCTACGGGGCGGCGCTTCTCGACGTTGCTGGCGAACTTGCCCACCACAACCAGCTCGATCTTGTGACAGAAACCCGGGTCGAGGTCGTTGTAGGAAATCGTGAAGGTCCGCGGGCGTTCGAGGAAACCCGTCGGCTCGATCTCGCCTTCCTGGATCTGTAGCTCGGCCTCGGGCGGCGGAGGCGCGTCGAGAAAGATGCGGTAGTCGAGCGTCTGGTCGAAGTTCGGATCACGGATGATCACCTGAAGCGGCATCGCGGCCGGTTCTCCCGGAGGGCGTGGATCATCGAGATTGATTTGGCCAATCTCGTTCAGTGGAAAATCTGCGAGGGGCTCGCTGATGATCGAAGGCGGAAAGTTCTCCACCGGCACGAACTCGATCGTGTCGGTTGCAATGCAGCCGCTACTCAAGGCAAAGGCGCCCAGCGCCACACATGAAGCAAAGAAAAGCATCCGAGGAAGTGTAGAAGCAAAGGCCATGCCGCGGCTCCGGAGCCCAAAATCCTTGGGTTTTCAAGATTATCCCACGAAATTGGAGGGTTACCTATGACATAAATGTCAGCCCTCGGCTGCTCCGCCAGGCTCGGGAGCATCCGGCTCACGCTCTAGATATCGGAACACGGTCCGCGGATCGACCCCCAGATCACGGGCCGTTCGCGTGCGATTGCCGCCGTTTCGCTCGAGTATTTGGAGGATGTACTTCCGCGTGAAGTCCTCGCGCGCCTGCGTCAGCGCGACGACCGCACGCTGCTGATCACCGCCGAGGTCGAGGTCGTCCGCTCCGATCAGGATCTTGTCTGCAAGCACGATCGCCTTCTTGATGCGGTTCTCCAGCTGACGAATGTTGCCCGGCCAGTCGTAGCTGTGCATCGCTTTGAGCGCCTTGGGCGTGAAGCCCTTGACCGGCGCGCCGAACTCCGCGGCGTACTTGTGGAGCAAGAACTTCGCTAGGATGGAGATGTCGTCACCACGCTCCCGAAGCGGTGGCAGGTGTAGGTTCACGACGTTCAAGCGATAGTAGAGATCTTCACGAAAGGTCCCTTCCTTGATCGCAGCTTCGAGGTCGAGGTTCGTCGCAGCGAGCACCCGGATGTCGACGGACTGGGGCTTCGTGTCGCCGACCTTCACGACCACGCGCTCCTGAAGCGCGCGCAGGAGCTTGACCTGGAGCGCGAGAGGCATCTCCCCGATCTCGTCTAGGAAGAGTGTGCCCCCGTCGGCCGCTTGGAAGCTGCCCTGTCGCGTGGAGACCGCACCGGTGAAGGCCCCGCGCACATGGCCGAAGAGCTCCGACTCCATGAGGTTTTCGGGAATCGCGCCGCAGTTGACGACGGTGAACGGCCCTTCGGAGCGGTTGGATCGACGGTGTAGCTCTCGGGCAATGAGCTCCTTGCCAGTGCCGGTTTCGCCTGTGATCAGCACGTTTATATTGGCTGCCGCAACCTTGTCCACACGCCGAAAGACCTCCTGCAAGCTTGCGCAACTCCCGATGATGTCGCCAAACCGCTGCGCGTCGAGCTCCGCGGCAATGCGATCGCGATCGGTCGTGAGCTGATTGAGCAAGATCGCGTTCTGCAAGATGAGCGAAGCCTGCCCTGCGAACACCGTCAGGACTTCGAGGCTCGATTGCTCGAAGAGGTTCACGACGTTGTCGTTGCCGACGTAGATCAATCCGAGGAGCTGCCCCTGCGCGATCAGCGGCGCAACCATGACCGAGCTGAGCTGCAAGTCGAGCACGCTCTCGCTCGAGTTGAACATGGTGTCGTTGACGGCGTCGCTGACGATCAACGGCTGACGTGTGTCGATGCACCGTCGGAGGATGCTGTCCGAAAGCTGGGTCACCGCGTCCGGAATCGTCTGTCGATCGACGTTGCGCGCCGCGGCGATTTCTGGATCTCCATCTCGCAGCAAGATGACGAACCCTTTGTTCGCGTGAACGACGTCGATCACCGCGTCGAGCAGCGCTTCAATCTGATCGGGGATCGCTTGGATCTCCAGCAAACGGCGATTGAAGTCGCCCAACTTCATCATTCCCTCGATCTCCGAGGTGTACGAAGCCTTGCCCTCGACGCCGGCATCGCGGGAGGTGCTCTCGTCGTAGAGCGAAAATACCAGGTCGACGTCAGCAAGCGTCAGCTTGTCGTTGTGGAAGATCTTCGACTTTTTCTTCTTCTTCCCGTTGACCAGAAGGGCCGCCCCGGGGTCGACCGCGGCCACCGAGAAGTCCCGCCCATCGAACACGACCTGAGCGTGATGAGCCTCCAACAACCCCGAGTCGATCGACACATCATTGGCCCCCGCCCGCCCAATCGAGGTCACCCGCTTGTAGATTCCAAACACGCGGGGCCGGCCTTGAGGCACCATCCATTTGAGGCTCGGCATACCGCCGGCACTCTATCAGACCCAAATTGGCGTGTCACCGTCACTGACACCGTCACTGACACTGTCGCTGACACTCCCCCCCCTCCCGGGGAAGGCGAAACACGTGTTAGCTCAAGTAGGGGCCTCCGATGTAGC
>CAXMRM010000216.1:0-7160 GCA_964196015.1 uncultured Myxococcota bacterium
GATCCTCGGAAAGCCAAAGAGCCGCGGCACTCTTCGTTTGCAGTCGACCAACGTGACCCGCCAAGCTCTGATCGACCCGGCTTATTACTCGGATCCAGAAGATATGGAAACGATGGTAAGAGGCGTTCGGATCGCCCGGGCGATTGGCGGCGCAAGCGGCCTCGCGGACTGGGGCGCCAAAGAGCTCATGCCCGGCAAGCGCGTGAAGAGTGACGAGGCAATCGCGAAATACGTCCAGAAGAACACGATCACCACCTACCACTTCGCCGGCAGTTGCGGCATGGGAACGAGTGAAACGCACGCCGTCGACCCCCAGCTACGCCTGCGGGGCGTGACCGGTCTGCGAGTCGCCGACGCCTCCGCGATCCCCTGGACGCCGGTCTCTGCCCTCAACGCACCGAGCATGCTGATCGGCTACCGCACCGCGAAGCTCATCCGAAGCGAAGCAACCTACGTGTAGGCATGTGGCCGGGGCCTGTCGCACCGCAGGAATTGCGCTAGTATCCTGCCTTCCCCATCGCGTAACCCATGAGCCCAATGAAACACGTCGTCATCACACTCCTCGCCGTGAGTGCCTTCCTGTTGCCCGGCGCGGTGTCGGCGCCGCAGGCCAACGCTGCATCGCCGATCATCATCCGCTTCGCGTCTCTGGCGCCTCCCGGCTCGGGGTTCATGAAGCTCATGAAGGCTTGGAACCGGAGCCTCAAGAAAGAGACCGAGAATCGAGTGGAGCTTCGCTTCTATTCCGGTGGCAGCCAGGGTGACGAACGGGACTTCATTCGCAAGGTGCGCGCTGGGCAGATGGATGCGGCGGGTGTGACGACCACTGGCCTTGGCATGGTAGCTCGGCCGGTGTTGGTCCTGACGGCGCCCGGAATGATCACCGAGTACGAGCAACTCGAGCGCGCACGTACACAGCTGGGCGACCGCTTTGCGAAGCTGTTCAAAGACAACGGTTTCGTGATCTTGGCCTGGGGTGAAGCGGGAAAGAACCGCCTTTTCTCCATGGACGAGTTCGCCAAGCCCGAGGACCTGAAGAGGCTCCGCCCTTGGGCATGGAAAGACGACCCGGTGTTCGCCGAGTATATCAGCACGATCGGCGCCAACCCGGTTCGTCTCGGCGTGCCCGAGGTCTATGGCGGGTTACAGACGCGCATGCTCGACACCGTGCCTGCTTCCGCGCTCGCTGCCGTGGCACTCCAGTGGTACACGCGCCTCAACTACATGGCGAAGGAGAACTTCGGCATCATCATCGGTGGCTCACTCATCAAGCAAGAGAAATTCGACGCGCTCAGCGAACATGATCAAAAGGTCTTGATGGATACCAGCGAGCGAGCCGCGAGGACGGGCGACACGATGGCGCGGCGTGACGATGAGCGAGCCTACGCGTCTCTCGTCAAGCGCGGCATGATCGAGGTCGACACATCGGCCTACAAGGCCGAGTGGGACGCCGTCGCGAAGAAGACGCGGGAGCGTCTCACCGGCCGCGTCTTCAGCAAGAGCCTGCTCGAAGCAGTAGAGAAGATCGTCGCCGGCAAGTAGCGATTCAGCCGAGGTCGTCGTTGACGAACTTTAGGGTGAGTTCGTTGAAGAGCTTTGGGTACTCGACCATTACCCAGTGGCCGCAACTGGCTATCAAGATGGTCCGAGAGTTCGAGCAGCCGGAGGCGATTTTTGCCGCGCCGGTCGAGGGGCAGAACTTGTCGTTAGCGCCCCAGAAGCAGAGCACCGGGCACTGAATCTCGGATAGCCGGTCTTCCTGGTTCGCAACTTGGATGCGGGCGATGTTGTCCTTGTGCTGCGTCATCGCGACTTGGCAACGCTCTTCGATGACTTCGTCGGTGATCTTCGATTCGTCGTGTAGCTGGAGCGTGAAGACCTTTCGCATCGTCTCCTTGCTGATGCCTTCTTTGTAGAGGACTCGAATCATCGCTTTGATGCCGTCCATCTTCATGTACGTCTCTCGGGTCTCGAGACCGCCGGGGGCCATCAAGACGAGCTTGCCGACGAGGTCCGGGTAGTTGAGCGCCATCGTGATCGCGATCGCCCCACCTTGTGAGTTCCCCACGACGGTCGCTCGGTCCACGCCGAGCGCATCGAGTAACCCTTTGTACTGCGCGGCGACATCATCGAGGCTGAACGTTCCCTCTTCGGGCTTGGTCGAGTACCCGTAGCCCATCGTGTCGGGCACGATCGTCCGATAGCCGTGCTCGGCAAGCAATGGATAGTTCCCCTTGAAGTTGCTCCAACCGCTCGCCCCTGGGCCACTGCCGTGCGCGAACAAGACGACTCCGCGATCGCCGCTGCCGGCCTCGTGGTAGTGCATCGTGATGCCGCGGCCGACATCGGCGTATTTTCCCTCGGGGACTGCTTCTACGACCATGCGTCAGACCTCAAACTAGAACGCGTTCTAGCGCAAGCCGGCGGCCGGGTCCAATGCCCGGTCAGTCCTTCTTCTCGCGCGATTCCTTGGCCCGGCGGTACGCCTTGGTGAGAAGCTGCGGCGGGTGATGCCCCCACTCGCTGACCTTGCCGTGGGTCGCGGTCTTCCAGTCTTCACCAATCTCGATCGCGCCTGAGCCGAACTCGAAGTGGAAACCAGACGGTGTGTACCCATAGAACGAGAACATCTTGTCGTTGGGATGACGCCCGAGCGTTTGGTGAACCATTCCGCCTGAGAACAGGAAGCGGTCGTAACACATCCCGACCTCGTCCATGGACTTCGCCTGGACCATGAAGTGGTGAATTCGCTTGAGCTGCCCTCCTCCGAAAGCAAGAGAGTGGTGCCGCGTGTTGGCATGCATGAAGGTGACATCGATCTTGTGGCCGAAGTACTCGCAGCGGATGTAGTCGCTCAGCTTCAGCCCGAACAGGTTCGCATAGAACGCCTCGTGCTCTTCGTTGTCCTGAGCGGCCACCACGACGTGCCCGAAGCCCTGATCGTCGGCAACGAAGCCTGAACGCACGACCTCAGAGACAAACGGATCGGCGACCCGCTCGGGCCCATGGAAGATCTCGTTGATGTTCCCCGCTGGGTCCCTGACGCTTATGAGGGCCTGCACGTTTCGCCGCGCAGCATCCTCTGACGTGCCCTGTACCACTTCGTGGCCGGCATCCTTCAGGCTTTGTGCCAACGCTTCGAGTTCTGCGGGGCCTTCGACCTCCCAGCCGAGCGCCGTGAGGTCATCTGCGGGCCCCCGCTCGATGAAAAAGCGCTGCTGATAGCCGTCCATTCGCAAGGAAAAACCGGCATCTCCGCGAGGATCGACCAGCCCGAGGCCGAGAACCTTGGTCCCGAAATCCTCCCATGCCGCGAGGTCGCTCACCTCGAAGACCAGGTACCCCAACTGCTTCACCGCACTCATTTGCTTCGCCTCCGGCCAGATCATAGTACGGAGATCTCGTCTGGCTACGGAGAAAGTTGATGGAATCCAACACACAGCCGAGAGGCCTTGCGATCCCGACAGCAGCGGTCATCGGTATCCTCGTCATCGGCGGCACACTGTTTCACACCTGGCTGCACCAACGTGTCCACGGCGTCTACAGCCCGACGCAAATCGGTTTGGCTTTCTTCTTGGTGATCAATGTGATGATCAGTTGGTGGGAGATCGCGCTCTTTGTCTGCCAGGACCAGATTCGCTCCGAATACGAAGCGATCAGGAAACCCTACCAGGGACGCGAAATGACGCGCATCGCCGAGGTCTTCGCGCGGCCGATCCCCTTGTTCCAGGTGCTCTCGTTCCGTCAATGGACGACCATTTGGTCGAGCTACTCGTTGTTCGACCCCGGCTATTCAGACCGGCGCTCGTTCGGCTACAACATCGATGTTGGGAACGGCTTCACGACGCTCATCCCTGCCACGCTCTTTGCATTTGGGATGACATTCGAGCTGATGCCCGCGCGCGTCCTCGGAATCATCGGCGTCATCCTGTTCTGGCAGATGTTCTATGGAACTGCCGTCTACTTCTTCCAGTTCTTCAACAATGGCCGCCACGAAGGGCATTCGCTCCGAGACCTGCTGCTGTTCGTCGGCATCACCAACTCGATGTGGTTCATCTTTCCGATCTGGGGACTGAGCACGAGCGTCCGATTGATCCTGGACGGCTCCTACAGCGTCTTCCTTTAGGTCGAGCGAGCCCGTGACGTCAGCATCATCCGCTGCATCTGCTTGAAGTCTGCGGCGGCATCGGAGTTGTCTTGCGAAAACGGATACGGAGCGCCGATCGCGTGAGCCGCAACGAGGCCGGACATGAACGACAAGTCATGGCCGCCCTCGGGCGTCGTGAACGTGCCGCAATAGTGGATACCGTCTTTGCCCTGCAGGAAGCGTATCATCGACATGATGATCATATTACGGAGGGACATCGTGTGCGTCGGATGAGGTAGGTCGATTGGTTTCTGCACCGTGTCGATCGCCTTCTTCGAATTGAAAGTGACCAGCATGGGCACGCCTTCATCCTTGGTGCTCGGGTTCTGCGCGGAAATGACGAACGTGCACTCGAGTGCGCCCGTTTCGTCAATCTCGGAGTACGTGTTGAAGTCGGAGAGAATTCTCTGCCGGTGCTGCTCGGGAAAGACGCTCGTGTCGGAGTGCACCACGAAGCTCGAGAACGACGGATCGACATCGTCGACGTACTGCGAATTGCCGAAGAGGAGCCGCTGCAGCCAGCTCGGAGACTCGAGCGCGTTCAAAACCGCCGTTGCATCGCAAGCAAACACGACCTTGTCGACTTCGTAGGTGCGCCCCTTTGCGTCTCCGATGACGAAGCGGCCGTTGCGGCGCTTGACGGTGGTGATCTCGTGGTCGGTGTGCACCTTGTCTGCGAACGGCGCGGTCATGCGGTCGAAAACCTGGCGGGGCGCGCCTCGCCACGTTCCCATCTGCGTGGGCTCCTCGAGCGGCACGATGCTCTCGAGCAGGGGCAAGATGACTGCTGGTACGCCGCGCATCGAGGTCGTGATGAAGGTCGCGCAGTGAATCGGAACGAAGATCGTGTCCCAGAACTCCCTCGAAATGCCGAAGAGCCTCGCCATCGCATAGAGCGGAATGAGATTCATCGGGTTGAAATACGAGAAGTGGTACAGCGAGTCGTGCTTGTTCTTGGGCAGGAAGAAGTCGTTTACTTTGCTAACGAATGCGACGAGCTTCGTCCAGCGCCTGAACTCGCTAGCGAAGCGCCGTTGCACGGCCGTCTGACCGTCCTGGCAAAAGTGCCCCTCGGGCGTTTGCACGAAGTACGAGATTGGCAGCGTTTCGATGCCGACGCCGAGCTCGTCGAGGAGCAATTCGTAGTTGTGGTAGTACATCTGCGGCCAGGCGACGACGAGCAGCGGGGACTCCGCATGGCGATCGTCGACCGGCCAACGAAACGTTTTTGCGTTTCCGCCGAGAGCCGGGCCCTTTTCGAAGAGCTCGACTTCATAGCCTGCGCGGTGAAGCGACCAAGCCGCCCCGACGCCCGCAATGCCACCTCCAACGACACCTATCTTGTCCGTCATTTCTATCTCCCAGAAGCTGTTCGCTAAGTGCGCTTCGGTACCAAATCGACGACCGGACCGTGGCGCAAGGTGTGGCAGGCGCCTTTGTAGATTCCAAGCGATTCGTAGACCGCTGCGGTCATCATGGCCGTGCGTGCCTGCCCGATGACCGACAACGGAAAGCCGCTATGGACGTATCCCAACGAGAGCTTCAGCTCCGGGTTGGCCCATCCTCCCGCACCGCCCAAGCCGAAGTGCCCAAAGGCTTCGGGGACATCCATCAAGAATGCGTCCGCGCGATGGTATCCGAGCCTCCAGTGAAGCGGGTAGATCGTCACTTTGTCGACGCGTTTCGTTTGGACCTCCGCCGCTTTGCGGATGACCTCTTCCGAGACCAATCGCACGCCGTCGAGCTCGCCACCCAACGAAAGCGCGGCGTACATCTTGGCGAGCGAACGCGCGGTCGCGACGCCGTTCACCGCAGGCAAGCAAGCCTTCCAGAACGCGGGGTGTAAGAAGAGCCCTTTGGCGGATCGTGGCGTGAGGCCACGGCGCCACAGGTCCCGCATCTGCTTAGTGCGAACCCAGAATGGGACGCGATTGTCGGTCGTCAGGGGCTTGGCACCACTTCTTTGGAGCTCGGGGAGCCCCACAAAATCGGGAAGGCGATGCATTTGGGTATCGGCGTTGCCAATGTACAAGCCGTCGAGCTTCAAGGGCCCGGCGATCCGCTGCTCGATGAAGTCGGACACAGTCAGGCCCGAGAGTCGACGAATCAGCTCCCCGACGAGCCAACCAAACGTCACCGACTGATAGGCATTGGCCGTACCCGGCTCGAAGTCCGGTTCGGTCTTGGCCAGTCGTGAAATGATGAGATCCCAGTCCAGGATGTCGGTGAGCTTGTCGACGAGGTGCGCGTGCTTGTGAAGGCCCGCCTGGTGAGACAGCAGCTGTCGAACCGTGATCTGCTCTTTGCCGTTGCACCCAAACTCCGGCCAATACTCGGCGACTGGCGCTTCGTAGTCGATCAGCCCGTCCGTCACGAGCATGTGGAGCGCGGTCGAGGTGATCCCCTTGGTCCCCGAGTAGCAAATCGACATGGTGTCTTGCTGCCAGGGCGTGCCGTCTTTGCGCGCCGGCCCGGCCCAGATATCGACGACGGGCTTGCCTTCCAGGAACACCGCCGCCGCCGCGCCGCCACCATAGTGCTTGATCTGCTTGCGCATGAGCTCCGCGACCGGTTCGAATCGCGGATCGTACACACCCTTGATATCGATCTCTGCAGGCATCACCCGCACGCTGTCTAGCGCACTAGCGATGTTATGTCAGGGGTCCAAAGATGGCGGCGGCGAAGTCCAACAGAAACATCATGATCATGCTTGCGGTGAACGCCGCCGCAGCGGTGAGCATCAAGCTCCAGCTCGCGTCCCGCTCTTCATCGAGGTGATAGAAGATTGGGAAGCTCGCGACGAAATAGAGCGAATAGAAGAGCGAGCCGTACCTGAGCATGCGGTCCATGTCCTTGTAAAAGAACTGATTCTCGATCCACGGATTCGCCATCGCCTTGGTTTCCATCCAAGCCCAGAAATAGGCGACTACCAGCACCAAGGCCGCCCAGAGAATTCTGTTAATCGGAATCGCAGACGTTCGGATCCGCCGGAGCACGATGACCGCCGTCGTGT
>CAXMRM010000217.1:0-8567 GCA_964196015.1 uncultured Myxococcota bacterium
TCTGGTCGAGCCCGAGCTCGATCGCGCGGCGATACAAGATCTCGTCTTCGACCCACTCCCGGACGAGCGCCGCTTCCTGCTCGGCCGAGGGGAGGGCTCCCTTGGCCGAAAACCAGTCTTCGCGAATCTGTTCGATCGGCGCGCTTTCGGGAGCGACGTGCTCCGACGCCGGAGCCCCGAACAGAACACGGTGCACAAAGAAGGCGAGCCCTCCGAGGAGGACAAAATGCAACAGCGGCTCGCGCCACCACGCTCTGCGGCCTTCGTGAGCGAGTCGTAAATTGGGGTCAGGCAAGGGCATATGGCTGGCACCAGGACGGTGGGGGCTTGACGTCAGGGCTCTCAGTGGGCACTTTTGCGACGATCGTGTGACGCGGGCGCTCGCATCGCACACTAAACCGGGAGTCAAGTATGGCACGTAGCTTAGTCCTTCTCAGTATCTTCACGCTATTGGCCGGCTGCGGCGACAGCGAAGCCCGCGACCCCCAAGAGGTCACAGTCGACACATTCAACGTCGCTCTGGCTGGGGCCTTCATCCCTTTCGAGGCGGCACGCCGTCAGCCTATCGTCGACGCCATTGCGGCCCACGATGCAGACATCCTCTGCCTTCAGGAGGTGTGGGAGCAGGCGGACAAGGAGATGATACGAGACGCCGCCGCGGCGATCTATCCGCACTCTGCGCTTTTCGAAGACAACCTCGATACGCCGATCGACGATGCCACCAACCAGCAAGGGGAGGTGCCGCCGCCCCCGACCGGCTTCCCCTGTCCGGACGTGGATCTGGGAGAGGGGGTAACCATCGTCGATCAAATGAACGACGCCGTCGACTGCGTGCGGGCGAACTGCTCGACTCTACCGGACCCCGAGGATGACGCCGGCCGTACGACCAGCGCTGGGTGCGCTTCTGCAAACTGCGTCGGGGCGGTCGCAGCGCTCTTGTTCGGAGATCCTCAGCAGCAGCGCTGCTACGCATGTGTCGTGACGCAGCTCCCGACCGAGACGTTCGGATTCATGCGCGAGAGCTGTGCGACGGTGGACAACCAAGATCTGGCCTTTCGCGGGCAGAACGGTGTGATGATCCTTTCACGTCATCCGCTCAAGAACGCGAAAGAGCTGGTCGTGCCCGGCACCTGGAACCGCCGCACCATTCTTAGCGCCACGGTCGAGTTGCCAAACGGGGCGGAGCTCGATACCTACTGCAATCACCTCACACCGATCTTCTCGGTCCCGCCCGCCACCATCAACACCTTCCCCTACACGGGGCAGTACGGCGACGGGACGACGGACCCTAGCGGCTGGCAAGCCGAGCAAGAGCTTCAAGCGCAGAAACTCATCAACTACGTGACCGCGACGAGCGCCAGCCGACCCGCGGTGATCCTGGGTGATCTCAACGCGGGTCACGCATTCCCTGACGAAGACATCGTTGCAGAAGGCGAGGAGACCTTGATCCTGCTCGAGTCGGCCTTCACCCCTGCGTACACGGCGGACTATGCGCCGCTCTGCACGTTCTGCAGTACCAACCCGGTCACCAACCCCAGCAACGACCCCGCCGCGACCTCGGGCTGGATCGATCACATCCTGGTTCACAACTTGCCGTCCGAGTCGGTGCTGTCGACCGAGCGCATCTTCGATGAGGATGTCGCGCCGGTTGATGGGGAACTAGTGCCGCTCTCCGATCACTTTGGCATGCGCTCCGTCATCGTCGTGCCCTAACTAGCTCGACGTCGACTCGATCTTGTCATACAGAGCCTGTAGCTCCGCTTCGCCCAGGGTCTCCTTGTCGAGCAACTGCTTGGCACCCTCTTCTAGGGTATCACGCTCCTCGCCGAGGATGGCGAGTGCCTTGTCGAAGGCGCTTTGCACGATGGCCCGAACCGCTGTGTCGATCTCCCGCGCGGTTTCGTCGCTGTAGTCTCGGGTTCGGAAGGGAGAGGTGGGTCCTTCCATGAAAGGGGAGCGCTCGCTCTCATAGGACACATTGCCAAGCTCGGGCGCCATTGCATACCGAGTGACCATGCTCCGTGCGATGTCCGTCACTTTGGCCAGGTCGTCCGCGGCACCCGTGGACAAGTGACCAAACACCAATTGTTCGGCAGCGCGGCCACCCAAGAGGACAGCCATCCTTTCTTGGAGCTCCTCCCGCGTCATCAGGAAGCGATCTTCGGTGGGGCGCTGCATCGTGTATCCCAGGGCTCCGACTCCACGCGGAATGATCGATACCTTGTGCACCCGATCGCACTGCTTGCACATCAGGGCGACCAGCGCGTGGCCCATTTCGTGGTATGCGACGATCTCGCGCTCGCGCGGATTGAGAAGGCGGTTTTTCTTCTCGAGACCAGCCACGATGCGCTCAATGGCGGCCGTGAAATCCTCCGTGGTGACGGATTCGGCGCCTCTTCGCGTCGCCACCAACGCCGCTTCGTTGACCAGGTTGGCGAGGTCGGCCCCCGTGAATCCCGGCGTGAGCGTGGCCACGACATCCAGATCCAGCTCTGAGGCCAGCGCCACGTTCTTGGCGTGCACCTTGAGGATCTGGGTTCTGCCGGCGCGGCCCGGTCGATCGACGAGCACCTGGCGATCGAAGCGACCCGCCCGTAGCAGGGCGGAGTCCAGAATCTCGGGGCGGTTTGTGGCGGCAAGGAGCACGACGCCGGTCGACGGGTCGAAGCCGTCGAGCTCGACGAGCAACTGATTGAGCGTCTGCTCCTTCTCGTCCATGCCTCCGGCGAAAGGCTGCGCGTTTCTCGCTCGGCCTAGGGCATCGAGCTCATCGATGAAGATGATGCACGGTGCTTGTCGACGGGCCTGGTCGAACAGATCTCGAACGCGTGCGGCGCCGACACCCACGAACATCTCCACGAACTCCGATCCGCTGATGGAGAAGAAAGGGACGCCCGACTCTCCGGCGACCGCTCGGGCCAAGAGCGTTTTACCCGTGCCGGGCGCGCCTACCAGCAGGATGCCTCTGGGCATACGCGCGCCGAGCCGACCATAGGACTCCGGCTCTTTGAGAAACGCGACGACCTCTTGGAGCTCTTGCTTGGCTTCGTCGACACCAGCAACATCCGAGAAGGTCACCCGGGTATCGGTCTCCATGTAGACCTTCGCCTTGCTCTTCCCGACCGACATCAGCCCGGCGCCGGGGCCGCCCATCCCTGCCATCCGCCGACTCAAGAACAACCAGAACCCCAAAAGAAGCAGCAGAGGAAAGAACCAGGACGCGAGGGCTCGCATGAGCGTGCTTTGCTGCTCCTTCGAATACTCCACACCGTGTGCTTGGAGGCTTTGTGCCAGCTCGGGCTCGACCCGATGGGTCACGAAGCGCGTCTTTCCATCGATCGATTCGGTCAGCTCACCCTGCAAGGCATCGTCTGTTACGACGACCTCTTTGACCTTTCCCCCTTCGAGGAGTTTCTCGAATTCACTGTACGGGATTGGCGCGACCGTCTGCTGCGTCTGCCACATCTGTAGCAGCAGCGACCCGCTGACGATGGCAGCAAGAAGATACAGAATGCTGCGACGCGGTATGGGCCCCCTCTTTTGGGGCTCCCTTTCTGGGTTTGGCATTGGGTTCCACCGGACCATAGCGTGTTATCGTCGCAGCAGGAACCTTGGACGATGCAAGACTCTCAGCTCATCGACGAAGTGCTCGATCACTATCGGCAGCCACTCGGCCCTCACCACGCCCGGTACCGAGGGCACGTGTATCGTGTGTATCACTACACCCGGCACCTCATCGCGAACAGTGGCGGCAATCCCGATGAAGACGATGCTGCGATTGCACTAGCGGCGGCGTTCCACGACCTGAGCTTCGCGACGTACCAAACACTCGACTATCTTCCGCCGAGCATCGCGGCCGCGACGGAGCACCTCGAAGCCCTTGGATTCTCGGAGCTCGCGCCGGCGGTCGGCCGCATGATCGGATTTCACCACAAGCTCACCCCGTACCGTGCCGAGGACGCGAATCTCGTCGAGCCTTTCCGGCGCGCCGATCTGGTCGATCTCTTTGCCGTGCCCGGGGTAGGGCTCCCTTTTGCGCTTCGTCGGGAGGCCCAGTCCTCGTATCCGAAGTGCGGTTTTCGCGGCTTCGTATGTCGGACGCTGCTTCTCGGGGCACTGAAACAGCCCTGGCGACCGTTGCCGATGCTGCGCTGGTAGCCCCGGTAGCGCAACCGCAAGAGGCTCAGTCCAGCGCGTCGAAGTGCTCGAATGGGTGTTCCATCCAGGCACTGACGATTCGGTGCATCTTGGCGGCATGGCCTCCGTCGAGGATGCGGTGGTCGAATGTTGCACCAACGTCCATGACCTTGCGCGCAACGAGCTGGCCGTCCTCGACGACCGCCCGTTCTTCGATCGATCCGAGCGCGAGCAGCAGAGGCACACGGCTATACGGAACCAGCGGCACCAACGCGTAAGGCAGCCCCAGGGACCCGACGTTTGTGATCATGACCGAGCCAAAGAGGTCCTTCGGCATTCCGGCCCATCTCATGTCGAGATTCAGCGTGTAGCTCAGAAAGCTCGTCAATCGGAGCATCGGGCTCACCGCCCAGGGAGGTATGCGCGACATCAGGTCGCGAGAGCGCTTCATCGCCTCGTCGGTGCCTCCGCGGACACCGCTCACCTTTGTCGCGAACTCGTCGACGATCTGTTCGAGCGTCTTCTCGTTCGGCTTCTGGACGGTTGCGCCGCTCAGGTCGATCTCGCCTGTCTCCGGGTCCTTCATCACGACCTGAAAGAAAACGCCGATGCTATCCCGAAGATAGATTTGGTTGAAGCGCAGCAGAGCGTTCGCATCCGGCACCTCCTCGAGCACCGCACCGATGGCTTTGGCGACCATGTGACTCACGGTGAGGTGTTTCCCGGTGTGCTCCCGGAACGCGTCGATGTATCGCAGAGCCTCGTCCATTTTGATGCTCAAAACCCCATATACGGTTGGATCGTAGGGGGTATTCCAAGTCCCAAGAGCGCTCTTGCGAAACGCCGACAGGTTCTTCTTCTTGTGGAGCGGCAGATTCGGCATGGAGCCGAGTTTACACTAATCTCACCGTATGACCGAGGACACGCACGAGCGGATCTATCGTAAGGACTACAGGCCGTCGGACTTCCTGGTCGATGCCGTCGATCTCTGCTTCGAGCTCGACCCGGCCGAGACCGTCGTGAGGGCCAAGATGCAGCTTCGCAGGAATCCCGACCTGCCGAAGAGCAACGCGCCTTTGCGGTTACATGGCGAGGAGCTCGAGCTTCGCTCGCTGCGCCTCGATGGGGCCGCGCTCGATCCCGCCCGGTTCGAGGCCGACTCGCAGGGTCTGCAGATACCGGATGTGCCGGAGCGCTTCGAGCTCGAAACCGAGGTACTGATCCGTCCCGGAGAGACCACGACGCTGATGGGCCTCTACACGTCGAGCGACACGTTCTGCACCCAGTGCGAGGCCGAGGGCTTTCGGCGGATCAGCTACTACCTCGACCGCCCCGACGTGATGGCGCGATTCACGACGCGCATCGAAGCAGATCGCGCGAAATATCCCGCTCTCCTGTCGAACGGGAACCGGGTCGGGCAGGGCGACCTTCCGAACGGCCGCCACTGGGTTCAATGGGAGGATCCCTTCCGCAAGCCCAGCTATCTCTTCGCCTTGGTTGCGGGGGATCTGGCCTGCCATCGCGGCACGTTCGCGACCGCATCGGGGCGGGAAATCGCGCTCGAGATTTGGGTAGAGGCCGAGAACGCGGACAAGTGCGAGCACGCGCTCGCGTCCCTTCAGGCGGCCATGAAGTGGGAAGAGGAAACTTACGGGCTCGAGTACGACCTCGACATCTACATGATCGTCGCCGTCAACGACTTCAACATGGGTGCGATGGAGAACAAGGGCCTGAACATCTTCAACTCGAAGTACGTGCTCGCGAAGCCATCGACCGCCACGGACGATGACTACGAAGGAATAGAGAGCGTCGTCGCCCACGAGTATTTCCACAACTGGACCGGCAACCGGGTTACCTGCCGCGACTGGTTCCAACTGACCCTCAAAGAAGGGCTCACCGTCTTTCGCGACCAAGAGTTCTCGGCCGACATGACCTCGCGCGCGGTGCAACGCATCAGAGACGTGACGCGGCTTCGGACCGCGCAGTTCGCGGAGGACGCCGGACCGCTCGCGCATCCGATTCGACCTGACTCGTACATCGAGATGAACAACTTCTACACGGCGACGGTGTACGAGAAGGGCGCGGAGGTGGTGAGGCTCTACCAAACGCTCTTCGGTCGGGAAGGGTTTCGTAAGGGCCTGCGGCACTATCTGAGCAAGCACGACGGGTGCGCCGTGGCGTGCGACGACTTTCGCCAGGCGATGGCCGAGGCCAACGGCGTGGACCTCACGCAGCTCGAGCGCTGGTATCTGCAGGCCGGTACGCCGGTCGTTCGCGCCCACGGGGTCTGGGACGAGTCGACTGGCATGTACGCGCTCACGCTCGCGCAATCACAGCGCGCTTTTTCGGGAGAGGACGAGCCCCTGCCCCTGCCCATTCCCGTTCGGGTCGGTTTGTTGGGCGTGCACGGACAGGACATGCCGGGAACGGTCCGCACGCTCGAGCTCCGCGAGGCGGAGCAGACGTTCACATTCGAGAACGTGTCGGAGCGCCCCATCGCTTCGATCGCACGGGGCTTCTCCGCGCCGATCAAAGTGGAGATCGAGCGCAGTCACGAGGAGCTCGCGTTCCTCATGGCGCACGATTCCGATCCCTTCAACCGATGGGAAGCCGGTCAGGATCTAGGCAAACGCGTCCTGCTCGGGCAGGTGGAGCGAGTCCTCGAAGGCCAGCCGCTCGCGCTCGACGAGGGGCTCGTGCAGGCGTTTCGAAAAGTGCTGTCGGATCCGAGCATCGATGGGTCGATCAAAGCGCTCACGCTGACGCTTCCGTCGGAGGAGCTGCTGGCCCAGGAGTTGGACGTCGTCGATCCGGATGCGGTTCACCGCGCACGAGCTTTCACCGTCCGCCAGATCGCCACCGCGCTTCGCGAAGAACTGACGCGCAGCTACGAGCAGCACGCACGCGGCAGCGACGCCATCGACAAGGCGCAAATCGACCGTCGACGCATCAAGAATCGAGCGCTCCGCTATCTCGTTGCGCTCGAGGAGCCCGAAACAGTCTCGATGGCCGTGGAGCAGTTTCGCACAGCAACAGGCATGACCGATTACGAGGCCGCTTTCATGAGCCTGGTCGACCTCGTCTCACCGGAGACCGACCGCGCGATCAGCGAGTTCTACGAGCGATGGAGCGATGACCCGCTCGTGTTGGACAAATGGTTTCGCATGCAGGCCATGTCGAGCACGGCTGCGGCGTTCGACCGGGTGGTGGCGCTGGCGAAGCATCCGGACTTCAACCTTGCGAATCCGAATCGTGCTCGCTCGTTGCTGTACGCCTTTGCCGCGGGCAACCCGGTCGGCTTCCACCGAGCAAACGGCGAGGCGTACCGATTCGTCGCCGACCAGATCCTCGAGCTCGATGCAATCAACCCGCAGGTCGCCGCGCGCATCGTCTCCAGCTTCAACCAGTGGAAGCGCTACGAGCCTCGCCGAAGCCAGCTGATGAAGGCCGAGCTCGAACGCATTGCGTCAGGGCCCGGCATCTCGAAGGACGTTTCCGAGATCGTCGAACGAGCCCTGGCCTATAGCTAGGCGACCGAGGCGCAGCGCTCGAGCTCTACGAGGGCCTCCTCGAGGTGGTCGATCAAACGCTGTGCGCTCGGCACCGCACGGCGGCAAGCGACGATGCCGAAATCGAGGCTGTCTGCGACGCTCGTGGCAGTGATGTTCAGCGCTTGGCCCTGCGTCACGATTGACAAGGGGTACATCCCCTCGAGCGGAGCGCCGTTCCAATAGAGCCTTTCCCGTGGGCCGGGGACGTTCGAGACCGTGACGTTGAAAGTCGGCCGTGTTCTTCCGGAGAGCCCCAGCAGGTGCGGGAGGACGACGGGCAGCGCGATGATGCTCGTGAAGATCGGGATGTCGGCGCTGTTCATGCTTTTGAATAGGCGCTTGCCCTCTCCCATCGACTTCTGGATGGCTCGCAGCCGGTCTAACGGGTCTCCGAGCTCGGTGGCCAGCGTCGCAAACAAGACCGAGAAAGAGTTGCCCTCGACGTCTGCGTCGGCCGGGCGGAATGAGACCGGGGTCATCGCCGTCAGCGGCTCGTCGGGCAGAGCGTCCTGGTCGATGAGGTACCGTCGCAGTGCGCCGCCCGACATCGCCAGGACGATGTCGTTGACCGTGGCGTCGAGCGCTTTGGCCGCCTTCTTGATGCGCGGCAGTGACCACGACTGCGCGACGAATCGGCGCGAGCCGGTGACTCTGCCGTTGAGGATGGTGAGCGGAGTTTGGAAGGGCGCCATCATGCCATGCTCGCTGCGGTCCCGTACGGCGGACGCGAACTTGAGCACGCCTCGCATCGCTCCGGCCGTTGCGGTCATGACGCCACGTGCATTGTGTGCGCCGTCGATCTCGCGCCGCGGGCGGGGCATGTTCCAGGGAGCAGGCATGTCTCGCTCGTTCGGGTCGCTGCTCAGGCAAGCGCGCAGC
>CAXMRM010000218.1:0-13685 GCA_964196015.1 uncultured Myxococcota bacterium
AGCACCAACAGTTCGGGGTCGTGGAGGAGGGCCTGCGCGAGTCCGATGCGTTGCATCATGCCTTTCGAGAATTTTCCGATCGGCCGGTCCATGGCGTGCCGAAGGCCGACCTTGTCGATCATCTCCTCTGAGCGGACACGGCGATCACCCCGGGGCATCCCGACGAGGCGCCCACACAAGTCGAGAAACTCGAGGGGTTTGAGGTACTGATATACGTACGGATTTTCCGGCATGTAGCCGATGAGCTTGGCCGCTTCGCGGTCACCCGCCGAGCGGCCAAAGATCCGGATCTCGCCTTCGGTCGGAAAGATGAGTCGGAGGATCGCCTTGATGGTGGTCGTCTTCCCTGCGCCGTTGGGCCCGAGCAGACCGAAGATCTCGCCTCTCTTCACGTTGAAGCTGGCGCCGTTGACCGCCTCCACGCGCTTGCGGAAGAAACCGATGTGGAAGACCTTCCGAAGCCCCTTCACTTCCAGCACGATATCGTCACTCATTGAGGACTCCACGAAGGCTCCTAACCACCTCGTCGACGTCGGCGTTTCGCATCTGTGGATAGAGCGGAAGCGCAATACCCCGCGCTGCGATGTGCTCGGCGATCGGTAGCGAAGCGTCATTTCCGACGAAGCTGCCAAGCTTGTGAATCGCAAACGAGAGAAGCCCGGCCTCAACCCCGCGTTCGCGGAGTTTTTCGCGCACCGCGTTGCGGTCGTATCCCTGCGGCAGGATCGCACCAAAGGTTTGATAGTTGGAGTCCGCGCCAGCCGGTGTGCTCTGTAGGTCCAGTTCGCCGCCCAAGGCCCCACGATAGAGCGCCGCGAGCGCGCGCCTTCGCGCGATGATGTCGTCGAGCCGCCCGAGCTGCGCGAGCCCCAACGCGGCCGCGATTTCAGTCATCCGGGAGTTCCCTGCGGCGACGACGAAGTCCCCGCGCAGCTGTCCGTGATTACGCAGCACCCGGAGCTTTTCGGCGACGTCGTCATCGTCGGTGAGGCACATTCCGCCCTCACCCGTCGTCAGGATCTTCCGCGGATGAAAGCTCAGACACGAGACCTTCCCGAGGCTGCCGCATGGGCCTTGCGTGAAGCGGCTGCCCAACGCGCAAGCCGCATCCTCGATGATGAGCAGCGCCCCGAGCGCCTCGCGGATCTGCTCCGCGCGCGCAGGGTTGCCGAACTGGTCGATTACGATCGCCGCTTTCGTGTTGCCATTGCGTGCCGCGCGCAGTGCTTCGGCCGAGCTGTTCCACTCGTCCTGATCGACATCGACGAACCGCACCTTCGCCCCCGCGACTCGAACCGCATGCGCGGGGCTCGGCCAACTCAACGCAGGGCACAGCACCTCATCTCCTGGCCCGACCTGCAGTGCCTTGAGAGCAAGCTGCAGTGCGGATGTTCCACTCGATACCGCGACCCCGTGCCGGCGGCCGACCAGTGCGGCGACCGCCTGCTCGAACCGCTCGACCAGAGGCCCCTGTACTAGCTGTCCGGACTCGAGAACAGCGGCGACGGCTCGCTGCTCGTCCTCGCCGATCCACGGTTTTGCTAGGCGAATCAAAGCGGCATCATCTTACCAGCTCGGCCTCCGAAAGGACCAGATTGCGGGGCTCCGCCGCTGGGCGCACCTTAGGATAGTGGAACTCGCGCTACAGCTCGACGCATTGGAACGAGCTCTAACGCGCCTGGGGATTCGCCTGCTCGAAGAGGAGCTCCCCGACGAAGCCTCCATCGACGGGGGCCTGTGCAGGGTTGCGGGCGAGCTCCTGGTCTACGTCTCGCCAACGGCCCCGCCTTGGCGCCGCGCCGAGGTCCTGCTCAACGCGCTCCGCCGATTGCCCCATCAGGACATGTGGCTCCCGCCCGAGATCCGTCGCTTACTCCGGAGCGACGATTTCTGCGATAACCCTCTTCGGCTGGTACGCTTAGAACAAGAGGAAGAACATTGAGTGGTCTTGGCTTGATACTTTCGGGAGGCGGTGCGCGAGGAGCGTACGAAGTGGGGGTCCTCGAGTACATCTTCACCGAGTTCGTCGACGCGCGAGGCAATGCACCCAAGGTCGACCTGATCTCGGGAACCAGCGTCGGAGCAGTCAATGGCGCGTTCGTCGCCTCGGCGATGGGCGAGATGCCGGGCGCCTTGAAGGAACTGGTCTCCATTTGGGCGGAGCTCGAACTGCCGCAGGTGCTCGGTTTTGGTCTTCGCCAAGCCGCGGGTCTCTATCGCGTGCTTCTCGGTGGAACCGGCCAGGCGCGCGGCGTGTTCGACCCGGCCCCGCTCTCGGCGCTCGTTGGCAGGACCGTTCGCTGGCGCCGTCTCAGGCAGAACATCCGCAGCGGCGCGCTTCGCGCTCTCACGGTCAGCACCACGCACGTCGGCACTGGGCAGCCCGTGATCTTCGTCGACGCAGCCCCCGGCGTTGGAATTCCCGAAAGTTTGGGCCTCCACGCGCTGGTCCGCAGGGCCAGGATCGGTCAGCATCACGTGCTTGCTTCCGCCGCGATTCCCCTGATCTTCCCGGCTGTCGAGATCGGCAACGAGATCCACTGTGACGGCGGTCTGCGCCTCAACACACCAATGGGTCCTTCGGTTCACCTGGGCATGAACCGCTTGTTGGTCGTCGGGCTTTCGACTCCGCACTCGGGCGAGCCGCGCGCCGTGCAGGACGGTAAGTACCCCGGCGCGACCTACATGCTCGGCAAGGTACTCAACGCGTTCCTTCTCGATCACGTGAATACCGACCTTCTCGAAGTACAGCGCATCAACGACTTTCTCCATGACGGTATCCGCGCGTACGGTCCGGAGTTCCTGGGTCGCATCAACGACGCAGCGACCGCACGGGGCGCGTTGACGGAGCGCCGCTTGCTCAACTCGCTGGTTCTGCGACCGACCACCGACATCGGCGGAGTCGCGGCGGACTACCTCGCATCAAACCGAGTTCGATTCGGTAAAAGCCTCGGCCGCGCGTTCATCAGCATGCTGGACGTCGGTGCCGGTGCCGACGCCGACCTGGCGAGCTACCTCTTGTTCGACGGCGGCTTCGCGCAAACCCTCATCGAAATGGGCCGCCGCGATGCCCACGCGAAACGAGCCGAGATCGAGGCGTTTCTATTCGAAGACCCCGACGCCATCCTCTCCGCATCGCCTACTGTGGAGACGGTGGAACATTCAGCGTCTAAGCCACCGGAATAGCGGACGCTTTCCAGTGCTCCATCGCTGTGGAGAAACAGTGGAATCCTGACCGAGAAGTCAGTGTGGTTGTAATATTGTGCCCATAACGTTGGGTATGATACGCTCCAGGCGTGGCTCAACCAAGCGTCGCGCACATCTCGGAAAACGCGACCCAATCGTCGCAGCGCCTCGTCCAGAACGTCGCGCTCGTGGTTCGCGGCAAAGAAGAAGTCATCAAGTTGGCTGTCGTCTCGCTCTTGGCGCGCGGGCATCTGCTGCTCGAAGACGTCCCCGGTGTTGGCAAGACGACCCTGGCGCGTGCGTTGGCTGCGTCGATCGGAGTCTCGTTCCGACGACTCCAATGCACTTCCGACTTGATGCCGACCGACGTCCTCGGCGGCAACGTGTTCAACCAGTCACAGAGTACGTTCGAGTTTCGGCCCGGTCCGATCTTCACGCAGGTTCTACTCGCAGACGAGGTCAACCGCACGACACCCAAGACGCAAAGTGCGCTCCTGGAAGCGATGGACGAGCGTCAGGTTTCAATCGATGGCGAGACGCACAAGCTCGAAGAGCCGTTCTTCGTGGTCGCGACGCAAAACCCGCAAGAGTTCTACGGCACGTACCCTTTGCCCGAGTCGCAGCTCGATCGCTTTCTCGTGCGGCTCAGCATCGGCTATCCGCCGCCCGGCGTCGAGCGCGAGGTACTCAATCGTCGCGGCGCGGATCCAGTCCAGCAGCTTGACGCGGTCATGAGCGGGAGCGAGCTTCGGCACGTGCAGCAGGCGGTAGACTCGGTGCGCGTCGACGACGCAGTCCTCGACTACCTGCACCGAATCGTCCTTGCTACGCGAAACACGCCCCTTTTATCGGTAGGCGTATCCACCCGAGGTGCGCTCGGGTTCGAACGCGCCGTGCGGGCCAGAGCTTTGGTGGAAGGCCGTTCGTTTGTGCTGCCCGACGACGTCAAAGCGCTCGCAGGCCCCGTCTTGGCACACCGTGTGAAGATGAGTGGAGGAGTTGGTGGCGGAGCGGTTGGTGACGATGCGCAGCGTGTGATTCGCGAGCTACTCACCATCGTGGCTGTCCCCCTCTGATAGGTCCGAGCGATGCGGATCTTTCGGAGAAGGCGGAGCAAGCGGAAGTTTCGACTGACGCGCGAGGGCCGAGCCTTCCTCCTCGTAACGCTCGGCGTTGGACTCGCCGCCGTAAACACCGCGAACAATCTTCTCTACCTCGTGCTCGGTTTGTTGCTCAGCCTCTTGCTGGTGAGCGGTGTGCTCAGCGACCTGGCGCTTTGGAGGCTCCAAATCAAACGCAGGCTCCCGACCCGAATGTTCGCCGGCAAGCGTTCGCTAATCGAAGTGGCCTTGTTAAATGAGAAACGCTGGCTCTCCAGCATCTCGGTCGAGATCATCGACGAGCTGGACGGCGTCGAAAGTCAGCCCGCACGGTTCGTTCGCGTCGCACCAGGCCAGACCAAAGTCACGAATTACGGCTTCGAAGCGAAGCGTCGAGGGACCGTTGAGCTAGGCACGATGCGGGTGCTCACGCGGTACCCGTTTGGCCTCATCGAGAAGGGTTACACGATCTTCGTGCCCGACGAGCTCATCGTCTACCCGGGGCTCCTCGAGCACATCGCGACACCGTCGATCCGCCCGATGCACGGCGACGCAGCGCCCATGCACCGGACCGGCCGGGGAAGCGAGTTTGCTGGCAGCGTTCGCTTCTACCGAGAAGGGGACGAGGCTAGGGACATTCATTGGAAACGAACGGCGAGCCGTGGTGAGCTCGTCGTCCGCGAGCACGAGCAGGATTCGAGCGCTCTGGTGACGCTGACCGTGGATAACGTGCTCCGGTCCGGCGTCGACGAAGCGGCGTGGCGAGAGCGTTTCGAGAGCACGATTTCCGAGGTGGCGACCGTTGCCTCCGCCTACCTGGCGCAGGGTGTTTCCGTGCAGGTTCAGACGAGCGACCATGTCTCGCCCCTGGTCACCGGAGGCACCCCGCCGGATCCGATCTGGCGCTTCCTTGCGCTGCTCGACTCCGTCCGGGCCGAGGCACCTAGCCGCGGTCGAAAATACAAAAGGCGGGCCGCATGAGGTTCGCCTTCGCCCACAAGCTGGTCGCCTACCTCTTTGCCGGTCTTGGCCTGAGTGCGCTGATGCTCGGCACGACCTTCAGCGCCATCGAATCGCTGCTCGTCGTCGGGGCTTTCGTCGCGAGTTGGTTCGCCGAGCCGCCGCTACTCGACCGCCCTGGGTACTCTCGGTTCTGGAACATCGCGGCCGTCGTGTTTCTCGTCATTCAAATCGCGCGCGTGATTGGCGGTGAAGCGACTCTGACCGTGGGTGTGCAATACGCCGCCTTCCTCCAAATTTCCCGCCTCTCGCACCGAAAGACGGCCGCCGACTACCAACAGATCGTCATCCTAGGCTTCCTGCATTTAATCGCCGGCACCGTGCTCTCGGAGGGCCTCGACTACGCTGTCGTGTTCTTCGGCTTCGTCGTCGTCATGCCATGGATGCTCGCGCTCACGCATCTTCGAAGGGAGCTCGAAAATCAGTACGGCGCCAACAGTCCAATGCTCCGTGGTGAGCTCGAGAGCAGACAGCTTGCCACGCCGGCATTCTTCGGCGGCACGACGCTCCTCGCGGTCCCGCTCTTCATCCTGACCGCAGCGATGTTCTTCGCGTTCCCGCGTGTCGGTTTTGGCTTCTTGTCCAGCCTCGGCGCCCGCACCCAATCGGTTGCTGGCTTCGGCGACGACGTCGAGCTCGGCGGATTTGGCACGATCAGGGACGACCCCACGGTCGTCATGCGCGTCAAGCCGAAGAACAGGCCCAACCCGCCGCAACAGTCCATCTCGGTGCGCCTCCGAGGCACATCGTTCGACCGCTACGGCGAAGGCCGTTGGTCGCGCACGCAAATTGCGGGCGAGGAGCTGAGGCGCCTCCAAGACCAGTACATCGTGTTCCGTCCTCCGAGGCCCGAAGACCAGGAGTACGAAATCATTCTCGACCCAATAGAAGAGGCGGTCTTGTTCCTGCCCGAGGGCACGGTAGCGTTGCAGGTGCCGCCCGTGATGCGTTCGGGTCGCAGTCGATACCGGCTGATCACGCACGCGCCCGGGCTAGACGTCCGCTACGGCGGGCGCGTCCACGGCCCCCTCACGTACAAGGCTTTCACGACACGGAAGCGCCGCGGCTTTCCGGAGCGTATTCCCAAGGCGCTCCGCAAACACTACGTCGAAATCCCTGCCGGCTACGAGCGTGTCGCCTCCTTGGCGAGGGAAGTCGTGCAGGGCGCTTCCAACCCCTACGTCCAAGCCCAGCAAGTGGAGCGATACCTGCGTGGATCCGGCAACTTTCGCTACACGCTCGAGCAGCCCAACACCGAGGGCAAGGACCCGCTTCACGTCTTTTTGTTCGAAGCCAAGGCAGGGCACTGCGAGTACTTCTCCACCGCGATGGCCATCATGATGCGGTCGCTCGGACTGCCGGCGCGCAACGTCACCGGCTTCCTCGGTGCCGACTACAACCCGTACGGCGACTACTACGCCGTCCGCAACGGCCACGCCCACAGCTGGGTCGAGGTGCTCATCGACGGCCGGTGGATCACCTTCGACCCCACGCCGGCCTCGGGTCAGGTCTTTGCGTCCCCTTCGGGCTTCACCGTGAAGCTTCGCCAGATGATGGACGCGATGCGCGTGCGCTGGGCGGAGTACGTTGTCGAGTACAACATCCGAGACCAAGCCAAGGCGCTCCAGAGACTCGCTGCGTGGTACCGATCGCTCCGCGGAAACCGTGGGGCCGCGCAGTCAAATGCAAATAGGGATTCGGGCGACGATCAAGACTTCGGCCCGGTTCCATTCCGTCCTGACTGGCGCTGGTTCATCGCGATCATGAGCGTGTTTGGGGCCGCTGTGCTGTTCGTCCGTTGGAGTCGCAGACGCCGCCGCCAAACCCGCGCGGGACGACAACTCGATCCGGACCGGGATCGCGCTGTGCGTCTCTACCTGTCACTCGAGAGCAGCCTTCGAAGCGCCGGGCATGCGCGCCCACCCGACGTCACGCCGACCGAGCACGCTGAAGAGCTCGGCCGCTCTGGCTTCGTGGCGGCGGACGACGTCCGGGAGGTGACCAGCGCGTATCTTGCAGCGCGCTTCGGCGAAGACGGCCTCCCGCCGCACGAGTACCATCGACTGCGCCACCTGAGCCGCGGCATCCGAGCCAAGGCGAAGCGCCCGCCTATTGCGTGAGAAACCAGCCTGTTGCCACGCCGAGCGCGGCTAGCACCAGGACACCGAGGATGATGAAGGCTACCTTCGAGCCGACGGGCTTCTTTTCGGCAGGCTTCTCGCTCTTCTTTGCCTCGGTTGGCTGACTCTCGGGCGGAGCCGCGATCGAAAGCGGAGTTGCCCCGGGCGGCCGGAACGTCATGACTGGCTGCGACCCGGAGGTGTCCTTCGAACGCGGAGGCGGATTGAGCGACGGCCCCATGGGCACGGCGGCTGTCCGCGGAGTTCTCATGCGGTCGTCCTTCGACTCGAACCAACCCATGGTCGCGCCGGCCGGTGCGCTGTCGCGCACGTTTTCAATCGCCGCCTCGACCTCTTCATCACCGGCAAACCAGCTGCTCGGGTCCACGAAGTCCGAAGCATCGAGCGGCCGCGCGCCTTCATCCGGGCTGAGCGCGAACGACGTCGACGGCTCGAGCGGGACGTTCGCGGTGCTTTCGAGGGACGTAAACCGCCCAAGCTCTTCTTGAATCATGCCATCGATCATCATCGGCTGCGGCGGAACCGACTTCTGGCGCTCGAGGGCGGCTTGGACGAGCTTAGCGATGTCGTCCGCCGTCACCTTCATCTGGTGATGGAAGAGATAGCTCGCCAGCGCATCCCCGAACTCACGCGCACTTGGAAAACGGTCGGCGGGATCTCTGGCAAGCGCCTTGAGGATCAGGGCCTCGAACTGTGGTTCGATCTCCGGGTGGTCGCCGACGAGGCTCGGGATATTGGCGTTGGATACGGCCTGGACGGTTTCGTAGTCAGTATCGCCCAGGAACAAGCGTCGGCCGGCCAGCATCTCCCAGAGGCAGACGCCGAGAGCGAAGATGTCCGCACGCTCGTCGACCTCCTGCCCGGTGGCCACCTCCGGCGACAGGTAACTGAACTTCCCCTTCACCACGCCGGGGTCCGTGCGCTCGAGCTGCGTGCGAGCCTTGGCCAGACCGAAGTCGGTGACTTTCACCTCGCCCCGCTTGCTGATCAGGATGTTCGGCGGCGACACGTCCCGGTGGACCAGCTCGACCGGGTGCCCATCGTCGTCGACGAGCTCGTGCGCGTAGCTCAACCCGCGGCAGGCTTCCATCCCGATGTAAATCACGTCCTTCAGAGGGAAGGGCTGCCCCTTGACCCGCAGCGTCTCCATGATTTTCTTGAGGTTCGTACCATCGACGAACTCCATCACGATGAAGAAGCTGTTGTCCGACTTGCCGATGTCGAAGACGCTGACGATGTTCGCGTGCGTCAGCCGCGCCCCGAGCCGCGCCTCATCGAGAAACATGCCAATGAAATTCGTGTGTGAGGCGAGATGGGGCAGAACGCGCTTGATCGCGACGCGCTTCTTGAAGCCCTGGACGCTCGTTGCTTCCCCAAGGAAAACCTCGGCCATTCCCCCGGACTCAAGCTTCTCGAGCAGGTGATATCTCGGATCCCTCATCCTCGCTCGTCCGCCCTCCCCCGAGGCGTCTTTCCATTGTCGTTTGCAGCCACTATCGCGGTCAAGGAACGGATGCCATTGACATGCTGCCCCTGCGGCGCTTGACTGCGGCCGTGTCCCGCTCCCCAAAGCCCCTCAGAATCGCCCCTTCCGTTCTTTCGGCTGATTTTGGCCGCCTTGAGGCTGAAGTCCAGGCAGTCGATCAGGCTGGCGCCGATTGGATCCATGTCGACGTGATGGATGGTCGATTCGTGCCGAACATCACCATTGGCCCGCTCGTCGTAAAGGCCATCCGCGCCGCGACCAAGCGCGTCGTCGACGTCCACCTCATGATCGTCGAACCCGAGAAATATGTTCAGTCGTTTGCCGACGCAGGCGCGGACGTCATCACCGTCCACGCCGAGGCCTGCACGCACCTTCACCGAACGATCCAACAGATCCGCGCCCTCGGAAAGCGTGCGGGTGTGTCGCTCAATCCCCATACCACTCCTGATTGCCTACGCTACATCTTGTCGGAGGTCGACCTAATCCTCGTCATGAGCGTCAACCCGGGCTTCGGCGGCCAGAGCTTCATCCCGTCCGCCAACGACAAGCTCGCTCAGATTCGCGACATGATCGACGAGGCCGGCCTCGACATCGATCTCGAAGTCGACGGTGGAGTGAAGCCCGGTGTTGCGTGGCAAGTGGTCGAAGCGGGTGCCGACGTGATCGTCGCAGGCAGCGCGGTCTTCAGCCACGATGACTACGCGGCGGCCATCGAGGCGCTCCGGAAGGACGCGGAGTGAGCGACGACCCTGGGCTCACTACCGTATTCGTCGATCGCAAAGCGACCAAGCGCAAGCTTCGCAAGAGTCGGCTGGTTGTCGAAGAGGGGCCGCAAGGGGGGACCCGGCTCGACATTGCCAGTGAGCGGATGACCATCGGCAGCAGCGTCATCTGCGACCTCACGCTCACCGACACAGCGGCGAGCGGGACGCATTGCGAGATCGTCGCCAGCGAAACGGGCTTCCTATTGCGCGACCTCGGCTCGGCCAACGGCACCTGGCTCGCTGGCGTCCGCGTCCGCGAGGCATGGCTCGAACCGGGCATGCCGTTGAGGGTCGGGCGCACGGTGATCCGTTTCGAGCACGGCCCGGGCTCGATCGAGATCGACCTCAGCCGACGCGAGCAGTTTTACGACCTCGTCGGGCACGGCGTGCGCATGCGTGAGATTTTTGCGGTTCTCGAGAAAGTGGCTGCGTCCGACCTCACCGTGCTCGTTCGCGGGGAGACGGGCACCGGCAAGGAGCTCGTCGCTCGGGCCATTCATCGCGCGTCCAAGCGCGCACGGCGTCCGCTCGTCGTTCAGGACTGCAGCGCGATCCCAGCTAATCTCGTCGAGAGCATCTTATTCGGCCACGAACGGGGCTCGTTCACCGGCGCCGCCGATCGCAAGCGCGGCTGCTTCGAAGTGGCGGACGGCGGCACGCTCTTCCTGGACGAGATCGGCGAGCTCGACATCAGCCTCCAGCCGAAGCTCTTGCGCGTGCTCGAAATGCGCGAGGTGCAGCGCGTCGGCGGCACGCGGATGATTCCTGTCGATGTGCGGGTCGTCGCCGCAACAAACCGTGACCTCCGTCAGATGGTCAACGATGGCACGTTTCGCGAAGACCTTTACTATCGCCTAAGCGTCGTCCAGGTCGACTTGCCGCCGCTCCGGGAGCGCCCGGAAGACGTCCCCGAGCTTGTGCGTCAGTTCCTCGAAGAGTCCGCCAAGCGAGGCCAGCACGGGGAGGGCGTGCGCTTCACGATCTCGGACGACGCGATGACGAAGCTCCAGGCCTATCCCTGGCCGGGCAATGTCCGCGAGCTGAAGAACACAATCGACCGCGCCGTGTCGCTCGCCGATGGCACCGACCTCGGCATGCAAGATCTCTTGCCCGCATCGCAGAAGACGCCGCTGCTGCACTTCCCTGGCGGCACCGCCGAACAGTTTGTCGACAACGAGACCCCTTTCAAAGAGGCCAAGCAGCGTGTGGTCGATGGGTTTGAGGCGCAGTACCTCAAGGCTCTGCTCGACAAGCACGGCGATAACATAAGCCGGAGCGCGCGTGCCGCAGGCCTCACCCGCTATCACCTCCGCGAGCTCGCCAAACGCTATGGTTTGCGGGGCGAAACCAAGGGTCCCGGCGACGAAGATTAACGCTTCGCCCTCCCTCGCGCCTATATTGAGGACATGGGTGGGATTGCGTTGCTGCTGACCGCGGCGGTTGCCTTCGGCTGGCCGCACGCGGTTCGTGCCGACATCGCAACCGGAGATGCCGCGGCGCCGGCTCCTTCCTGGGCCAAGTCGGTCGAAGTGATCAGCGACGGCGCGCCCGTGATGCTCGAGCCCAGCAACGAATCACGTCGCCGCGGCACCGTCGGCGCAGGCACACGGCTCGGTTTCACGCGCAGGGTGTTTGGCGAAGGCTGCTCGACCGGCGTTTGGTACGAGACCAGCGACCAGCTCTTCATTTGCGAAGCTAACGTCCAGCCTTCCCCGGCGCTCCCCGGCCCGAGACTCGCCGACCCGGCCGGCGGAAGCTCGCGCTTGCCACAGCGCTACGCCTTCGTTCGCGTCGACGGCACCCGGGCTTACGCACACCCGAGCGACTACTTCGCCAACGACTACGTCGAGGCGCTCGGCAAGGGCTTCGGAATCGTCGTCACAGGCGAGCAGGTGTACCGCGGCGTCGAGTTCATTCGGACGCGACGGTACCTTTGGGTCGAGAGAGGGTCCGTCCACTTCGTCGACGGCAGCCCGTTTACCGGCGTAAAGCTCGGGCCTGGCCAGCCGTTGGACATTGCATGGGTCTCATCTAGACCCGCGAAGGTGCGCGAACGGCCACAGGGGCGCGTCGTCAAACGCCTCGATCGACGTGCCGTCGTGCGCATCGAAGCAACCAAGGGTGCATGGGCTAAGCTCGCCGGGGGCGGCTGGATCAAGACAGCGGAGTTGGCGCGCGCGGAACTCGTGGAGCCGCCGCAAGGCGTAGGCCCGATAGACCGCTGGATCGATATCGACGTCGAACGACAAGTGCTCGTGGCCTACGAGGGAACGACCGCGATGTTCGCGACCTTGGTTTCGACCGGCAAGAACACGAAGCAATCGGAAACCCCGCTCGGCGTGTTCCAGATCTGGGTCAAGCTCGCCTACTCCGACATGGACGACATCGAACGCACCGACATAGCCAAGAACTACTCGATCCAAGATGTCCCCTGGGTACAGTTCTTCAAAGACTCCTACGGCTTCCACGCAGCCTTCTGGCACGACGACTTCGGCCAACGCCGAAGCCACGGCTGCATCAACCTCTCCCCCGCAGATGCCCGCTACCTATTCCAGTTCACACAGCCAATCCTCCCCCCAGGCTGGAACGCCATCCTCCCGATGCCGGAGGATCGCCCCACGACAGTCCAAGTTCGATAAGAGGGGCAGGGATGGCCCCCTTCCACGTCATCACTGCCGCGTGCTTCGCATCGGCCTCGACTCGCTGAAGGTGCCACGCGGCGTCTATCCCGTGAAGCTCGTGCTGATCTCCGCGACGAAGCCATAGTCGAACGGAGCAGAAACAAGCACGCAACATCGGCCGTTCACGACCGATGAGAAAGCGTGGTGTTCGCGGAGTACACGTTGGTGACTGGGGTCGTCGTTCTTGCGGCGGGTCTTGCGCTGTACGGGCTCGGTGTGCCGCTCGTCCAGGACTACTACCTGACGAAACTCTTCATCCTTTTACCGATTCCCTAAGAGAGGAAGGCGCTCATGAACAACGATGCGGAAAGCAAAAGGACACTCGTGCGTGATCAGCGTGGTCTTACGACCGTGGAATACATCATCGTCCTCGGATTGATCGCGGTTGTCGGGATTGCCGCTTGGCAGAAGTTTGGCGAGACCTTGATCGGCGAGGTCGAGGCAGCCGACGGCTACATCGCGGACGTCGTGCAGTAGCGGCCAGTGCTATGAATGCGCCAATTACCACCGCCATGGGGCTAGCTCTCGGCGTCGCGACCGCAGCGGCGCTGTGTGATTGGCGGCGAGGAGAGATCCCGAACTGGCTGACCCTTCCACCCATCGTGGTCGGGCCGCTTGCGTACGGGCTCACTTTCGGCGTCGAGTCCGCGCTTCACAGTCTTGCGGCGGCCTTTGTGAGCGCGCTAGTTCCGTACTTTCTGTTTCGCCGCGGTGCGATGGGTGGCGGCGACGTCAAGCTCTTTGGAGCTCTCGGGGCCATCGCCGGATTCGACATGCTGGTCGGTATCGAGATCCAACTGGGAGCACTCGTCGTGGCGATGCTGTTCGCGTGCGGCGCGCTAGCGTGGAAGGGAGCATTGCTGAGAACTCTCGGCAACGCGCTCGCCCTGGCCCTCAACCCCTTGCTTCCGACCCGGTGGCGTCAGGAGCCTTGCGACGCGTTGTCCGCTCCCATTCGGATGGGTGGGCCGATCTTCGTGGCGACGGGAATCTTTGCCACTCCACACCTCGTCCTTGCGTGGAGCGAGCTGTGAGGCGTCCGCCATCACTCCCCCGCTTGCTTCTTGCAGACCGGCGCGGCGTCGTCTTCGCGGAGTTCCTCATTGCGTTCGTTCCCGTGTGGACCTTCTTTCTGTGCGTGGTTCAGCTCGCCCTCATTACGCACGCAAACCTGATGGTGAAGCACTCGGCCGACTCGGCCGCGCGCTCTGCCGTGGTCGTTCTGCCCGACGACCCCAATGAATATGGAGGGGAACCCGCGATGAGCGTTGGTCGCAACCGTGTGACTGCATCAGACATTGCGAGAG
>CAXMRM010000219.1:0-13430 GCA_964196015.1 uncultured Myxococcota bacterium
GGCCTTGGTGAGGGCGTTTGCGGGGGTCGACCTCACGCGCCGGGCGTATCGCGAAGCCGTCGAGCGACGTTACCGCTTCTACAGTTACGGCGATGCGATGTTGATCCGAAGGGGGGCGCAATGAGCCTTCCGACCGCCGGATTTTCGTTTCGAGTCGATGCGATCGACGGAGATGCACGCTGCGGGGAGCTCCGAACTCCTCGCGCCACCATCGAAACCCCGGCCTTCATGCCCGTCGGAACCCAAGCGACGGTCAAGGCGCTCACGCCGGACGAGGTCGCGTTTACCGGCGCGCGCATCATTTTAGCCAACACCTATCACCTCTGGCTTCGCCCAGGCGCCGAGTCGGTGGCCTCTCACGGCGGCGTTGTCGGGTTCATGAACTGGCCGCACGCGCTGCTGACCGACAGCGGCGGCTATCAAGTCTTTTCGTTGGCCAAGCATCGCACCATCGACGACGACGGCATTACGTTCCGCTCTCACCTAGACGGTACTCTGCACCGTTTGACGCCCGAAGAGGCGATGCGCGTGCAGGCGCTGCTCGGTTCGGACATCGCGATGGTGCTCGATGAATGCCCTCCCGGAGACGCGCCACGCGAAGTAGTCCAACGCGCGATGGCCCGGACCACCGATTGGGCTGAGCGCTGCCTCGAAGCCGAGCCAGCCGAAGGTCAAGCCCGGTTCGGCATCGTCCAAGGAGGAACCTATCTCGATCTGCGTTTGTCGCACTTGCAGGCCATCTCTGCACTCGACGTCGATGGGGTCGCCCTGGGAGGCTTTTCAGTCGGCGAGCCCACCGCTCGGATGTACGAGCTCTTAAGTCAGTTAGGCCCTCTAATGCCCGACGATCGCCCTCGCTACCTGATGGGTGTAGGCACTCCGGCCGACCTGCTTCGGGCGCTTTCGAGCGGCATCGACCTCTTCGACTGCGTCTTGCCAACCCGCAACGCGCGAAACGGACAAGCCCTCACATGGGGAGGCAGGGTGAACCTCGAGCAGGCGAGGCACCGCGACGACGAAAGCGCTCTCGATGCCCGCTGTGATTGCTCGGTTTGCACGACGTATTCGCGCGCGTATCTGCGCCATCTCTTCAAGGCCGACGAGATGCTCGGGCCACGACTGGTTTCACTGCACAACTTGCATTTCTACGGTGCTCTGATGCGCAAAGCGCGCGAAATGATTCGTGTCGGCGAGCTCGGCCCCTGGGTCGATGCGACCCTCCGCCAGATGCAAGAGCTCGACGAAGTCGGCGGTTCGGACGATTGACGACATTCTGGCCGCGGGGTATGGCCCGACCTTCGGCGGTCGGTTGGGCGGCCAGAAGGTAGGGGCATGACACAGATCAAACGTGCACTGATATCGGTCTCCGACAAGACAGGCGTGGTCGAGTTCGCGAAAGGGCTTTCGGACGCGGGCGTCGAGATCCTGTCCACCGGTGGCACGGCCCGGGCGCTTCGTGAGGGAGGGGTTCCGGTCATCGACGTCTCGGAGTACACCGAGTCGCCCGAGATCATGGACGGCCGCGTGAAGACCCTGCACCCGCGCGTCCACGGCGGGATTCTCATGCGTGACAGTGGCGAGGATCCTGACGCGCTCAGCGGCATCGGAGGCAAGCCGATCGACCTGGTCTGCGTAAACCTCTATCCCTTCGAGCAGACGGTGGCCCGCGGCGCGTCCCATGAAGAGACGATCGAAAACATCGACATTGGTGGGCCGTCGATGGTGCGAAGCGCCGCAAAGAATCAGGCGCGCGTGACCGTCGTCACCGAGCCCGGCGATTACCCCCAGGTGCTGGCCGCGGTGACGTCCGGCGATGGGCCGAACGCTTCGCTGCGCGCGCGATTGGCGGCTAAGGCATTTGCTCAGACCGCAGCCTATGACGGCGCCATCTCCGCTTATCTGACTTCGCAGGGCAGCGACTCGAAGTTCCCGGGCGCGCTCACCTTGAGCTTCACCAAAGCCTACGACGTTCGTTACGGCGAGAACCCGCATCAGCAGGGCGCCTTCTACATCGAGCGCAACGCCCCCGCCGGAAGCCTGGCGCGGGCCGAGTCGCTCGGAGCGGGCGGCAAGGAGCTCTCGTTCAACAACCTCGTCGACGTCGATGCGACGATCGAAGCCGTGCGCGAGTTCGAGCAACCTGCTGCAGTCGTCGTGAAGCACACCAACCCCTGCGGCGTAGCCACCGCCGTAACCCTCGAGAAGGCGTACCGCATTGCCCGCGAGGCCGACGCCCAGAGTGCCTTCGGTGGTATCGTCGCCTTGAACCGCGAGGTCGACGAAGCGACTGCCAACGCGGTCGCCGAGACCTTCATCGAGTGCATCATCGCGCCCGGTTTCGCTCCGGCGGCGCTGGGGAGGCTGCAAAAAAAGAAGAACCTGCGCATCCTTGCGACGGGCGAATGGCTTCCGGCCGACTACGCCGCTTTGCAGTTCAAGCGAGTCGGTGGCGGTTTGGTCGCGCAGGATCGCGACGCGACCGGGCCCAGCGAGGTTCGCGCGGGCAAGGTCGTCACGAAGCGTCAGCCCAGCGACGACGAGATGCGTGCGCTCGATTTCGCATGGCGCGTTTGCAAGCACGTGAAGTCCAACGCGATCATCTTCGCCAAGCCTGACCGCACGGTCGGCGTGGGCGCTGGGCAGATGGCTCGCGTCACCGCGGTGGGTATCGCAGCCCAAAAGTCAGGAGAGCTCTCGAAGGGTGCCGTGATGGCCTCGGACGCGTTCTTCCCTTTCCCCGATGGCATCGAAACCGCTGCCAAGGTGGGCATCACCGCGGTCGTGCACCCCGGTGGCTCCAAGGGAGACGACAAAGTCATCGCGGCGGCCGACGCGGCCGGCATGGCAATGGTATTCACGGGCGTTCGCCACTTCCGGCACTGACGATGCGCGTTCTCATCGTTGGAGGAGGTGGACGCGAGCACGCGCTGGCATGGCGACTGTCCCAGGATCCCGGGGTGGAAGTCATCGGCGCGCCGGGTAACGCGGGCATCGCGGCGATCGGCCGCACCATGGCCGTCGACCCGGCGGACGCCGAGCAAGTCGTCGCCCTTGCCAGGCAAGAGTCTGCGGATCTGGTGGTCGTCGGCCCGGAGGCGCCGCTGGTAGCCGGTGTCGTCGATGCGCTTCGCGACAACGGCATCGATGCCTTTGGCCCGGACCGCGAGGCCGCCCAACTCGAGGGCTCCAAGATCTTCTCCAAGGAGTTCATGGCCCGTCACGACATCCCGACCGCGGGGTTTGCGGTCTTCGATGATCCGGACGCGGCCACCCGCTACATCGAAGAGGCCAAGCGCCCGCTCGTGGTGAAGGCCGACGGCCTTGCCGCGGGGAAGGGGGTCATCGTCGCCAGCGACGCAAAGCAAGCTATTGCGGGCGTCGATCGCATCATGCGCGAGCGCGCCTTTGGCGATGCGGGTGACCGAGTGCTGATCGAGGAGTGCCTCGTCGGGCAAGAGGTGAGCTACCACGTCGTCTCGGACGGCGAGCAATTCATCCCGCTCGCTCCGGCCCAAGATCACAAGCGAGCGTTCGACGGCGACGAAGGTCCGAACACCGGAGGCATGGGCGCATACTCGCCGCCGCCGGTCGTGACCCCCGAGGTCGAGCAGAAGATCCTCGAGCGCGTCATCGAGCCGACACTGCGAGGCATGGCGGCCGAAGGGCGTCCATTCCGCGGCGCGCTCTTCGTTGGGCTCATGATCGTCGACGGCGAGCCCATGGTGTTGGAGTACAATACACGATTCGGCGACCCCGAGTGCCAGACCTTGATGACGCGCTGGAAGGGGTCGATCATGCCGCTGATTCGAGGGTCAGCACAGGGCGACTTCGGGGGTCTGACGCTGCAGTGGGAAGCGCCCGCCTCGCTTTGCGTCGTGCTGGCGGCAGGCGGCTATCCGGGCAGCTACGAAAAAGGGAAGGTGATCACAGGCCTCGATGAAGCGTCCGCGCTCCCGCAGGTGACTGTTTTCCACGCGGGCACCGCCCTCGACGGCGACGCCGTGGTGACCTCGGGAGGGCGCGTGCTGTCGGTCACTGCAGTTGGCGAGACGATCGACGAAGCGGCCGAGCGTGCGTACGAGGCGGTCGCGAAGATCGAGTTTGAAGGCAAGCAGTTCCGTTACGACATCGGCTGGCGGGCGCGTACCCGCTGATGGACGACCTGGCCGCGCTCGTGCAGGTCCTGGAGCGCGGCGGCGTCGTAGCCTGCCCGACCGAAACCTGGCTCGGGCTGCTCGCCGACGCCGACAACGAGAAGGCTGTCGAACGGGTCGCCGAGCTCAAGGGCCGATCGGCCGACATGCCGATCGCGTTACTGCTCCCGAACGCTCGGGCGGTTGCCGAGGTCGCCCTGGCCCCTTCCGCCGCGGCGCAGGCCTTGATGCAGGCGCACTGGCCCGGTCCGCTGACGATACTTCTAAAGGCCAAGCCCGGTTTGAGCCCGCGACTCAGCAGGGATGGCAAGGTCGGCGTTCGCGTCCCCGGCCCAAGCCCTGCGGCCGACTTGGTGCGGGCGTTCGGCCGCCCTTTGACCGCGACCAGCGCCAACCGGACGGCTGAGCCCCCGTTGCGGAGCGCCGACGAACTACCCGCGGCGCTTGTCGAAGGGCTCGGCGGGGTGGCGCCCGGGGTCTCGCCTGGCGGTGCTCCCTCGACCCTCGTCGACTCCACGACGACCCCGATGGAGATCCTTCGCGCCGGCGCCATCGAGATCGACCCGGCTGCTCTTTGACAGAGGCGGGGCTACTGCGTCACTCTTCGCCCACGGAGGAACGATGGCGCTGATCGAAACTGAAGAAGCTGCACGTCGCTTGGCACGAGCGATCTCGAGCGACCTTGCTCTCTACAACGAGGACAAGATCGCCGAGGGGGTTCGAAACGATAATCTTTTCGAAGTGATGGCCGATGAAGTTCAAGAAGGACGTGACCTCTATCAGAGCCGCGTCGCACCTGAGCTCATGGCTCGTAACCTCTATGACCGTGCGATTATCGACCTCCTCGTCCGCTCCAAGGCACACGTCGAATCCCCGATCTGGTAGGCCTCGCGTCGCTATGACCGTTAACTTTTTAGGGCTGTTGGCTGCCGTCGGCTGCCTCGTTCTTCTTTCGGTCGGCTGCGATGACGGCAGCGCTGGCACTGGAGGCGCGGCCGGCACAGGCGGAGCCGGGGGCACGGGGGCCGCCACAGGGAAGGCCCCACAACAGATGCCCGGGCTCTGGGAAGGACGGGCCAATGGGGTGAACGTTTGCTTCTACGTCAGCAAAGATGGCTTGAGGCTCACCGCGAGTTCTGAGTGTAACGCAACCGCGCAGCCCGAGGACGGCCCCCGCTCCTATGACATAGGCGTCGATCTCGCGGGCCGCGATCAGAACGGGGACAGCTGTAGCTTCGAGCTGGGGTTCGCGGACGACGTCATCATCGATCAAGCGACCAATTCGTTCCGAGTCGCCGGAATCCAACCGCCGGGTAGCGACATCGAGCTGTTCTTTTCTGGCGAGATCACTGGCGACGCGGCTTCGGGCGTGGCGCGATGGGAGAGAGAGGGGTCCTTCTGCCAAGTTGGATGGGCTGCCTCCAAGTCGACCGCTTGCGACGATGCCGCGATCCAGACCTGCCTCGACCTTCAGGACTGCTGCAGGTCGATTCTCGTCAATCCCGTCTTCTTCCAGAGTTGCAATTCCGTGGTCCTTCAATGTGATCAGGCGCAGTGCCAGCGGGTGCTAGACGGCTATGCGCAATGCGCGCCCGAGCCAACATCGGTGGTGGACGCTGGCACGCCGGATGCCGGCTAACCGATGCGCAGTGAGCGGAGCGCCTGCTGGAAATCCTCCGGCGGCTCGGTCTCGAAGCGCATCGCCTCGCCTGTGATCGGATGGGCGAACGCGAGGAGCACGGCGTGCAGCGCCTGGCGGCCCAGCTCGGTCGCGACGCGGCGCAGTTCTGGGTCGCTGATCGATTTCCCGTAAAGCGCGTCTCCGAGAATCGGGTGCCCGTCCTCTGTTAGGTGCATGCGGATCTGATGTGTGCGCCCAGTCTCTAAATAGCAACGAACCAAAGAGCTTCCATGCAAAAGCTCGACTGTTTCGAGGCGTGTGACCGCCTGTCGTCCCCGGTCGCCTCGCGAGGTAAACTTCTTTCGATTCCCCGGGTGTCGCCCATGGAAGGTGTCGTAGGTGACCGCCTGGGGCGGGCGGCCAAGCGCAATCGCGAGATATGCCCGCTCCAAGCTGTGCTGCTGAAACATCTCGACTAGCCGCTCGTGCGCCTGGGGGGTCTTCGCGACTACCATCACGCCGCTGGTGTCCTTGTCGAGGCGATGCACGATGCCCGGACGCAGCGGGTCGGCTCCGCCCTGCACCTCGCCGTGATACAGCAGGGCGTTGACGAGCGTCCCGTCAGCGTGACCCGGTGCAGGGTGAACCACCAGGCCGGCGGGCTTGTCGAGGATGATCAGGTGCGCATCCTCGAAGAGGAGCTCGAACGGAATTTCCTGGGGCTCGGCGCTCATGCGCTCGGGCGGGGCAGGGTGAATCGAGACCTCGGCCCCGCCCAGGGCCTTGGTCTTGCGGGAGACGACCTCGCCGGCCTGCTCGACGCGTCCCTGCTCGATCCATCGCTGCAGCGCGCTCCGCGAGAACTCCGGGCAGCGGCGCCCCAGGACGCGATCGATGCGCTGCCCGGCGTCCTGTTCCGAGAGTGTGATCACCGTCGGCGCCGGGGCCGATTCCGGCATCGGCTACTCGAGTCTCTTCACGAGCTGATGGGCGTTGGTCTGCATGTCGATGTTGCGGAACACGCAGATGCCGAGCTCGGGGTCGAGGCCGTTGCAGTGGGCGGCGATCTTTGCGACCGACGCCTCGTCGTAGCGCGAGCGGTGGCCCGCGGGCCCCGGGAGGCGGAGGTAGGTCATCTTCGACCTGGGCGGCGGGTCGTCGGTGAGTGGGTCGTATGCGGCGACAGCGGGCCGGTCACCGCAGGCCGTGACGATGTCGCTCGGCTTCCAGGCATCGAGGTCGAACACGATCGGAGGCAGGCTCGACGGCAGAAAACCTAGAAACGCTCGAAGAACAGCCCGGTTTGCCTTGCCATGCTTGAACTTTTCGTCAGCGCTAAAGACGACCGCTTTGGCGTTGAGGTCCTTCGCGAGCTCGGCCACAGCCTCGCAAGTCGCCTTGTTCTCTTTGGTGCGCCGGAAGCCGGAGTCGCTGACCGACTTGGGCGCTACCACCGTGAAGAGGAAATTCTCGGGAGCCTCCCGAATCCAGCGTCTGATGGTACCAGCGCCCGGAACGGCGATCTCGGTATCCGAGATTTCCACGGCTTCGAACTCCTGCCAATATCGGCTGACCGGCATGGGAAACCCGGAGCATGCGACCACAAACATTGCGCGGGAGTATACAAGCTTTGTGGCAGAAGGCCCGGAGTGACTCCGTGATTGGCGGGAATTCCTGAATCCGGGGTGCCTCTGATAGAATCGCCGACGTGTCTGATTTCGGCTTCGACGCCTATGCGCTCGGCGACGTGGATACCGCCGGGCAGCCGCATCCGTTGGAGATTGCACGCGATCTGATCGCGGCGGGCAAGCCTCGCTCGGCGCTCGAGGTGCTGAGCCTCCACCACGCGCAGCTGGCCGACGATCCCGAGTACCTGCTGCTTTGTTCCGAGGCGTGGCGGGCCGACGGTGACACGCTGCGAGCGCAACAGGCGTTGATGGGGGCGAATCGGCTCGCGCCGGACGATCCGAGGCCCCTGCAGTGGCTCAGCGAGCTTTTGGCTGACCGAGGGGAGCACGACAAGGCCGAGCGCCTGCTGGCGAAGGCCCGCGGGCTAGAGGTCCTTGCGATCCGTGCCGAAGAACCCCTCGATGCGATGGGGCCTGAATCTGAAGACGATTTGATTGCGTTTGCGGAGAGGCAGGAGCGAAGCAGTCGGGCGGCGCTGACTCCGAGGCAAGTCTTGCTCGGTGCCGTCGCGCTGGCGGGGATCGCGCTGCTGATCGGAGGCATCGCGCTGATCACGTCCTCCCGTAAAGCGGCTGCGCCAGCACGGGACCCTGCCCCGACTGCAGCGGCTGCCCATGTCGAGGAGGCTGCCCCGTCCGTCTTGGCGGAGGAGCTCGCACCGATCCCGGCGATCGAAATCGATGAGGTCGAGCCACTCGGAGAGCCGTTCCCGGAGCCGCCCCGCAAAACGGCTACGGCGCCACGGGGTTCTGCCCCTGCCGCAGAGGCTTTGCCACCACCGGTTTCCGCCCCTCCACCGGTGACGAAGGCGCCCCGCAAAGCGGCTACGGCGCTGTCCCGTAAAGCGGCTTCGCCGCCACCGGCTGAAGAGCCCGATGCGGCGGTCGTGCAGGCGGAGCTGGCTTCGATGGACTCCAAGCAGCTCACCTCGCGCGCCGACGCGCTCGATGTTGAGGGCCACATGGGGCTTGCGGCGAGCTACTATCGACGCGCCCTCGAACTCGATCCGGACTATGCGCCCGCCCTTGTCGGGATAGGTCAGAGCATCCTGCGCGCGAAAAAGTATTCCGAGGCGATGAGCAACGCCACCCGTGCGCTGCAGCTTGCTCGCGGCGTCGATGCGCGCCCAGGGCTCGAAGCCGCCGCAATCTATCAGGTGGGCCGCGTTCACTACGAGCGCGGTGAAAGGGATTCGGCCCGGCGCTTGTTCCGGCAGTCGATTTCCCTCCCGGGCACGCCGCCGGAGGCTTGGTTCTATCTGGGCGAGGCGCTTTCGAGCGACAACTCACGTGCCGCGCGGGAAGCTTATGAGAAGTACCTGGAACTCGTGTCCGAGGGCCATTTGGCAGATCGGGCCCATCGGGCGATTCAGTAGTATGCTCTGTTCATGGCGAAGAAACACAACGATCGGCGCCAGGCTCGCAAGGAGCGAGCCAAGGACGCGAAGGAAGCCAAGCGTGAAGCTGAGGCGAGCGCACAGCGGCGCCGTCGCGTGCAGATACGTGTGTCGGCGGCCGTTGCCGTCCTGACTTTGCTGGTCGCCGGGCTTTGCTACTGGGTGTTCGACAACCGTCAGTTGATGGGCATCACGCTTCTCATCGGAGGCGTCTTGTTCCTCCTGCTTGCGCTTGGAACGTTGGCATCCGGCGTACGGCCACGCGATCGAACGCGCGCAGGCTCCATCGATTACGGCAAGCGTGACTGAGGAGACGTCCGTGGACGATGCGCAGTCCGAGCGCTGGGAAGCAGCCGAAGAAGGGATGGAGCTTCTCCATTGCGGTGAGGTGGACCAAGCGATCGACGAGCTCCTGCGCGTCGCGCATGAAGATCCGGAAAACGAGTACGCCTTTCACTTCCTAGGCCACGCGTATTTTCAAAAAGAAGCCTACCCGGAGGCACTCAAGAGCTACGTCGAAGCGCTGAAGCTCGCGCCTGATTACGTCGGCGCGACTGTGGGCGCTGGGCAGACGCTCCGGATGATGGGCGAGTACGACCGCGCGATTCGAATGGGTCAGCGCGTGCTTCAGCAGCAAGAAGACGACGGCGACGGCTTGTTCCTCGTTGGCGCCGCTCACTTTCAAAAGGGTGAGAATCAAGCGGCGAAGCGCTATCTCGAACGCTTCTTGGAAACCAGTCCGGAGCTCGAGGTTGCCCTGGAAGTCGAAGGCATGCTGCAGGTCATCCGTGGCGAAGTCTTGCCTTTCCCAGGGGCGCAGGACACGGTAGAGAACTAGAAGGAGGTACCCGTGACCGCGGATCCGGGGAAGAAACTGGCGGCCGACCGGCAGTCAGATGACGACAGAGATCGCTTGCGTGAAGAGTCCGCTCGGTGGCGCACGCAAGGCGTACAAGCCGCCGTCGATCGCCAGCCATTGCGCAAAGAGCGTTTCGTCACCCACAGCGACTTGGAGGTTCCAGATCTTCTCACGCCGGCCGACCTCGATGGCGGCTATCAGCGCGACCTTGGGTTCCCCGGCCAGTTTCCGTACACGCGCGGCGTCCAACCCACGATGTATCGCGGCCGCCTGTGGACGATGCGGATGTTTGCCGGCTTTGGGACGCCCCGCCAGACGAACGAGCGTTTTCGGTACCTGCTGGAGCAGGGACAGACCGGCCTTTCGACGGCCTTCGATTTCCCGACCCTGATGGGATACGACAGCGATTCGCCGCGCTCGCTGGGCGAGGTCGGCATGGTCGGCGTTGCGGTCGACACGCTCCGCGACATGGAGATCCTGTTCGACCAGATTCCGCTCGACGAGGTCACCACGTCAATGACGATCAACGGCCCCGCGGCCGTGCTGCTCGGGTTCTACGTCGCGTTGGCCGACAAGCGCGGGATTCCGCGCGACGAGATCGGCGGAACCGTGCAGAACGACTGCCTCAAGGAGTTCATCGCGCAGCACGCCTGGGTGGTGCCTCCGCGTCCAGCGATGCGGATCGTCACCGACTCAATCGAGTTCTGCGCGAAAGAAGTTCCACGCTGGAACAGCGTCAGTATCAGCGGCTACCACATTCGCGAGGCGGGCTCGACCGCCGCGCAAGAGCTCGCGTTTACGATTGCCGACGGGTTGGAGTATGTGAAATGGGGCGTCGACCGCGGCTTGGACGTCGACGACTTCGCACCGCGCCTGTCGTTCTTCTTCGATGTTCACAACGATTTCTTCGAGGAGATCGCGAAGTTCCGTGCCGCGCGCCGGATGTGGGCACGGCTCATGAAGGATCGGTTCAACCCGAAGAACCCGCGCTCTTTGATGCTGCGGACACACGCGCAGACCGCCGGGGTGTCGCTCACGGCCCAGCAGCCGTACAACAACGTCGCGCGCGTGGCGCTTCAAGCACTCGCCGCCGTGTTGGGCGGGACCCAGTCGCTCCACACGAACAGCCTCGACGAGACGTTCGCGCTTCCCACCGAGGAAGCCGTCACGGTGGCGCTCCGCACGCAGCAGATCATCGCTGAAGAGTCCGGCGTTACCAACACCATCGACCCCCTGGCCGGCAGCTACTTCGTCGAGTGGATGACCAATCGCATCGAAGAAGAGGCCATGGACTACATCCGCAAGATCGATGCGTTCGGCGGCATGGTCGAAGCCGTCGAGCGCGGCTATCCGCAACGCGAGATCGCCGCTTCGGCGTACCGCCTGCAGCGTCAGGTCGAAAGCGGTGAAAAGACTGTCGTCGGCGTCAACAAGTACGAACAGGACGAGCAGCCCGACATCCCGACCCTCCGAGTCGACCCGTCGATTCAAAAGGAACAGGTCGACAGCCTGGCGAAGGTCAAAGCCGAACGCGACGACGCCGCTGTCTCGCAGGCACTGGCCGCCATTTCAGACGCCTGTCGCACCGACCGCAACGTCATGCCCGGCATCGTCGACGCCGCGAAGGCGTACTGCACGGAGCAGGAGATCTGCGACGTGTTCAGAGACGTGTTTGGGCAGCACCAGGACCGGCCCGAGTTTTAGCTCGGTGTAGGAGCTCCCGCAGATCGCAGATCGCAGGCCACGAGCCTCGAGACCTACGGTCCCGTCATTCGAAGCCACATGGCGACCAGCATCGCCGCGACCATGACTGCGAGGCCTACGGTTCCAATGATGTCCTCGACGCGCTTTCGCCGCTGGCCGTCGTCGAGCCAGCCGGGGACCGTCGGATCGTTGCGTGAGGTTTCCGAGGGCAAGGGCGCGGGAGGCGGCATGGGCCGGTGGAGGAGAGGGTCCGGCAACAGGGGCGCTGGGTTGATCACGTTGCTCCACTGCTCTTGGCGCGCCTGTCGGCTCTGCACAACGTGACTCACGTCGCTTTCCGCGGCCCAGCGCTCTCGGGAAACGCGAACCACCTTGGTCGTGGTGTCTCGGCGCTTCTTCCGGAAATGACTCGGCCGTCGCCTCGTCTTTCCGGGGAGATCCGGGTCTTCGTCGGGATGCGGCACAGGTCTATTTCCTTCCACCGCCCCCTTCGGCTTCGCCTTCGAGTATACCGCTCAATCGTTCAGTGTCACTAGGAGCTCGACTTTTGGAGAGTTCGCTTACAATTCCAAACGTGGATTCGTCCGACGCGGTGGAGGAGATCGATGGCGACTTCGGCGGTCGTGTGGTGTTCACCTGCGAGCACGCGTCGGCGGAGCTTCCCGAACCGTGGACGTGGCCCGAACAAGATGATTGGCTCCTCGACACGCATTGGGCCAGTGACATTGGCGCCGCCCTTTTCACGCGAAGGGTAGCTCAATTGATGAACGCGCCGGCAGTGCTTTCCCGTTTTTCGCGGCTCTTGATCGATCCGAACCGGCCTCTCGATTCGGACACGCTGTTTCGAGAAAACGCCGAGGGGAGGATGGTATATCTGAACGAAATGCTCCTTGAAGTGGAGCGCGAGCGCCGCATTAATGGCTTCTACCTTCCGTATCACGCGGCCGTGAGTGCGATGGTGGAACGGAGCCGAGGCGACACCGTGTTCTCCATCCACACCTTCACCGACAATTATGACGGCGAGGCACGGGCCTTGGAGGTCGGCGTGTTGTTCGATCACGACGAAGAGCCCGCGCATCGGCTCGTGCACCATCTCCAGGCGGCGGGCTTCCACGTCGCACCGAACGAGCCATGGTCGGGGAAGGTCGGTCTCGCCTATTCCCCGGTACGTCATGCCCAGGAATTCGGGCGGTGCGCGCTCGAGATCGAGGCGCGACAAGACCTGATCGTCGAGGAATCGTTTGCTGAGCGGCTTGCGGAAGCGCTCGCGAGCTTCTTCTCGTAAGCTGGTCGCGATGCACCGACGTCGCTCAGAGCAGACCGGCCTCGCGTACCTCTCGACCGGAGCGCAGGACGCGCCCCTGGTGCTTTGCCTCCATGGGTTTCCAGACATTCCGCGCACCTGGGCGCCGCTGACCGAGCACCTTCGTGCAGCTGGGTATCGCGTCGTCAGCCCTTGGCTCCCGGGCTACGCGCCCTCGTCGCTCGAAGGGCCCTTCGATGTTCCGACGCTGGCTCGGACAATCCTTTCCTTCGTCGACGAGCTGTCCCCTTCGGAGCCGGTTCGGATCGTCGGCCATGATTGGGGCTCGTTCATCACCCGGTGCGCGTTGGCGCAGCGACCGGAGCGATTTCGTGCGGCTGCGACGCTTGCGATACCACATCTCTTGGCGTTCGAGGCGAACCTCGCGCGGTACCCGCGGCAGCTTCGCCGGAGCGCGTACGTGGCCTTCTTTCAGCTGCCCATCGTGTCGGACCAGGTCGTGAAGTTTCGCGACTTCCGCTTTATAGAGCGTCTATGGGAAGCCTGGTCACCGGGTTTTCATCCGGGTGCCGACTACTTCGAGGAGCTCAAGCTGTGTTTGCGGTCGAGCATGCCCGCGCCGCTGAGGTACTACCGCGCGCTGACCTCACCCAAAGTGATTCGTGAGGCTCGGGAGATCGTCGCAGCCGGCTCGATCGCGGTCCCGACGATGCATCTGCAGGGCGAGCGCGACGGTTGCGTCG
>CAXMRM010000220.1:0-9108 GCA_964196015.1 uncultured Myxococcota bacterium
ATCGGGAGCGAGCGGGGACTCCCGGACGCGCTTCATGTCGACACGGAGGGCGAGTTGGGCGCCCGGGGGGATGCGCGAGGGTCCGGATATTGTTGAGGGGGCGACCGGGCCGACCTCAGCGTCAGTGCCAGCGTCAGCGTCGGCGTCAGTGTCAGTGTTAGCGTCCGTTGGTATGCCGGCGTCTAGGATGGGGTCTTCTTCCGGCCTTGCTTCGCTCTTGGCTCCCGGGTCCTGCGCGAGCGCGGCCTTGGGCGTTGGCGGTGCGGCGGCCAACGCCATTTCCCCCGTCAGACCAAACTCCACCTCCGCCGGTAGCGTGAGCTCGAAGTCGAAGTCGAAGTGTGCGGTGGCGCTCGTGATGTAGGCGAAGGAGGCGAGGTGTAGGGCTGCCGATGCCACGAGTCCAAACGTCGTGGAAAACGTTTCGAGTTGTTGACCCGTGCGCATCCTAATGACACTTCGTAGCAGACCACTACTGTGCGGCGCACACGACAAGCTTTGTTGGAGTCCTGCGGTGTGCTTTTCGGCGCGGCGGCGGTCCTGTCATTCACGGGGGTGTTCGCGGGCTGTAGCCTCGATACGCGCCTCGCTTCGGTCGAGGTTGAGCAGCCTGCCGAGCCTCGCGATCTCGGTCCGCCGCAGCGGGTCTTCGCAAAGCGATTCGTCACTCCGATACGAGCCGCGCCCAGCTCGGACAGTGCGCGTCTCGGGTACCTGCGAGCGGGCGCGCTTCTTCACTCCACCAGCACCGAGCCCGTTGGCTATGAGGGCTGTGAGGGTGGCTGGTACGAGCTCGACACCGGCGGATACGCTTGTCGCGGGCGTGACATCCTCGTGTTCTCGGGTGAACGACTGCCGGAGCTGCGCGCGCGGCAACCGGACCGCGACGCGGTGATGCCGTACGAGTACGCGACGGTTCGGCGGAAGACTCCACTGTACAAGCGGCTGCCCAAAGCCGACGAGATCTACGAGATTCCTCCCGAGGTACCCGACGCAGGCGTCGAGCCGTCGACGTCCGAGCGACCCGAGTCATCCCCGCAGTTCGACAATCCACTTGTTCTGCGCATTCTGCGGCCGGGTTTCTATGTCAGTTTGGACCGCACCTTCGAAAAGGACGCTGAGACGTACTGGCGTACGCAGCAAAACGGGTTCGTGCCCGCCAAGCACTTGAGGCGTAAAGAGTGGAGCGAGTTCCGGGGGCAGATGCTCGACGGTCAGAGCTGGGACCTTCCCGTGGCGGTGACCCGAGGCGAGGAGACGACCGTCTATCGCTTGAACGATCGAGGGAAGCTCCGGGTCACCCGCGACCGACTCGCGCGGAGATCATGGTTCGCGGTGCGCTCACGTCGGCGCATCGGCGAGAGCGTGTACCTGGTCGTCGGAGAGGGCAGGCTCGTTCACGAGACCGATGTGTTGGTCATTGAGCCGATCAAGCCGCCTGCCGAGGTGGCGGAGGCGGAGCGCTGGATCGACATCGACCTCACGCACCAGGTCCTAGTGGCCTATGAGTGGAAGCAGCCACGCTACGTGAGCCTCATCTCCACCGGGCGGACGAAAATCCCGAGCCCCGAGCTCGACTACCGCACCCCGAAAGGCCTCTATCGCATTCGCGGCAAGCACCTGACCTCGACGATGGACAACAACGAGCCGGGCGAGCCGCCATATTCCCTCGAGGACGTCCCTTATGTGATGTACTTCAGGGGCGCCTACGCCTTCCACTCGGCCTTCTGGCACGACCGCTTTGGCCGCCCGCGAAGCCACGGCTGCATCAACCTCGCTCCGCGCGATGCCAGGTGGCTCTACAACTGGGCAGGCCCGGACCTGCCCGAGACCTGGCACGGCGGGTCGGCAACGGAGGAGAACCCGGGGACGTGGGTCTACGTTCACGGGGAAACCCCGGGACAGTGACAGCGTCCGCGTAGGCGTCAGGCTACTTTGCGATGGCGGCGCGGACAGCCTTGAGCAGCTTCTGAGCGGCTGGGCCGACTTCCTTGGCCACGGACTCCGGGACGCCCTTTTCCATGTCCTTGAACTTCTGGAGCTCCGCGGGGGTAGGCTCGTGAATGTCGTAGCCGTAGCGGACGAGGTTCTTCAGCAGGACGGGCTCCATCTTGCGCACTTGATCTCGACCCCAAACGGTGAGCTCATAGGGGGCGTTCAGGAGGACTTTCTGGATGTCCGGGGGCAATGTGTCGAACCACTTCTTCGAGTAGACGGCAATGCCAGGCTGGTACGAGTGGCGGGAAAGGAACAGGTTGCGTTCGCCGTCGTCGAAGCCCTGGTACCACGTCGAGGCCATCGCGTAGAGCGCAGTGTTGTCGAAGCCGTCCACGACTCCGGTCTGTAGACTGGTCATCGTATTGGCAATGTCGATCGTCACCGGGCTTGCGCCGAGCGCTCTGTACGCCGCGACGTGGGCCACGGCCTCTTGCGACCGATAGCGAATGCCCTTCATGTCTTCCGGGCTGCGAATAGGCCGCCGGCTGAAGTATGAGCGGAAGCCATTCTCCGACCAAAGTGCGAAGACGAGCTTCTGCTTTTTGAGGATCGCACGGACCTGTTTCAACACCTCGGGGTCGTCGAGAGCCTTGTCCGCCTGCTCGACGGTATCGAACACGTAGGGCGCCTCGATGACGTTCACCTCCCGGACGATCGAGCTCAAGCCGCCCACCGAGCCGGCGAAGCCTTGCTTGCTGCCCATTTGGGTCCGCCGCGCCAGCGATCGCTCATTCGAGCCACCTAGGCGCAGCTTCACCTTCACACGGCCGCCGGTCTCTGCTTCGATGTACTTCTTCAGACGCTTGAGCTGAAGCGCCCAAGGGCTGCCCGCGGGGACCACGGTCCCCATCTCCAATACGTATTCCTGGGCAAATGCTGGGGCAGGCCCGGCAAACAGGAAGCAAAGCGCGACAAACGCCGCAGCACAAACGATGGACTTACGCATTAGATTCTCCTCGGGCCGGCCAATGGACGACACGTTGGTCGAGCTTATTCAGATCAAAAGATGTCGTCGATGTCGGCCATCAACTTCTTGGCCTTGCGCTGCTCGCAGGTGTTTTCCGGGATGATCGCCGGGATCACGTTGGGGTCGCCACTGAGGACATAGTTGACGAGCTCCTCGAAGAGCGGACGGTTGTCTTCTTTGACTGCCCACTCTTCCGCCATGAGGATGCGCGTGCCGAAATAGTCGGGGTGCGCGTCGATCGAGACGTTGAAGTGCGCCACCGACTTCTTCATGTCGCCACCGGCAAAGCTGGGCGCCTTGGCGTAGAAGATGCCGAAGTAGCGATCTGGACCCTGGTACCAGTACAGCGGATCCTCATCGAGGCAGAACTCCATGACCGCGCGGATCTCGTCCTTGTAGGAGAGCAGGGTCGCGAAGCTCTCGAGGATGGCCCAGCGGCCCAGGTTCGAGGAGCGCCAGTAGAGGGCGGGCACCGCAGAGGCGTTGAGAACGCCGATCGCATCCTCGATGCGTGCGCCGGACGCCATCTTCTCGGCAAAGGCCGGCGACAGGGCCGACAGCGCGCGCTCGGCAGCCTTTGTGCCTTCTTCGTGCGTGTCCTTGTAGAGCTGCGGGTTCTCCTCGTCCTGACGAAGAAAGCAGTCCGAGTAGTAGTAGATCGCGTGCGAGAGCTCGGTGAGCGCCGTCGCGTTCTTAGGATCGAGATCGGTTGCCGCGGACCACGCGTCGATGGCAGCTTTGGCCTGCGCGCCGTCTCCGCGCTTCGCCCACGCAGCATCGGCAGCTGCCAAGAGTCGCGCGACCTCTGCGCGGGAGGCATCATCGAGCCGAACGGATTCCGTGGCCGGGTCCCAAGCCGTCTCACGGGTCGACCCACAACTGGCGACCCGCGCGGCCCTGCATACTAGGGCAACCCAGTGCCCGATGTTCAACGAACGCATCATGCTTTCCTCCTGCTCCCACGCCGATCCGGCGGGGGTACTGGCGGGGCATACCAAGATGCCTTTCTCTCTGTCAATGACGCAAAGCAACAAACGTCCAGTTTGCTTGCGGGGGATAGGGCCCTGTGGTACGTGGCTGCCTGAAAATTTGGTTTACCTCTCCTGGGTGGGCCGCCACGGCCCGCCCGTTTTTCGTTTAGGGATCCCGAGTAGGAATTGACCCAGGCTACTGAACAACTAGTCAACGCGTTGGAGCAGTTAATTGACCCAATTTGCCGTGCCCATGGCGTGGATCTGGTTGATTTGCGCTATCTGCGGGAGCCTGCGGGGGCGCTCATTCGAGTCATCATCGACCGGGACGTCCCGGGTGTAGAGGTCGGCAGTGGGGTGTCCCTGGAGGATTGCACGGCGGTCAGTCGGGACTTATCGACCACTCTGGACGTCCACGACGACTTTCTTCCTTCTGGGGGCTATCGCCTCGAGGTGAGTTCTCCGGGGATCGAGCGGCCTCTGGTGAAGCTAGCGGACTTCGAGCGATTCTCCGGTCGAGAGGTCAAGGTGCGAACACGAACGCCAATCGAAGGCCAGCGCCGCTTCCGGGGGAAGCTGCTCAGAGTCGTCGATCGGAGCATCGAGCTCGATCAAGACGGTACGGACCTTTTGATTCCACACGCGGACATCGCGGAAGCGAACCTCGTGTATCCATTCTCGAACTAGGTGGGTAGATGGCTATGCAAGAAAGCGCGCTCTCCCTTCAGAACGTCATTGAGCAGGTCAGCCAGGAGAAGGGCATCGATGCCAAGATTCTGGTCGAGGCCACCGAGCAGGCGATTTTGACGGCGGCGAAGAAAACCTTTGGTCCCGATCGCGAGCTCGAAGCGAGGTTCAACCGCGAGAGTGGGGCGGTTGATCTCTTTCAGTACACGACCGTCGTGGAGGCGGTGGAAAACAGCGAGCAAGAGCTCTCGGTCGAGGAAGCGGAGACGCACGGGCTCGAGGCGGAGATCGGCGAGGAGCTCGGCTTCCAGATCTTCTACCTTCCCGATGACCGCGATAAGGCCCGCGAGCAGGACAAGCAGTTCGGGGAGCTGCTGGGCCTCGACCAGAGCCGGAGCCGCTTCGGGCGTATCGCTGCGCAGACCGCCAAGCAGGTCATCATTCAACGGGTTCGTGATGCCGAGCGCGAGCGGGTCTACGTCGAGTACAAGAGCCGCCAGGGCGAGATCATCACCGGCGTCGTGCGTCGTTTCGAGCGCGGCTCGAACATCATCGTGGACCTCGGTCGTGGGGTGGAAGCCGTGCTGCCTCCGCGTGAGCAGACGCCGCGCGAGAGCTACCGTCCCGGAGACCGCATCGTGGCCTTTTTGAAGGACATCGATCGCGAGGCGCGTGGACCGCAGATCATTCTCTCCCGGACCGACGTCGGGCTTCTCGTGAAGCTCTTCGAGATGGAGGTTCCGGAGATCTACGAAGGCATCGTCCGAATCGTGGCCTCGGCGCGCGAACCGGGCGCACGGTCGAAGATCGCGGTGAGTAGCCGCGACACCGATGTCGATCCCGTTGGCGCTTGCGTGGGCATGAAGGGCTCACGCGTGCAGGCCGTGGTTCAGGAGCTTCGCGGCGAAAAGATCGACATCGTGCCGTGGGATCGTGACCCGGCCCGCTTCGTTTGTAACGCGATCGCCCCGGCGGAGGTCGTGCGCGTTGTCATCGATGAAGCCAACTCCAACATGGAGCTCGTCGTGCCGGATGCGAAGCTGTCGCTCGCGATTGGCCGTCGTGGCCAAAATGTGCGGCTCGCATCGCAGCTGAGCGGCTGGCGGCTCGACATCGTCAGCGAGTCCCGCTTCCAGCAGATCGAGGAAGAGGCGATGGCGGCGCTATCGCGCCTGAGCACCAATGAAGAGCTTTCTCGCTCGCTCTACCGCATGGGCTTCCGAAGCCTCGACGAGGTCGTCGACGCGAGCGAAGGCGAGCTTGCGTCGGTGCCAGGGATCTCGGCGGACGATGTGGCGAAGCTTCGCGATGACGCCGCGATGGCGATGGAGGAGCTTCGCAAGGAAAGGTTGGCCGCGATGGCCGATCGGACCGAGGCGCTGGCAGAGCGCGACAAGCTTCTTCTGGTACCTGGAGTCAACGCGCGCGTTGCCGATCAGCTCGAGAAAAACGGCTACGGATCGGCGGCGGCGATCGCCGCTGAAGAGGACACCGATCGCCTTTCGATCAAGTCGGGGCTCGGCGCATCCAAGGCACAGGCGCTCAAGGCTGCCGTTGCCGTGTTCGTCGAGACCGAGTGGCCGCCCGTCGAAGCGAAGATGCTCGAGAGCATCGCGGTCGCCCAGGCGGAGGCCGCGAGGTTGGAGGCGGAAGCAGCGGCAGAGGCGGCAGAGGCGGCAGAGGCGGCGGAAGCGGCGGAAGCGGCGGAAGCAGCAGCGGCAGAGACAGCGGCAGAGACAGCGACAGAGGCAGCGCCCGAGACCGAGACCTCGGGGGAGCCGAAGCAGGAGTAGCCGCAGATGCTGGGCGTCATGGGAAAGAGCGAACGAGACAAGCCTTCGAGGCGGATGTGCGCCGGGTGTGGTTGCCGCGCCGAGCGCGACGAGTTCGTGCGTCTGGTCGTCGGGGACAGCGCGCCGTTCGTGGCCGTGGATCTCGGACGTCGGCTCGGCGGCAGGGGTGTGTCGGTGCATCCGCGAAGGGCATGTATCCGCTCGGCTGCGCTCCGTGGCGGATTGGCGCGTGCGCTTCGCGGTGTCGCTCAGGTCGAGCCCGAAAGCATCGAACGGATGCTCGTGCAACAATTCGAGCAGCGCGCCTTGGGTCTGCTGAGCTCGGCCCAGCGCGCGCGCACCTTGGCTCTCGGGACAGACGCGGTTCGTGCCGCTCTACACGCAAACAGAGGGGATCTATTGATCCGCGCAAAAGATTCGCGTGGTCGCGGGCATGAGCTCGCACACGCCGCAACGGCGCTTGGTTGCGCGACGGCGACTTGGGGGACAAAGGCCAGCTTGGGGGACGCATTCAGCCGTTCCGAGCTCGGTGTCCTCCTGATCACGGATCGGGGCATCGCCCGTGCGGTCCTGGATTGTCTGTCGCACGTTGAGGCCCTATCGGAGGATGGATGAGTAAGGTTCGAGTCTATGAGGTCGCCCGCGAGCTGGGGGTCGAGAACCGCGACCTGATTCAGCGAATGGCGACGCTAGGCATCCAGGTGCGCAATCACATGAGCGTCCTCGATCCGATTGAAGTGGACCGCATCAAACGGTCACTCGGCAAGGATCGTAACGAAACGATGGTCGAAGAACGAATTCGACCGACGGTCGTCCGCCGCAAGCGACGCAAGAAGACCGAAGAGGTAGAGCGCGTGGCCGCTGAACCGGCCGCGTCCGCGCCAGCCGAAGCGCCCGTGGTCGAGCCCGCGACGGAGGCACCGGCCCCGGAGCGCGCGACCGAGTCTGCGCCCGTCGAAACATCCGTGGGAGCTGAGCCGACACCGCCTTCCCAGGTCACAGCGGTGCCGGAGCCACCGCCGGCGCAGCGCGCGGCGGAGCCACCCACAGAGCCGGAGGAGCAGGGTCGCTTCGCTCATGACGCCTTGCCGCCGGGCGTCATGCGCCGTGGCAAGGCCAAGGCGCCGAGCGCCACGCCGCTTTCCGAAGTTGCGCGTCGGCGCATCGTAGCCGAGCATGCCGCACAGCGGGAGCAGCACGCGCCACGCCGCCGCGAAATCCGTGGACGCTCGTCGATCGGCCCGACCGGCCGTCCACAGGGGCGCCCCGGCAAAAAGCGTTTGCAGCCTGGTAAGAAGCCGAAGCAGACCGAAATCACGGTGCCGAGCGCGCAGAAGCGCCTGATTCGCATCGACGACAATGTTCAGCTTCAGACACTGGCGCAACGCATGAGCCTCAAAGCGACCGAGGTCTTGATGAAGCTGATGGAGCTCGGCGTGTCGGGCGTCCACATCAACAGCACGCTCGATGCGGACACGGCCGCGGTTTTGGCGGGCGAGTTCAACTATGAGGTCGAGAACGTCGCCCGGAGCGAGGACGAAATCGTCGGCGACGCGCGCGGCGAGTTCGAGGACAAGGCCGACGACCGTCAGCATCGGCCTCCGGTCGTCACGGTCATGGGTCACGTCGACCACGGCAAGACGTCGCTCCTCGACAAGATTCGCCAGAGTGACGTCGTCGCCGGCGAAGCGGGCGGGATCACCCAGCACATCGGCGCATACCGCGTCGACACCGAGCGAGGCACGGTCGTGTTCCTCGATACCCCGGGCCACGAAGCATTCACCGCCATGCGCGCACGGGGCGCCCAGGCGACGGACATCGTCGTCTTGGTGGTGGCCGCCGACGATGGCGTCATGCCCCAGACCAGGGAGGCCGTTAATCACGCCCAGGCGGCCAAGGTGCCCATCGTCGTGGCGGTCAACAAGATCGACAAGCCCGAGGCGAATCCCGACACGGTAAAGAACGAGCTCGCCGCATTGGGTCTCCAGCCGGAGGATTGGGGCGGGGACACGGTCTTCATCTCGTGCTCGGCCATCACCGGTGAGGGCGTCGACACCCTTCTCGAAAACGTTCTGCTGCAGGCGGAGCTTCTCGAACTCACGGCGAACCCGAGCATCCCGGCCAAGGGTGTGGTGCTCGAGGCATACCTGGACCGTGGACGAGGTCCAGTCGCTAACGTCTTGATTCGAGACGGTTCTTTGGATGCAGGTGACTACGTTGTAGCTGGCAGCACCTGGGGTCGCGTTCGCGCGATGACCGACGACCGGGGCAACCAACTTCCCAGTGCGGGCCCGGCCACTCCGGTCGAGGTGCTCGGTTTGGCGGACCTGCCAGCGGCCGGCGACCTGTTCTACGAGGTGACCGACCAGCGCAATGCCCAGCAGGTGGCCGGGGCGCGCAAGAAGCCCGGCACCGCGAGCATGGCGCCGAGCAGCGGGCTGAGGGGTCTCGACCAGTTCCAGGCCCTCATGCAGAGCGGCGATGTCCGCGAACTTCGGCTCGTGGTCAAGGCCGACGTGCAGGGCTCGGTGGAGGCGCTTCAGACCTCGCTCACCGACCTCGCGACCGAGAAGGTCAAGGTCAACGTCATTCATGCCGGCGTCGGCGGCATCACCGAGAACGACGTCATGCTCGCGAGTGCGTCGCAGGCCATCGTCCTCGGCTTCAACGTGCGGCCGCAGGGCAAGGCTTC
>CAXMRM010000221.1:0-14794 GCA_964196015.1 uncultured Myxococcota bacterium
CGTCTCGCCCCGAATGTACGCAAAGTCTGCGCCCCCTTTTTCAGCGCCAGCGCCAGCGCAGCCCCGTGGACGATGCGGAGCATCGGCTTTACGGGGTGTCAGTGCCAGTGCCAGTGTCAGTGCCAGCGTCAGTGCCAGTGCCAGTGCCAGTGTCAGTGTCAGTGCCAGGGTCAGCGCCAGTGTCAGCGTCGGTGCCAGCGTCGGTGTCGGGGTTTTGCCGTTCCCTGCTGGGGGCCTTACAACTCTGCCTCGGTGACTCTGCCCTTCTACAAGTACCAAGGCCTTGGTAACGACTTCCTGATCGTCGAGAAGGAAGCGCTGGCTGGGGTGCGACTCACGGCTGAGCAGGCGATCGCGCTTTGCGATCGGCACCGTGGAGTTGGTGGCGATGGCGTGCTGATCCTCGATGTAGATGCGCCGTCGATGCACGTAATCAACTCGGATGGCTCCGTGCCCGAGATGTGCGGCAATGGGATTCGCTGTGCGGCGTTGCATCTTGCGCGACGCGCTGGGGAATCGGCGCTCGAGGTGGCGATCGACACCCTGGCGGGACCTCACTCCTGTGTCGTCGTAAACCGCCCCGGCGCAGAATCGGTCGCGGTGCAGATGGCGCCTCCGTCGCTGGTGCCCGCAGACATTCCCTTAAACGCCCGCGCGCCCTGGCTCGATCATCCTCTTTCGCTTGCCGACCGGACCATTCACCTGACGGGCGTGTCGATGGGTAATCCGCATGCCGTGACCTTCGACGAGGTCGGCGAGGCGCGGTCCGACATCGGCCCCGCCATACAAAGCGACCCCCACTTCCCCGAAGGCGTCAATGTGGGCTTCGTCTCCGAGCACGACGGCAGCACGATGCGTCTGGACGTCCTCGAGCGTGGCGCGGGCTGGACTCAGGCGTGCGGGACCGGGGCTTGCGCGGCAGCGGTCGCAGCCGTGGAGACCGGCCGCGTAAGGCGTGAAGAGCAGCTCAGCATTCGACTGCCTGGCGGAACCCTGATGATCACCGTCAGCGCGCCTGGCGATAGCGTCCTCATGCAGGGCCCGGCGCGCTTCGTCTTTGAAGGCGAGGTCGCGCTCTAGCTTGCCTATTGCAATGTCGGGGTCTTCCGCTACTTTTGCGCGATGCGCCGTAGCTTATTCCTGGTCCTAGGCCTGCTCTCCCTCTCGGTCGTCGCCGTCGGATGCGGGGACGACGGCTCCCCCTCGCCCGTCGTCCCCGACGAGTTTGGACGTTGCGCCGACTTCAACGACCTTCGTCAGCCGTTCTGGGGTGACACGCATATCCACACCAATCTTTCGCTCGACGCAAACCTGCAGGGCACGCGAACCTCACCAGCGGAGGCATACGCGTTCGCGCAGGGCGAGCCGATCGGCATCCAGCCATATTATGAGGGCGGCAACCCCACGCGCATGGCGCAAATCGATCGCCCTCTGGACTTCGTCATGCTGAGTGACCACGCCGAGTTTCTCGGCACGATCAGGACCTGCATCGACCCCGAGTCGCCTGGGTTCGACCAGATCGACTGCAAGGAGTACCGCAGCGCGCTGCAGTTCGACGCCTTGCCCGGGGACGTCCAAGAGATCTTCATCGGGCTCAACGGTTTAACGGTGCTGGCCCCCGAGAACGCCCGCTATCCTGCGCTCTGCGGGCCAAACGACGCGTATTGCTTGACTGCCGGCATGGAGGTCTGGGGCGAGATCGTCGATGCGGCCGAAGCGGTATACGATCGCTCTGAAAGTTGTCGGTTCACCTCGTTCCCAGGCTACGAGTGGAGCGGCGGGCCCGCGTCGAAGAACCTCCACCGCAACGTCATGTTCAAAAACGGGAACGTGCCGGCTCTGCCTTACAGCTACTTCGACGAGCCGTACGCAGAGGGCCTTTGGGCACGGCTTCAGGAAGAATGCATCGATGCTGGGGTCGGCTGCGACACGTTCACGATTCCGCACAACACCAACCTCTCGGAGGGGATCTACTTCGAGAACAAGATGGCCAATGGCGAGCCTTTCAGCACCGCGTACGTCGAAACCAGAAGCGCGATGGAACCGGTCATCGAGATCTACCAGCACAAGGGCGCTTCGGAGTGCCTGCCTGGTGCGGCGACCTCTGACGAGTTGTGCGGCTTCGAGGCGATACCGTTTGCGAACCTCGCGACGACGAACCGGGAGCTCATCACGCCGCCGGATCCGAGGGGCTTCCTGCGCGTGGCCTACGGCGAGGGCATGAAGTTCGAAGAGAGCCTTGGGACCAACCCGTTCCAATACGGCATCACGGCAGGGACGGATACGCACATCTCCTCGCCGGGCTTCATCGCGGAGAACGACTTCAAGGGCCACGGCGGTGCGGGTCAGCCGAACCGCTTCCTGCCTCCGCCGCAGGGCTTTCCCGATATCGAGTACCTCAGCCCGGGCGGCATGACCGCGGTGTGGGCCGAGGAGAACGCACGAGAGGCCATTTTCTCTGCCATACGCCGCAAGGAGACGTTCGGCACGAGCGGCCCACGGATCGTCGTCCGGATGTTCGGCGGCTGGGAGTACCCAAGCGACCTGTGCAACGCCGCCGACCTCGCCGCCCAGGGCTATGCCGGAGGCGTTGCGATGGGCGGGGTCCTCGATCCGCAGCCGGGCTCTTCGGCGCCGACGTTCGTGGTGTCCGCCCGGCAGGATGCGGCCAGCGTACCCCTGCAGCGTATCCAGATCGCGAAGGGCTGGCTCGAGGGCGATGCTTACCAGGTGCTCGTGTATGACGTGGCCGGTGACAAGGACAACGGCGCGAGCGTAGATCTCGACACTTGCGCGCCGCAGGGGAACGGCTTTGGCGACCTCTGTAACGTCTGGCAGGATCCGGATTTCGATCCCGCGGAGCGTGCTTACTACTACGCGCGAGTCATCGAGAATCCGACGTGCCGCTGGACGACTTGGCAGTGCTCCACGGCCCAATACGACTGCAACGATTGGGACTACGACGCGTGCGAGGCGCTCAAGGCCAAACCGGAGCCGGAGAGCAACTATACGTGTGACTGCTGTGACCCCGCAGCCGGTCTCAACGAGGCCGCCTGCGAAGGCGTGGACTGCAGCGACCCGGGCGCCTTGCCCGAAGTCGAGCAACGCTGCTGCTACCAGGTGGAGCCCGCCATCCAAGAGCGCGCCTGGACATCGCCGATCTGGTATCAACCTCCTAGTTGATGCTGCGCACGCTCCTCCACTTCTTCCTGATCGGCGGCCTGCTTTTCGCCGCGAAAGCCGTCTACGAGGGGCGCCGCGTCGAAGGTCCGGAAATCACCGTAAGAGTCCCCGGGGACGCGACCGGCGCGGAAGTGGAACGCGCGATCCGCGAGGCGATCCTGCTCAGTGAAGCCCGGCGCTACGGCTGGGACAAGGGCGACCCGATCGTGTTCACGCACCTCGTGCGCAACATGCACTTCATCGAGCCGGACGCGACGGACGATGATCTGACGCTCTACGAACGGGCGCTAGAGATGAACATGGACGCGCACGATCCGGTCGTACGGGCGAGGCTTCTCTATCGTGCTCGCGAAGCCCTCGGGTACGTGCCCGAGGATCGAATGCCGACCCGCGACGCACTCGAAGCGCATCGGCAGGCGCACGGTGAACGGTTCGAGCGTGAGGGGAGGGTTCGCTTCCAGCATGTCTTTTTGAGCCGCTCGAAACGCGGGGACTCTCTTCCGGCCGACGCCACCGCGATGCGAGAGCAGCTGTCGACGCTCGGCGACGAGCGGCCCCGGGGCTTGGGCGACCCTTTGCCGGGTCTTCGGCCCGAACAATCCGGGACGCCCTCGCAAATCAAAGACGACTACGGCGCCGCGCTTGCCCAGATAGTCGAGGAGGCTGTTGCCGGCGTGTGGCGCGGGCCGGTTTCATCGGTCTATGGCCTTCATTTCGTGAGGGTCACCGGCAAAGAGCCTGGCTACGTTCCTTCGCTCGACATCATCGGCGCTGAGGTGCGCGCCGATCGTTTGCGTGAAATCCGCGACGAGCTCGGCAAAGAGCGCATGGATGCGCTTCGCGGCGCGTACACCGTGCACGTCGAGAGGGTGCCTTGATGCGTGTCGCTCTCGCCATCGCGCTCTTGGCCCTCGTGGTAGGTGCTTCCTCCGGCGCTGCCGCTCACCCGCTCGCCCCTTCTGTGCTTTCATTCGAGCAGGAGTCCGAGGGGACGGTTACCATGCGCTGGCGCGCGCCCGTGAAGCGGCCCACCGGGCAGTCTCTACGACCACGCGTTCCGGCGTCCTGCAAGCAGTTGGGCCCGCCCGAACGTCACAAGACCGAAGACGAAACCGCGGTCGAGGAAACCGTCGAGCTTCGCTGTGACCCGCCCGACATGCTGGGTGCGGTCGTTCGCGTGGACGGGTTCGCCGACTCGAGCGTGAACGTCGTCGTGCGCGTCGTTCGCGCCGACGGCGATGTTCACCACGCGATCCTCGACACCGGCACACCGCAGCTCACCATCGCTGCGCAGGAAGATGAAACGAATTCGTTCTTCGAATACCTGATGCTTGGCGTCCAGCACCTGCTCACCGGATGGGACCACCTGACGTTCGTGCTCGGGCTTCTGGTGCTCTTTGGCTGGCGTCGCCGGCTCATCGCCGCCGTCACCGCCTTCACCGTGGGTCACAGCCTGACGCTAGCGCTGTCAGTGCTCGGAATCGTTTCGGTCCCCATGGTGTTGGTTGAAGCATTGATCGCCCTTACGATCGTCGTGCTGGCACTCGAAATCCGATCGGGGCAGCAGGGCCCTGTATGGAAGCATCCGTGGACCCTCCCGGCGCTGCTCGGGCTCCTTCACGGTCTTGGCTTTGCTTCGGTCCTCTTCGATGCGGGGCTTCCAACCGATGAGATCCCGCTCGCCCTCCTCGGCTTCAACTTGGGCCTGGAGGTCGGACAGCTCGGGGTGATAGCAGCGGCCTGGCTGAGCTTTGCAGCCATCCGTTCGGCGCTCCCTGCCGGCTGGCGAAGCAGCCGAACCGTTCCCGCGTACGTCATCGGATCGCTCGCCGCATTTTGGGTCATCGAGCGGACGCTTGCGGCCTTTGGATTCGCGGTCTAGCTCGCCTGCGCGCGGCTCGGGTCGACCAAGCCAAACGCGCCCGGAGCGGCAAGCTCGGCTGTGGAGCGGTCTTTGGCGGCGGAGAGGTAGCCGCGGAGCTCGGCCGCCGCCTTGTTCTTGTCGAAAGGCGCCAAAAGCGATTGGGGCACATCGGCGAGTGCTTCGTCGAGATGCTCGAGAAGGAGGATGCACTCGCGCGTCGCGAGGTTGAGCTTCGCCCCGTCGATCGCCTCACCACGACTCAGCGCGCTGACCGCCCGCGTCAGCGGCACCCGGCGCGGGTAGTCGGTGGCCCGGGTCAACCGAGGCCCAAACACCCGATAGTGGCGAACGAACTCGGCCGCAAACCCGAGGCTCCCTGCATCACTCCAATAGTCGGCATCCACCGAGGCGACCGAAGCCTTCGAGACGAACGCTCGCAAGATGAATCGAAACGCCCACATGTCTTGATGAATGTTCTTCTGCGCGCGGCCGCTCTTGCGTTCCAGGAGAATCGGGGGACCGAGGCAGCGAAGCTGCTTAGCGGCGTTTTTGACGACCACGCGAACCTCACGAATTCCGTTTCGCAGTCGCTCGGCTGGCAACGCATGGCCACGTTTCGGATGCGGCTCCGGCAACGCGCCGTCGAGCACAGACCGCACCTTGGCGTGAATCTCCATTGCGAGCGCTTCCACGGTTTCACGTAGCTCTTTGAGCTCGTTGGAGGCTCTAGTGATCTCCGCGCGAGCCCCGGTGATGTGATGGGCGTCGAGGGATAGCAGTCTTGCTTCGAGCTCGTCGGCGAAGGTCTCCACGCCCTGGACCAAGAGAAATCGGGTCAGTGTCCGAAGCTCCTTGCGAACCGCGGCGACCACGATGTGTGCCCGATAGAGGCCATCGTCTTCGTGGATTTGACGGTCGGCGATGCCTAAGAAGCGATGCTCGCGGAGCAACGCCAAGAACGCGATCAGCATGGTCGTCTTGGCCGCCTCACTCTTCCACGATTCGAGCTCCGGCGTCAGGCTTTCGGGACGGACGAGCTCCGCCACGTTGGAGAACTCGAGCGGCTCTGGCGGCTGGAAGAACGTGTTGCGCGCGAGGTCGCGCAAGAAGAGGTCACAGCTTGCCTGAAGGGTACCGGCGTCGACCAGCGGCAGCTCAAGGAGTCGTTCACTCACCCGAAGCGCGTCGGTCAACGAACGTTCGAGCGCGCGCAACGAGGACTCCGGCTCGCCCAAGGGCTCACCCACGGATCGTAGTCGCTGCTCGGGCACGTCGGCGCCTCGCAGTTGAGCGACGAGATCGAGCGCCCAGCCGTACGCCACGCGCACGGCATGGAGGTGAGGCCGGAAGTCGGTGATGGGCGCGCAGAGCGGGTGGTTCTCCAGATGACGAAACGCGACTAGCCCCGACAGCGCCGCCTGCAGAGGCAACAACGCGTCAGCCCGCTGCTCGGCCTGGAGCGACTCTCGCCAACGCCCCCACAACTCCGCGTCGGCGGGCGACCAGCGCTCGGCGGAGAAAAGGAGACGCTCTTCGGCCGCGTTAGGGCGGGAATTCATGGCTCAGAACAGGCCGGATTGTGTGCCGGTAGGCTGCTTTTTGCCGAGGTGCTTGAAGGCATGTCGGGTCGCCACACGTCCCCTCGCCGTGCGCGCCACAAAGCCCCTCTGAAGCAGGTAGGGCTCATACACGTCTTCGAGCGTATCGCGCGGCTCGCTCAGTGCAGCCGCCAACGTTTCGATTCCGACCGGGCCGCCGTCGTAGTGATCGATGATCACCGTCAGATAGCGCCGGTCCATTTGGTCGAGGCCCGCGTCGTCGACGTCGAGCCGGGTGAGCCCTTCACGTGCGGTCTTTGCATCGAGCTTGCCGTCCGACAACACCTCCGCGAAGTCGCGCGACCGCCGCAGCAGGCGATTGGAGATGCGAGGCGTGCCCCGTGAACGGCGCGCGAGCTCCTTTGCGGCCTCGGTAGTGATCGAGAGGCCGAGTAAACGGGCGCTTCGCTCGATGATCAGGAGTAACGCATCGTCTGGGTAGTAATCGAGGCGCGCCACGTATCCGAAGCGCGACAGCATCGGATTGGTCAGCAAGCCGGTTCGAGTAGTCGCGCCAACCAAGGTGAACGGGCTCAGCGGAAGCTGCAGCGTCTGCGCGTATGGACCGTCGCCGTTGACGATGTCCATCCGGAAGTCCTCCACGGCCGTGTAGAGGTTCTCCTCCACGGTGGCGTTGAGGCGGTGGATCTCGTCGATGAAGAGCACGTCGTTCGGCTCGAGCTTGGTGAGAAGCGCCGCGAGCTGGCCCTTGTGCTCAATCGCCGGGCCGGAGGCCGAATGGAGGGTGACCCCGCGCTCCCCAGCCAAAATTAGGGCCAACGTGGTTTTGCCTAGCCCAGGTGGTCCGCAGAACAGGGTGTGGTCGATCGGGTCGCCTCGCCGTCGCGCCGCTTCGACGAAGATCCGCAGGTTGTCTTTGATCCGCTCCTGACCGACGAAGTCCTCGAACCGCGCCGGTCGGAGGCTTCGGTCGAACGCGCGATCGCCGGGCTGCTCGCCGATGCTCAGGCTCTCGTTGGCTCTGGCTTCCATCTCACTCATGACAACGCCGACAGTGCGGCACGCAACAGCCCCTCGACGTTGTCGTCGCTCGAAGCGCCGTTCGCACTCCCGACTGCGGCCTCCGCCTCGCTCCGTTTGTATCCCATTTGTACCAAGGCACCAACGACCGCGTCATTCGCCGAATCTGCTGGGCTCGGAACCGCCCGGAGCCGAACGCCCGTTTTTGTGTTCGTGACAAAGTCGAGCTTGTCTCGCAGGTCGAGGAGAATGCGCTCGACGGTCCTTTTGCCGACGCCGGTGATCCCCTTGAAGGCAGTCTTGTCTTGGCGCGCGATCGCGTCTTGCAGCTCGCTTGCGTTCATCACGCCGATGATCGCAAGCGCGAGCTTCGGTCCAATGCTGCTCACCTTGAGTAGAGCGCGAAACGCTGCGCGATCCTCGGTGGTGGCGAAGCCAAACAGAGTCATCGCGTCTTCGCGCATGTGCGTGTGGATGTGAAGCGCGACGGTTTGCGCGGGCTCCGAGCTCAAGCGGCCCACCGCCCCGACTGGCAGGAACACCTCGTAGCCAACGCCGTTCACGTCGACGATGACCGAGCCATCCGCCTCCCGATCCTCGATCGTCCCGCTGAGCCTGCCGATCACGGGGCAAGAGTAGCAGGTTACTGAACAGATGTGTCTAATTCAGTGCCAGTGCCAGCGCCAGTGTCAGTGTCCGTGTCAGCGCTGTGGTTGGGTGAGCGCGCGTGAGCGGTGGGCCTGGATATGGGTGATCGCGACGGCGAGCGCGTCTGCTGCGTCCTCCTCGGGCGGTGCCTCGAGCCCGAGCAATGCCGTAATCAAACGCCCCACCTGCACCTTGTCTGCAGCCCCTCTCCCGACGACCGTACGCTTCACGACCGCGGGCGGGTACTCGTGAACCTCGAGGTCCGACTCCGCCGCGACGAGCAAGGCCACGCCACGGGCGTGGCCTAGCTTCAAAGCGGCGTTGGCGTACTTCGCAAAGAAAATCTGTTCCACCGCGACGACTTGGGGTCGGTGCTCGGAGACGACTCGCTGCAGCTCTTCGTGGATGATGCGGAGCCGCTTTGGAAGCGGCAGCTTTTCTGGGACGGCGATGGTCCCCGCCCCAATGTGACGAAGCCGTGTCCCTTCAAGTTGCACCACACCCCAGCCGGTGCGTCGGCTGCCGGGGTCGATGCCGAGCACACGCATGGCCGTATCAGGCCATCTCCGCGAGCGCCTGCTCGCTGAGCTCGAAGTCGGAAAACACGTTCTGGATGTCGTCGTTGTCCTCTAGCGCTTCGTACAGTTGAATCAGTTTAGCCGCGTCTCGGCCTTCGACGATCTTTGGATTGTTAGGGATGTACTCGAGCGCCGCCTGGCGCACCGTGATACCCTGGGTATCGATCGCATCCCGGACCGCATCGAGATCGTTGCGAGCCGTCGTGACGACCCATTGGTCATGGACCAGCTCCATGTTCTCCGCGCCGCCGCCTACGGCCGCCTCGAAGAGCTCGTCTTCGGTGGCTGCGTCTTGGTCGATTCGGACGATGCCCTTCTGTTCGAAGGCCCAAAGCGCCGACCCGCTGGTGCTGATCTGCCCATGGTTCTTGTCGAAGAGTTTTCGCACCTCAGCGATCGTCCGATTGCGATTGTCAGTGACGACCTCACACACAAAGAGGGTCCCGTCCGGACCAACCCCCTCATAGAGCAGTTCTTCGTACTGGACGCCTTCTAGCTCTCCGGTGCCCTTCTTGACCGCCCTCGTCACGTTTTCGACCGGCATGTTCACGGCCCGGCCCAGATCGATCGCCCGTCGCAGCCGGGCGTTGCCCTCCGGGTCGCCACCACCGAAGCGCGCCGCGATGGTGATTTCCTTGATGACTTTCGTGAACAATTTACCGCGCTTGGCGTCCTGAGCACCCTTGCGCCGCTTGATTGTCGACCATTTGCTGTGGCCACTCATTCCAGTCCCGTTATTGAACGAAATCGTTTGGCTTTCAAGCCGATCCCGCCAGTGAATATGCCCTCAGCCGCTGCGTCGAACCTCCCATGAAACGCTTCGGGATTCTCATCATCGCGCTATTCGGAGTCGCAGGCTGCAATCGCGACTCCCGCAACGTCTGTATCGCGGATGGACCGCTCAGCGATCGCGGCTGCTTCTTGTGCCGCGGGGATACGTGCGATCCCCTGCCTGCGCCGCAACGGGACCTGTGCGTGGCCGATGAAGACTGTGCCGTCGAGGAAGTCTGCACGACGCTCGGTTGCGTCGCCGAGTGTGAAGACCCGTACGAATGTCCCCTCGGGACGACCTGTGCGGAGAACGGTCTTTGCCTCAATCCGCTCGAAGATGATCCCGACCCGCCTCCCTTCCGTTGCCAGTTCAACTTCGAGTGCGGCGACTCTCGCATCTGCATCGATGGCGAGTGTTTATTGACCTGTCTCGACGTGCCATGCCCCGAGACGCAGCAGTGTGTCGCCGGCGCATGCCGCCCTTGCACCGACGACACTTGCCTCACGAGTTGCAGCGAGGATGCCAACTGCGCCGACCACGAGTACTGCAGCTCGTTCCAGTGCATCCCCGACACACGTCCCGAACAATTCTGCCCGGAGAACGAGTGTCAACCTGGCCGTGTCTGCGTTCGTGGCCAATGCCGCACGCCCTGCGAGAGCGACGACGAGTGCGCCCGCATCGACGCCACGATCCGCTTCTGCGCGCCAGTCGAAGAGCAGAACCTTTGCGTGCGTAGCAGTGAGGTGCTGGCGGAGTGTCAGCTCAACATCGACTGCGGGTTCGGCGAGGAGTGCGTCGACGGCGCCTGCGCTGTCAGCTCCGAGTCGCCCTGACCGCGCCCGGTCCGCAACGCCTCGTACAGGCTTGCAACGCCCACGTACGCGAATCCCGCGCAAAACAGAAAAAGAAAGGGCATACTCGCCCAGCTCTCGGTGACGATTGCAACGACCAGCGTGACGGCGCAGTAGACCCCAAACGCCAGCTCGACCATGTTGTGCCAGGGCCAACGCCCGCGGTAGCCGGCGGTTCGTGACACCGATTGGCCATCGATGGCACCGCGTTTGGGCGTCCGAACGAACTCGACATCGTGGCCGAACAGTCCTTCCACGGCCGCGCGTCCGTTGTTGATCGAGAGGCCGATACCGAGCGCCATCATGGAGGGCAATCTCTTTATCGCTTGCCATCGCCCGCCGTAGAGGGCGTGATGCGCGATGACGTAGAACGCCGCGACCGATCCGCACGTGGCCAAGAAGAGAGGGATGTCGAGCAGCAGAAGCTCTGGGTGCTCCATCTTACGACGAATCAGCATGTTGGGGAGCTGGAGCGCTGCCAGCACTAGCAGAAACACGTAGGCCAGGTTGTTGGTCAGGTGGAAGAACGCTTCGGTCTTCACTTTGAGGCCCACCGGTGCGCGTAGGATCGAGCCGAGCAGTTTGCGCGCGGTTTGCACCGAGCCTTTGGCCCATCGGTACTGCTGGCCTTTGAAGCTGTTCATGTCGCACGGGAGCTCCGCGGGCGCGCTCACGTGCGGCGCATACACGAACTTCCAACCGGCGAGCTGCGCGCGGTAGCTGAGGTCCATGTCCTCCGTGATTGTGTCGTGTTGCCAGCCGCCTGCTGCGGCGATGGCGGCCTTGCGCCACATCCCCGCGGTGCCGTTAAAGTTGAAGAAACGCGCTGAGCGGCTGCGCGCCGTGTGCTCGATCACGAAGTGACCGTCGAGGAGCATCGCCTGGCAGCGCGTGAGCAGCGAACGATCACGGTTCAGGTGGGCCCATCGCGCCTGGGTCATACCCACGGCCGGGTCCGTAAAGAAATGGATCAAGTCGCGGATGATGGACGGGCCGGGAACGAAGTCCGCGTCGAACACCAGCGTGAAGTCCCCCTTCGCGCACTTCATGCCGGCTTCGAGCGCGCCGGCTTTGTATCCGCGGCGGTCGTCCCGACGGATATACGCGATATCAAGCCCCTGCTCGCGCAGCGCGTCGCATTTGATGCGTGCGATCAGCGACGTGGCGTCGGTCGAGTCGTCGAGCACTTGAATCTCGAGGCGGTCGCGCGGGTAGTCGACGCTTGCCGCTGCGTCGATCAGCCGCTCCGCGACGAACATTTCGTTGAACATCGGAAGCTGGATCGTGACCACCGGAAGGTCCTCTTCATCGAAGCGAGACCGCGGCGTCGTCCGCTCGTGACGGTGGCGCAAGTACAAAAAGAGCAGCGCGCTTCGGTGAACGCCGTAGAGCGCCAGCACCCCGAGCGTGACTAAGTAAAGGACGATGACCAACGTCTGCACGAAAGATTCCACGAGTAGTAGGAGACGCGACGCTAAGTTACGCCGAGGGCTCCTCGGTTGATGCTGCGATCTCCGCGCCCGTTCGCAAGCGCTCTAGAGTTTTTTCTTTCCCGAGTACTTCCATCACCTCGAACAACCCTGGGCTGCGCGTGCGTCCGGTCATCGCCACGCGCGCGGGCTGCGCCACCTCTTTCATGGGAAGGTCGTTCTCTTCGAGCCAGGCTTTGACCGTTGCCTCGAGCGGCCCTTGGGTGAAAGGCTCGACCGTTTTCACGACATCGGCGAGGAGCAGGAGGTTTTGCGCGCTGTCGGCGACGAGAAACTTTCGCTTGCCTTTGGCTTCGAACTCGACATCCCGAAAGAAATACTCGACCGCTTCGGCGACCTCGATGAAGGTCTGCGCGCGCGGCCTCACCGAGGGGATCGTTTTCAAGAGAACCGGGTCGTCGGTTTCAATTTCGATCCCGACCTTCGCCAGGAAGGGAACCGTGCACCGCGCGATTTCGCCATCGGACAGCATCCGAAGATGTTCTGCCTGGATGTGAAGGAATTTCTTGGCGTCATAACGTCCCGCAGTCGAGCCCACTCGACCCCAGTTGAACTTCTCGATCAGCTCTTGGCGCGTGAAGATCTCCTGATCCCCGTGCGACCAGCCGAGGCGGGCCAGGTAGTTCAGGACGGCGTCGGGAAGGTAGCCCATGTCGCGGTATTCGAGAACACCGACCGCCGCGTGGCGCTTCGAAAGTTTTTCGCCGTTGGGCGCCAGCACCATCGGCATGTGCGCGAATTTCGGCAAAGCAGCGCCGAGGGCTTCGTAGAGCAGAATCTGAGGCGCGGTGTTGATCATGTGGTCGTCGCCCCGGGCGACCAGCGTGACGCCCATCGTCAGATCATCGACGACGCAGCCGAAGTTGTAGAGCGGCATTCCATCCGGGCGCAGCAAGATGAAGTCCTGCTGGGTGGAATTCAGAACGTCGATCTTGCCCTTGACCTCGTCGGCCCAGCTGGTGGTTCCCTGATGAGGTGCCCGGAATCGAATCACGTGCCGCGCGTTCGGATCCTCGGGCGTGTCGCTATGATCCCGCCACGGGCTTTGAAAACGGAAGCCGTCTTTGGTGCCGCTCTTTTGATGGGCATCGCGCGCAGCGGCGATTTCTTCCTTCGTTGCGTAGCAGCGATACGCGTGCCCCGATCGGATCAGCTTGTCGGCGTACTCGGCGTAGATGTCGAGACGCTCGCTCTGAACGTAGGGTCCGTGTTCGCCTCCGACTTCGGGTCCTTCGTCCCAGTCGAGGCCGAGCCACCGCATCGACTCGAGCACGATTTGGATGCTCTCCTCGGTGCTGCGCTCACGGTCCGTGTCCTCGATCCGAAGGATGAACGCGCCATTGTGTTGGCGCGCCCACAGCCAGCTGTACAAAGCCGTCCGCACACCGCCAATGTGCAAATAGCCCGTGGGCGACGGTGCGAAGCGAACGCGAACTTCCGACATGGCCGGAGAGCTACCTGCCCCCCGTGACCTGGTCAAGCGAAGGGAGCGCTAGCTTTGACCGCTAGGCTTGGCGTTGGCTTGGAGCACGCCGCTGAACGAATCGCGGTAGGCCCAGGCCAGGAAGAGTTGCGCCGCGATGATGAAGATCGCCATCGGTAAGCCGCCCTGGTCCAAGAACACGTGGAACAGCAGGATGTGGACCGACACCGGAGCCAGCAAGATGAGCCCGAGCGGCAGGAACCGTCCGGTTAGAATCATCAAGCCCGACACCACCTCGACCAGCTTCAGCACCATCAGGAAGTATCCGGTCGCCATAAACGCGCCCATGAGCGACCCCGCTGCTTCGTTCATGTCTGGTGTTGGAATGAAGTGGAAGAACCCGTTCAGGCCAAACACCACGAAAATCAAACCCAGCAACACCCGTGCACCGATCACTGCAAATTTCATCTGACGCTCCTTCGCTCGGCCTCAGCCGGCTTTCCCAACTCCCTAAGGCCCAACGGGTAGCTCCTAACCCCCGAAAAGGGCAAGCGCCGTTTTTCATTGCGCGCAATCGCCTTGACCCCAACTAGCCGGCTGATCAGGCTCCCGAGTTCATGGGAGCGCCTCAGGCCTTGATCGAACGGCTCAACCGCGGCGTTCGAAAGCGCAACGCACGGTGGACGTTCGCGCGCGACCATGCGTTCGGTGACGCACTCACGCTCCGACGCTTCCGGTTGGGCAATGGGCTCACCGTGCTGACGCTCGTTGACCGCTCCGCGCCGACCGTGAGCTATCACACCTGGTTTCGCGTCGGCTCACGGCATGAGCGACCGGGCAAGACCGGGCTCGCGCATCTGTTCGAGCACTTGATGTTCAACGAAACACGAAATCACCCAGCCGGTGACTTCGATCGTTTGATGGAGCGCGCGGGGGCCGAGGCGAACGCGGCGACCTGGACCGACTGGACTTGCTACTATGAGAACTCCCCACGGAATGCGTTGCCGCTCCTCATCGAGCTCGAGGCCGATCGGATGTCGAATCTCGTGCTGCGCGTGCCGCAGGTAACTTCGGAAAAGGAAGTGGTCGCCAACGAGCGCAAGCTTCGCGTCGACGACGACGTCGAAGGCAAAGCACTCGAGCTGCTTTACGACAAGGCGTTTCGCCGCCATCCGTATCGCTGGCCGACGATCGGTTGGATGGCGGACATCCGTGGCTTCACGGTTCGGGATTGCCGAGAGTTCTATCGAACGCACTACGCGCCGAGCAACGCAACCGTCGTGATCGCCGGCGACTTCGATGAACACAAGGCCCTCTCGCTCATCCAAAGACGCTACGGCGGCCTGTCCGCGGCGCGCACAGCCGAGTTGCCGACTCCTCCGAAGGAGCCTCTGCAACGCGCTGAG
>CAXMRM010000222.1:0-9830 GCA_964196015.1 uncultured Myxococcota bacterium
CAGCTTGGTTCCTGGGAAGGGGAAAATTGTAGTTTCGCCGCCAAATTGGAGGCTTGCGGCTCCCCGTACTGACGATGGGGCCGCGGCCTCATACATTCATCGAGCGTCATGACCCGCATCGCGTACTTCGTGCACGGCCGAGGCAAAGGCCACGCCATCCGGACTGGGGCTGTCATGGAGAGCTTGCAAGCGGGCTACGAAGTCCGGTTGTTCTGCGCCGGCAAAGCCTGGGACGTGTTGAAGGATGTTCCCGGCGCCGAGCCTGCTCTGCCCTGCGTGCCCGGCAAAGGGATGATCGCCTCGTTCGCGTTGCGCTTCCGGGCCGACCGCCAACGTCTGCGGCGCTGGTCTCCGGACCTCGTGGTCAGCGACGGAGACGGCCCGTCGGTGAACGCTGCGAGGTCCCTCGGCATCCCCGTGGCGGCAGTAGGGCACGGTCTGATCTTCCGTCACGCGCGTCTCCAGGCCGCACTGCCTTTCCACAAGCATGTTCGCGAGATCGTCAACGTGGAGAGCTCATCCTGGCCCGCAAGCCGAAGGGTGGCGGTCCACTTCGCCCCCGTCGAACCGCGCACTCCGGGCACCTACATCGCGCGTCCGGATCTACGCAGCGAGATCGCGTCGAGCTCGACGCGCGAGGACTTCGTGCTCGCGTACTTCCGTGATGACAATGGGATGATAGCACTCGAACAGCTCGCCCGCCGCGGTCACCGCGTGGTGCTCTTCGGACAGCCGCGAACCGTGCCTCGGGGAGTCGAGGTTCACGCCTCGAACATGCGAGCATTTGCCCAGGCGCTCGGACGCTGCCGGGCGGTGGTCGGATCGGCGGGCAACCACCTGCCCGCCGAATGCGCAATGCTAGGCGTCCCGATGCTGGCGCTTCATCGCGGAGACGACCCCGAGCACGAAATGAACGCACGTCTCGTCGAAGCCGCCGGTATTGGAATCGCCGCTGGTTTCGAGCGATGCACCGCCGAGGTCATCCGACGCTTCGAAGCCGAGCTCGACAAGCCACGCGACGATCTCGCCGCCCGCACCCGAGCGATGCACCCGGCTTCCGAGGTTATTCCTCGCGCGATCGATGAGCTCTGCCGACAGCCGCTGGGGCGCGCGGCGTGGAAGACGCAAGCCGTCTGACGGTAGGCTCAGCGGCAGGGCCGGCGGCAGCGGCCAAGGGCGGTAGGGAGTGATGTCTTTGACAGCCCCCAGCCCCCACGCTACAAGGCCGGTCCCGAAGGGCTATGCTCTGAGGTGGATGCGGCGGTAGTTAAGTTGGTTATAACGCCGGCCTGTCACGCCGGAGGCCGCGGGTTCGAGTCCCGTCCGCCGCGCCGAAACCCAGCCTTCACGGGCTGGGTTTTTGCGCTTCCCGGGCAAAGGACCACTCAACGAGCGGAGAGGCGCGAGCGCCGAGGGGGTTCGCTTGTCTATGCTTGCTGCGCGGCCCTCACCGCCACTAGCCCCGCCCGGGCCTTGTTGACGGTCTCTTCGTACTCCTTGTCCGGGTCACTGGCTTCTACGATGCCTGCGCCCGCCTGGAGCCACATCTCGTCTTTGTGCGTGACGATGGTGCGGATCGCGATCGCGACGTCCATGTTGCCGTCGAAGCCGATGTAGCCGACAGCGCCGCCGTAGACGCCACGGCGTTCGGGCTCGAGCTCTTCGATGATCTGCATGGCGCGGACCTTGGGTGCGCCGCTCAGCGTGCCCGCTGGGAACGTCGCGCGCAAGACATCCAGCGCGTCGCGGCCGGGGGCTAGGTCACCAACGACGCTCGAGGCGATGTGCATCACGTGGGAGTAGCGTTCGATGTTCATCCGATCCGTGAGGCTGACGGTACCGGTCCGGCTGATGCGGCCGACGTCGTTGCGTCCGAGATCCACCAGCATGATGTGCTCCGCGCGTTCCTTGGGATCGGCGAGCAACTCTTCCTCGATAGCGAGGTCTTCCTCTGCGTTTCGGCCGCGATGGCGGGTGCCTGCGATCGGCCGGACGTAGACCTGTCCCTCTTCCAATCGCACCAGGGTCTCGGGGCTCGCGCCCGCAACGATGCGATCGGGCAGTCGAAGGAAGTACATATACGGGCTCGGGTTGATGATGCGCATGGCGCGATAAACGTCGAATGCGTCGGTGTGGCCGAGTGGAAGCCGGAAGCGTTGGGACAACACCACTTGGAAGATATCGCCGGCGCGGATGTGCTCTTTAGCCTCCTCCACCGCGGCGCAGAAGCCTGGGCGATCGAACGAAGACTCTGGCAGCTCGACGTTGTCGCCCGATTTCGGCGTGTGCAGCCTTCGAGGAAGCGTCGGCTCATCGAGCGCGTCTAGCGCCTGTTCGATGCGTTCGGTGGCTCGTTGATAGGCAGCCCCGGCATCGGCATCGACGCGCGCAGGAACGACGACCCTCAACGTTCCCGCCACGTTGTCGAAGATGAGAACGGTGCCGCCGATCCCGAAACAGAACTCCCAGTCGTCGTCGCGCCCCAGGGCTTCGCCCACCGTCGGCTCGAACGTCCGCACCGCGTCGTAACTCACGTAGCCGACGGCGCCGCCCCAGAAACGCGGCAACCAATCGACTTTGGGCGGCTTCCATTCCGCCAGCGTTTCGCGCAGACGCTGCCAGGGATCGACCCCGAGCTCCTGCTCGACGCTACCGTCGACGACTCGCTCGAAGCGATCGGCGACGCCGCGCACGATCACATCAGGCGCAAAGCCGACGAAGCTGTAGCGTGCCCACTTCTCGCCACCGACGACACTCTCGAGCAGATAGCTGCCAGCGTCCTTGCCAAGGGTGGCTTGCGCAAGCACGGGAGTGACGCGATCGGCGATGACCTCGCGGTACACAGGGACCACCGCAACGCCTTGGCTGAGGCGTTCGAACTCGTCGGAGCTCGGAAAATATTCGCTCACCGCACTCCGAATAACACCGATATGACAAACGTGCTAAGGCCCCGCCCCGGAGAGAATATGGCCGATCTACCCCTCAGCGAAGTCGACCCCGAAATCGCCCAGTGCATCGCCGATGAGGAGCGCCGTCAGCACGACAAGCTGCGCCTCATTCCCAGCGAAAACTACGCCAGCAGAGCCGTCCAGGAAGCCTGTGGCAGCGTCCTCAACAACAAGTACTCCGAGGGCTATGCCGGCAGGCGTTACTACGAGGGCCAGCAGAACATCGACACGGTCGAGCGCCTCGCCATCGATCGCCTCAAAACCCTGTTCGGTGTCGACCATGCCAATGTGCAGCCCTACTCTGGCTCTCCCGCCAACCTCGCCGTCTACTTCGCGTTCTGTAACGCCGGCGACACGATTATGGGCATGGGGCTGCCCAGCGGTGGTCACCTCACGCACGGATGGAAGGTCTCGATTTCCGGCAAGTACTTCAACGCGATTCAGTACGGCGTGCGTCGCGACGATCAACTGATCGATTTCGACGAAGTCGCTTCGCTGGCGCGCGAGCACAAGCCGAAGCTCCTCTTCTGCGGAGCTACCGCATACCCGCGCGTGATCGACTTCGCGAAGTTCGCGGAGATCGCGCGGGACGTCGGGGCGATTCTCGTCGCCGACATCGCGCACATTTCCGGGCTCGTTGCCGGCGGCGCCCACCCTTCCCCGGTTGGCCACGCCGAGGTGATCAGCAGCACGACACACAAGACCTTCCGCGGCCCGCGTGGCGGCATGCTCATGTGTAACGCCGAGCACAAGAAGGCGATCGATCGCGCGGTTTTTCCGGGCCTTCAGGGCGGCCCGCACAACGGAACGACCGCGGGGATCGCAATTGCGGCCAAGCTCGCGATGACCGACGAGTTCAAGGCGTACGCAAAGGCGATCGTCGACAACTCCCGCGTACTGGCGGACACACTCCTGTCACGCGGCTTCGACCTCGTCACCGGCGGAAGCGACAACCACCTCATCTTGATCGACCTCAGCGGGAAGGACGTTCCGGGCAAGGTTGCGTCGCAGGCGCTCGATCGCGCCGGCATGGTTGCGAATTACAATTCGGTGCCGTTCGACACACGCAAGCCATTCGACCCGAGCGGCGTTCGTTTGGGCACCCCCGCGATCACGAGCCGCGGCATGGGCGCGGGCGAGATGAAGCGCTTGGGCAACTGGATGGCCGACGTCGTCGAAGACGTGGAGAACGAGGCGCTCATTTCGCGAGTGGCCGCAGAGATCAAAGAGCTCTGCGATCAGTTCCCTGCCCCAGGCGTTCCCGTTCGCTGAGCCTTTGGGGGCCGATACCGGCCTTCCGTTCAGTCCGGAAGGCTGCAGAAGGCACGTCGCAAATGCGCCCGCCCCTGCTAGACTACGCCGAACATGTCCCTTCAGGGAAAGCGCATCGTCGTAGGATTGGGCGGCGGAATCGCCGCGTTCAAGGCGGTGCAGCTCGTGCGTGAGTTCATGCGCCGTGGCGCCGAGGTCCGCGTCGTCATGACCGAGGCGGCGACTCACTTTGTGGGCCCCATTACATTTGGGGCTCTCACCGGAACACCGGCCGTCACCGACCTCTGGGCACAAAACTATGCGGGGGAGGTACACGTCGAGCTCAGCGACTGGGCAGACGCCATCGTCATCGCCCCGGCCACGATGAACCTGATGGCCCGCGCGACGAGCGGACAAGCCAACGACGCGGTCCTGGCGACTCTGGCGTGCGCAGGCAGCGACGTCTTTTTCGCTCCGGCGATGCATCAGCGCATGTGGTCGCACCCGGCGACGCAATCGAACGTTCGGACGCTGATCGACCGCGGCGTCGTCGTGCTCGGCCCGGTGACCGGCCCGCTAGCAAACGGCGAAATCGGCGAGGGGCGAATGATGGAGCCCGAGGACATCGCCGACGAGGTCGAGTCCCACCTGGCCCACGCCGACGACCTCTCGGACTCCCGCATCCTGATCACCGCCGGTCCGACCCATGAAGATCTCGACCCGGTTCGCTTCCTCGGCAACCGTTCGAGCGGGCGGATGGGCTACGCGATCGCATCGCAGTCACTCCGCCGCGGCGCCAAGGTGACCATCGTAAGCGGTCCGGTGCACCTGCCGGTCCCGTCCGGTGCGGAGGTCGTTCGGGTTCGATCGGCCCAGGAGATGCACGAGGCTGTCATGTCGCGCTTCGATCGATTCGACGTCGTCATCATGGCCGCAGCGGTCGCCGACTATCGCCCGCAGCAACAAGATGCACAGAAGATCAAAAAGGGTGGAAGCCTGAAGATCGAGCTCGTCCGCAACCCGGACATCCTCGCAGACGTCGGCGCGAAGCGAGCCCAGCGACCCGCAGTCCTGGTCGGCTTTGCCCTCGAAACCGAAAACCTCGAACGGGCGGCACGCGACAAGCTCGAGCGAAAGGCGGCCGACCTCATCGTCGCAAACGAGGCAAGTGCCGGGCTCGGCGGTGACACCAACCGCGCAACGCTCATCGACGCCACATCCGCCACACCACTCCCGCACATGAGCAAACGCGCTCTCGCCAATCAGGTCCTCGACCGGGTGCGAACGCTGTTGAACAATGCCTCCCAGCGGCCGCGACGCGAGGCCGAGCATGGAGCCCCCAATTAACTGGAACACACAGTGATTCGCCCCTTCATCACCTCTTTGCTCAGTCACCTCGACGGACAAGCGTCCCGCGAGGTCGCCCTGCAGGCATATCGCGAGGCCGAGGAGAAGCACGGCGTTCGCATCCACGACGACCACGACGCGCGCGTCGCGCCCGGCGCTTTCAAGCCGCACATGCCGATCTCGGAAGAGCGCGTCCGCGCGTTGACGCGAAGCTGGGAGCAGTTCGATCGTGCTCTCGAGCCGCTAGGGCGAGCCGCGGAGCGCGACCTCGTCATCAGGTCCCTCGGGCCGTTCGTGTCCGATAGCGGGCTTTGGATCGCGGGCGCCGACCTTGCGGACGATCACTTGTTCATTTTCCGTTCGGGCGAAGTCGGCTCCTGGACGGGGGAGCAGTGGGATCAGCACCTCGCCAATTGGGCGGCGGTGACTCAGTACCAAGGGCGCGACGATTGGACAGCGGAGCGCTTGGTCGAGCAGGTTCGCGCAACCCCGCGCTACGGCGAGTGGACGAAGCTCCTGCGTGGCCTCATCGCAGAGGTGCGTGGCGTCGTCGTTCGCAAGTAATCACAAGAAGTCGACCGGCCCCGCGCCTTCGCGCAGTATGACCGCTTCGTCTCCGGTGAGGTCGATGATCGTCGATGGCTCGATACCGCCCCAGCCTCCATCGACGAACGCGTCCACGTGTGGGAACCGCGCGTGTAGCTCGTCCGGATCGTTGAGCACCTCGCCGTCGATGATTGCCGAAGTCGACACGATGGGGCTTCCGAGCTCGTGGAGCAGCGCCAGCGCGATGGGGTCGTCGGGCACGCGGATCCCCACCGTCTTTCGCTTCCGCATCAGGAGCTTGGGCACGTCACGCGTGGCTCGGAGTACGAAGGTGTACGGCCCCGGCACCAGGCGCTTCATGATCCGGTAGGCGGAGTCGTCCACATGGGCATAGTGCGCAATTTTACTCAGGTCCGGGCACATGAAGCTCAGCGGGTGGTCCTTTTGGAGCTGCCGGATCTGATAGATGCGCTCGACAGCCTTTTTTTGGTGGATGTCGCAGCCGAGCCCGTAGACGGTCCCTGTCGGATACACGATCACCCCGCCACGACGGACCACTTCCACCGTTTGGTGGATTCGCCGGGCCTGCGGATGGCTGGGGTGAATTTCGATGCGCATCGGACTGCCGTTGCAGCTAACGACGGTGCCGGTTGGCGTCAAGGCGACGGGGACTACCCAAGTGCTCACAAATGCGCTAACTAGTCGCCCGCAAATGACCGAAGAGCGAGACCCACGCCCGTACCTAGTGATTACGGTACTCCTAGATAGCTCCGCACGGCCTGCCGAGGTCAGCCGCAGCCACGGCAATGCCTATGAGCGCTCCCTGAACGCAGCCCGGGGGCAGGAGGTCGCCGGCGTCGAGCTGGTCGAGCTCCTGATCGCCGCCCCTGTGTTCAAGGCGCTGCGCCAGCCGCTCGCGGTGCCGGGGGATGCGGTCGGGCTCTACGACGTGTTTCCTTTGGCGAGCCACCTCAAACCTGAATACCGCAAGATCGCCGGACAGTTTCTGGCGGCCGAAGCGCTTTGGACGATGGAGGAGCAAGGCCTCCTCGGTGGCGTCCCGGTCAACGTGAAGCTCGAGGTCCCCAAGGGCTGGCAGACCGACCCGAAGCAGATCCATCAGCACTTGATCGGCGAAGGCGCGCTGGACCTCAGCGAAAGCGGAATCGAGACGTACAAGGCGATCAAAACCGCTTGGGACGCCCCTAGCTAACGCCGTGGACGGCGCGAAGCGTCGACTTTACGGGGCTAGTTCAGCGAGTACGGCCGCTCGAGAAGAAACGGCGCGATCGTCGCGTCGAACTGCGCACCGTCCGCTCGATGCATCTGATACGTCCCATGCATCGTCCCGCGCTCGGTCGGGAGGACCGCGCCGCTCGTGTAGCGGAAGCTCTGGCCGGGGCTGAGGACTGGCTGCTCGCCGACGACGCCCGGCCCTCTGACCTCCTCGACCTCGCCGGCGCCGTCCGTGATGATCCAGTGACGGGACTGTAGCTGGACGACTTCCTTGCCGTTATTGGTGATCGTGATTGCGTACGCGAACACGAAGCGCCTGCTCGCCGAATGCGATTGCTCTTCGAGATAGAAACTCTGCACCTCGACGAGGACACTGTTGGTTTCGGCGCTCGAGCTGCTTGCTGGCGGGCTCATCGCTGCGCGCCTCGAAGCTCACGCGCATGGCTCACCCAGGGCGAGCCTGCGATCGCCAAACGCCACTCTGCCTCTTGGTGATCGGGCTCCGCGTAGCCGATTCCAATTCGCGAGCCGGCGACGATCTCGGTCGCACGCGCTCCTTCACGCACTTCGAGCCCGCCGCGGCGGTACAACGGATGACCGCTGAAGGTCGTGTCGAGGCCCAACGCCTGACCGACCTTGCCGGGACCGGTGAGAAGCACCGGACCTTCCCTTCCACCGCGCCGACGCTGAATCGTGCGGTGACCGCCGATCGGTTCGCAGGAACGGATCAGCACGGCCGCCCCTTCACCGTCGCGGTTGGTCACCAGATTGAGCATCTGGTGGATGCCGTAACACAGATAGACATACGCGTGACCGGGAGCGCCCCACATCGGCGCGTTTCGACGCGTCATCCCGGCGCGGCAGTGGTTCGCGCTGTCATCGGGGTACCGGTACGCCTCGACCTCGGTGATGCGGAGGCCGACCCCGCCGTGCCAGATCTCCTGGCCGAGTAGATCTCGGGCGACCTCCAGTGCGTCACGTGCGTAGAACTGGCGAGGAAGGAGACGGCCGATCACGACGGGAGTTTGGGTCGGGGGCGGCGTCAGTGCCAGTGCCAGCGCCAGCGTCAGTACCGAGGGCTCCGAACGCTCGACTTGCGCCAGGCTAGAGGTCAGAGTTGGGTCTGCCATGACCGTGAATCGTCGCGTTCTTCTCGCCAGGCGGCCGGAAGGGCTCGCTGCTCAAACCGACTTCCGCTCTGACGCGCAACCCATTGCCCAAATTCGGGAAGGCGAAGCCCTTCTCAAGACGCTCTATCTCGGAATCGATCCGACCATCCGCACCTGGCTGTCGACCACCAAGAGCTACCTGCCTCCAGTCGAGATCGGCGAGGTGGTGCGTTCGGCTGGGGTCTGCCGAGTGGTCGAATCGAAGTGCGAACGCTTCAAAGTCGGAGAGCTCGTAACGCATCTCAGCGGCTGGCAGGAGTACACCGTCGGCAACGAAGATTCATTCGCAACTCCGTTCCCTGCCTCGACGAATCCGCGACACTTGCTCGGCGTGCTCGGCTCGACCGGTGTCGCAGCATACGCCGGTCTGCTCTATGTGGGTCGGCCCAAGGAGGGCGAGACGGTGCTGGTTTCGGCCGCGGCCGGGGCGACGGGTTCTCTCGTCGGTCAGATCGCCAAGATCAAGGGCTGTCGCGCAGTCGGCATCGCGGGCAGTGACGAGAAATGCCGGCATGTCGTCGAGAACCTCGGCTTCGATGCTTGCATCAATTACAAGGCCGACGGCTTTCGCGAGGCGCTCAAGAAGGCGTGCCCAGATCGGATCGACGTCTACTTCGACAACGTGGGCGGCTGGATCCTCAACGCGGCGCTCGGGCGGCTGAACATGGGCGCGCGCGTTGTCCTGTGCGGCGCCATCTCGGTCTACAACGCAGACAAGAAGCCGCCGGGGCCGGCCAATTACCTGAACCTGATCACCGTCCGCGGCAAGATGCAGGGCTTCAACGGGATGGACTATTGGGGCAAGCTCGCCGAGATTTCCGCCGACATCGCGAAGTGGATGGAGCAAGGAAAGATCCGAGTCGACGAAACCATCCTCGAGGGGCTCGACCAAGCCTGGCGCTCGGTCAACATGCTGTTCACCGGCGAGAACATCGGCAAGTTGATGGTGCGCGTCACCGAGGACTAGGGCTAAGCCTATCGAGACCGTCGGCGTGCCGGCGTGTTGTCCGGAAAGCCGGATCACGTGGCCAAGTTGGCTGGCCGCCTTGTGCGATCAGTTCGTCGGGCACGGGAACGGGAGCACCCCCAGGTAGACGGGGTCGGGGGGGGGGACGTCCGCGAGCGTTCCTTCCTCGGCCAGGCTGGTCAGGGTGCCCGGGTTGAACACGCCCTGCTCCACCCAATCGGCCAGCGGGATGCCTGCGATGTCTTCGGTGAAGTAGGAGGCGTCACTCGTCAGGTAGGTGTGCAAGTTCATTGGAATGGCGTCGAGCCAGTAGCGCACGCCAGGCAGGGTCTCGTTGGCGCAGTACATGGAGCGAGTCGCGTTGAT
>CAXMRM010000223.1:0-6104 GCA_964196015.1 uncultured Myxococcota bacterium
AGGCGGACCGCAACATCGACTTTCGGGTCGTGAAAAAGGTGATGTTCTCTGCTGCTGCTGCGGGTTACGGCAACGTCAGCTTCGCTGTGAATCAGCGCGAGCAGTAAACTTCTAGTAGGTTTCGCATCATGGAGCCGTCCGAGCTCACTCCTGCCGAGTTCGACGGCGTTCGTAGAAACCGCTACCGGCCGCGGCTCCCGTGGACGCGTATCGGTTTCGTCCTTTTGGTAGCCTTGCTAATCGCCGGCGCCTATTTCTGGCGTCAGAAGGTCCGAGCGGACGAGCTGAGGGCCCGTATCGAAGCCCAGCACGCCGAGCAGGTGGCGCCGGTTCTGGACGAGCTGGAGGCCACTCGGCTGGACCTCGAGGGCAAGGCGCTCGCGGCGAAGTCAGGCGCCGCCAAGCGCTTGATCGAGGCGGAAGTGCCGCTCTCGGCCCTGCACGACGAAGAGGTGGTCTACCTCAAGGTACGCGCGCCCGCGCTCGGCTCCGAAGACGCGCTGCGTGCGGCCATCGAGTCCGAGGAGGAGGACGCCATCGGCGCCTGTCTCGGCCTCGAGCTAACGCCCTTGTCGGCGCTTTCCGACGTGCCCGAGGTGTTGACCAGCAAGTGGCTCGCCAGCGTCAACGAGACTAACGAAATGCAGCGACTGTCCGTTCGCGAAGAGCAGCTCACCCGGGCGATCGAACGCGAGCTCCCCGCGTTGAAAGAGCGGCTGCCCGCCGACTACTTCCTGCTCCTGGTGGTGCAGGGCAAGAGCCGACTCCGGGACCCCGTCGATGTGTTCCTCTGGGACCTCGAGCAGGACAAGCTCGTTCTGCGGTCGCGTGCGGAGAACCGCGGCCGCTTGATCACGGTGCGCAGCCAAATCGGTCCAAAGTCAGACTCCGCCGAAGCCGCTGGCGATCCTATCGTTACTGCCGACTGCTCGATTGCGGCTCACATCAAGGCGCAGCTCGGGGAGCCGACGATGGACCTGGCAACACCGGACTGACGGTTCGCGTCTGTGCATATTCGATCCGTTCGAGCCAACGCTCGGCTTCTGCGTTGGCGGCGCGACTGGTCCAAGCTCGTTGTCTCCAGGCCTCGGCGGACTCGCCGTAGCGCCCGAGTGCGAAGAATGTGATTCCCAGCAGGCGGCTCAGCTCGAGCCGCAGCCGGAGGGTTGGTAGGCCGAGGCGCGTGGCTTCTTGCAATAGCGGAAGGGCGAGCGCGAAGCGGTTCCGCCCCATCAGCTGCCGTGCTTCGAGATACTGCCCGAGGCCATCGTCTCGCATGCTCGCCAAGGCGTGCGCGAGGTGGACCACGACCGGGCTCGACGACCTGCCGAGTAGCATCTCGTAGATCAACTCCCGCTCTGCGGGCGTGGCTCCGAGCGCGATCTTCTTCACCTCACTTTGCCGGGCCGGCCCGTCGGTTCGCGGGATCGCCAGCAGCTCCTCATAGAGTTTTGCGGCCTCGCCCAGGTTGCCCAGCGTCCAGCTCGCGTCGGCGTATTGCTCGAGGGCGGCGGCCACGATCGGCTTGGGCGCGTTCATCGCCCCCCGAAGCGCGTCGAGCTCTGCTAGCGCTTCCGCATCGTTTCCGGCGCGCGCCAAGGCACCGACCAACGCAGCATGGGCCTGAGCTTCATGCCCGTCGATATCCAGGATGGCGCGGCAGGTCTCGATCGTGCGGGCATCATCGCGAGCGGCCGTATCGCCAGAGAGATGGGCCCGCAGCCTGGCCAGCTCATGCGGGCATACCGCGGAGAAGATGCTGGGCCGCGCCAGCGCGACCTCGGCTACGCCACGCTCGTGAGGGGTAACCGGGACCTCTTCGAGATAAGTATGCCACTGCGCTTCGAGCTCAGGAAGGCCTTCGATCGTGCCGCCACGATAGGCCTCCAGGAACGCGTCCATCCCGCGCGTCGCGATCAAGAAGCGAATGATCGACCCTGCCGCCATGTATGCACGGCGCGCGGGGAGGGCGCTGAACTCGACGCTCATGACGGTGCTGGCGGCCGGGAGCTCTTGTCGGTCCACCATGATCCTCGACCATTGGTCCGGGTCGAGGTCGTCTCGGAGGTCCCAGGCAAGCGCCACGGCCGCGCCTTCGACGATTCCTGGGTTTGGAATCAAGCCGCCGAACGTCGCCGCAACCGAGAAAGGGCCGCGTCCAGCTTCTGCGAGCACGGCGTGCGCGATTTCGTGTCCGAGCACCGGATGCGGCCAGCCCGCCATCTGCAGATAGACCTCGCCTCGCCAGGGTTTGGCGATCAGCGTGCGCCCGACGCCGATGAGGTCCTTCTTCTCGTTCTGATTCCGAAAGAAGTAGGCCGTCACTGGCTCGGTCGACGAGAGGCCGAGGAGCTTTCGGGTCCGCTCCACGTGGAAGTCGCAGTCTTCGAGCAAACGTCTAGCGTCCTCCGGCAGCGTTTCACGTGGCATGTGCGCCACGCAGTGCCGCCCCTGCTCGGTCTTGCCGAGTCGGTCGATCAGGTACTCCTCGCTCACCCAGTGGCCGAGGTGATCACCGTGCCAGTACGACGCCGCGACGATTCCCAAGGCCCCCGCGGAGACGGTGATTGCACCGAGGCACGAGCGGCCCCGGCCTCGAAGATCGAGCTTTGCAGACGCCGGGTCCCACAGGGCATCGAACAGCACGGTGAGCGAGAGGACCGTCACCACCATCGTGGCCCGGTAGGTGAGATAGCGGGTCGGGATCTGGGCGAGGTCGTCGTAGATCGCCCCCGGGAAGTAACCGGCAAACGCGCCGAACACGTATACGGTCGGGGTCGCGTAGAACGCCCACAAACCCAGCAGCGCTGCGCCGATGGGAATCGTAGCCGCGAACCAGGGGGAGAGGCGGGGCCGGCTCGTCGACCCGGCGACCCACACGCCCGCGCAGGCGGCGAGCGCGCAGCCGACCGCCGGTCCTAACACCATGAAGGCGAGACCTTCACCCGGTGCGCATTGCCGGATCCGAACTGAGCTCAGCGCGAGCAGCACGACCGGGATCGACCAGATCAACAAGCCCGCGCCGATCGTGCGGAGCATCAGATCGATGCCGCGCGTGCCTCGGTTCCGCTCGGTGTAGCTCGCCGCGGTGGCCGCAACCCAGGGCGGAAGAAGCACGCCCAGGGCGAGGGCGCTTTCCACCCCGTGCACCGCGAGCAGCGGGATGAACGTGAGTACGACGCCGACGATGACTGCGAACGCCGCGCTCAAGCGGAACGTGAACAACTTCGTCACGGGCTATTCAGCCGCGACGGGAGCGCCCGTCGGATCGGACGCGGCCACGAGGCCCAACACTTCGTCGACTCGGGACACGAGGCAGATCTCGAGACTTTCTCGAACCTCATCGGGCACTTCTTCGAGGTCGGGTTCGTTTCGTTTCGGTAGGAGGATACGAGAGACCCCGGCGCGGTGAGCCGCCAGGCACTTCTCCTTGATGCCACCGACCTTGAGCACGTTACCACGTAGGGTGATCTCACCGCTCATCGCGACGTCCGGCCTGATCTTGAGCTGGGTGAGCACCGAGGCCAGCGCCACGTACAGCGGGATGCCCGCGGCGGCGCCATCTTTCGGGACCCCTCCAGCCGGTAGGTGCACGTGAATGTCGCTGTGGCTGACGAAATCTTCCGCGAGACCAAGCTGCTCGGCGCGCGCGCGTACGAACGTAAACGCTGCGGCGGCGGATTCCTTCAAGACGTCACCCATGTTGCCGGTGAGGTGGAGCTTGCCTGTGCCGGGCATGCGCGTGGCTTCGACGAACAGGAGATCGCCCCCAGCGGGAGTCCATGCCAGGCCGGTTGCGACACCTGCTCTCGGGATTCGCTCCGGCTCTTGCCGCATGGCTTGCGCGGCACCGAGCACGCTTTCGATGAACGGCGGATCGGCCATGATCGACACGTCCTCGCCGTTGGCGACTCGTACGGCCACCGCACGGCACACGGCCGCGGCTTGCTGCTCCAGCTTTCGAACGCCGGCCTCGTGCGTGTACGAGTCGATCATCACGTCGATCGACTCGTCCGAGAAGTCGAGGCGCTCTGGCGACAGGCCGTGCTCGCTGAGCTGACGCGGGATCAAAAAATCTCGAGCGATCGAGCGCTTCTCACGCGGCGTGTACCCGGGAAGCTCGATCACTTCCATGCGATCGAGCAAGGGACCGGGGATCGTGCTCTTGTGGTTGGCCGTCGCGATGAACATTACCTTGCTGAGGTCGAAAGGCGTGTCGATGTAGTGGTCGGTGAACTGATGGTTCTGCTCGGGGTCGAGCACTTCGAGCAAGGCGCTCGATGGACCGCCGCGCTGGTCCGTGCCGAGTTTGTCGATCTCGTCGAGGATCATGACAGGGTTGTTGGCCCCTGCCTTCTTCAGCCCGGATATGACGCGGCCGGGAAATGAGCCCACATAGGTTCGGCGATGCCCACGCACCTCAGCTTCATCGTACACACCGCCCAGCGACACGCCGACGAAGGCTCGTCCCGATGCACGCGCGATTGAGCGGCCCAGAGATGTCTTGCCGACGCCCGGCGGGCCGACGAAGCACAGAATCGGAGCGCGTCCGTCGCGTCGAAGTTTGCGGACGGCGATGTGCTCGAGGATTCGGCGTTTGGGTTTTTCGAGCCCGTAGTGGTCCTCGTCGAGGACCTGCCGCGCCTGCGACACGTCGAGCCGGTCTGGGTTCATCTTCGACCACGGTAGGTCGGCGAGCCACTCTACGTAGGTCCGCGCGACTTGGTATTCGCTGCTCGCCGCGTTCATGTTGCTCATGCGTCGTAGCTCGCGCTTTGCGGCGGCCTCAGCCTCGCCCGGGAGCCGCGCGAGCGCGATTCGCTCGCGGAGGTTCTCAACCTCGTCTTCATCGATGTCGGTTTCGCCGAGCTCCCGACGGATAGACTTGATCTGTTGTCGGAGCAGGTATTCACGCTGCGAGCTCGACATCTCCTCTTCGACCATGGTCGAAATCTCGTGCTTGACCCGCAGTACCTCGTTCTGGCGATTGACCTGGTCGAGGACCATTCGGACTCGTGTCCGGATATCGAGCGTTTCCAATACCTCTTGCTTGGCCTCGTTCGGAACCAGGAGGTTGGACTCGATGAGGTCGGCGAGCGCGCCCGCCTCACGCACGTTGTCGAGAATGTGCAATGACTCGCGCGACGCGGTCGGGAGCTCGTGGAGCAGCTGCCGCGCCGATTCCCTGAGCTGCACGGCCAGGGCCTCGATCTCGTCGCCGACGGCCGGCGTCTCGTGGTAGCGGTGCACACGCGCGCGCATCGTCGGGTGCCGGCCGAGGGCCTCCTCGATGCGCATCCGGCTCACCCCTTGAAGGACGACGCTGTACTGGCCCGAGTTGAGGCGGATGACCTTCAGGACGCGGGCGATGGTGCCGGTGTGGTAGACCTGATCGAAGGTCGGATCCTCCACCTCGGCTTTGTGTTGCGTCACCACCCCGATGGCGGGGCGCTCGTGGCCACAAGCCTCTTCGATCAGCCGCACCGAGCGGGCCCTGCCCACGTTGACCGGTACGACCGTTGCGGGAAAGAGCACCGAGTTGCGCAGCGGCAGGATGGGCAAGATCGGTTCGGCGCCAGCTGGGAAGATCGAATCCGTCATTGGTTTTGCTAACAATATTCGAGATCTGCGCTGCCAGCAACGAGTCGGCGCAATCCACTAGCGCCAGTACCCTTCGGCTGGTATCAATCGGGCGCCCGAGATGCTGGGACGGAGATCGACATGGGGAACTGGGCTGCTCGGACTGACCGCCATTGGCGGCTGTGACAGCGGACTTACGCTCAACGCCATCGTATTGCTCGTCAGCGTCGGTATTTTTGTGGGCACGATTCTGCTGGAACGGTCTCCCTAGCCGTGACTCTCCCAGAGCTCCGTAGTCTCAGCGATTTCACCCTGGCCGATCTCGAGGGGATCCGTGTCCTCTTGCGCGGAGGCTCGGTGGTCGACTGGCACCGGTGCAACTTCGCCAACGAAGGCGAGGCCGAGGCGTTTGTACGTGCCCAGGAGATCGACCCCGACGAGGAGGGCGATGCGGCCCGAGTGACGCAGGTCAAGGAAGCCGCGATCGACTATCTCCGCCGTCACTTCGATTTCCCGGTCCCGAA
>CAXMRM010000224.1:0-6755 GCA_964196015.1 uncultured Myxococcota bacterium
GCTCGCGCTCGTGCTCATGGCCGGCCTGCGCGAAAAGCTCGAACTCGCAGAGGTGCCGGACGTGACCAAGGGGACTGCCCTGGCCCTGATGATCGCCGGACTGCTTTCGGTGACGTTCATGGGGTTCGGCGGGCTGGGAGGTTAGGACCATGATGCACGACTACATCATCGGTGTCGGAGCCTTCCTGCTCTTGTCCGCGGCGTGGATCGGCGTGCAGCGAGCGTGGCGCAAGTCCTTTGCCGATGTCGGAGATGACCCCGACGCGCTGGCCGGGCGCTCGCGATGCCATGGCTGCAACGAAACAGAAGATTGCCATCGAAGGCCCGAGAGCGGAGCATGCGAGGCCCAGGAGGAGATGCCATGAGCAGTGCGGTTACCCATCTCGAGGACTACGATACCGAGAAGCGGTTCAAGGCCATCGTGGTCGAGAGCGAGAGGATCACGCCGGAGGCGTCCGACGCGGAGGTCCGGGAGCTCACCCTGGAACTCCAGCAGCCCGACTTTGAGCTGCAGCTAGGACAAAGCATCGGTGTGCTGTCCCCGGGCACGAAGGAGTTCGGGCAGGAGCACCACTTCCGTCTCTACAGTGTGGCCGACCTTCCGGAGCGTGGACGCAGCGGGCTTCCCCGGATCAAGATCGCAGTGCGCCGCGTCAGCTACGTGGACCAGTACAGCGGTGAGCAGTATCCGGGTGTCTCCTCCAACTATCTGTGCGCTCTCGCTACCGGCGACATTGTCACCATGGCCGGTCCGTACGGCCTGGCGTTCGAGGTGCCGGAGGAGATGGACGCCAACCTCATCCTCATCGGCACCGGCACCGGCATTGCGCCGTTCCGGGCGTTCGTGAAGCACCTCTACAACAACGTCCCGGACTGGAAGGGCACAATCACGCTCTTCCACGGTGCCCGCAGCGGACTCGAGCTTCTCTACATGAACGACGAGCGGGACGATTTCTCTCAGTACTACGACCGCGACACGTTCCAGGCCTTCAAGGCGCTAAGCCCTCGACCGACCTGGGCCGCGCCCATCGACTGGGAAGGCGCTCTCGCCCAGCGCGGCGAGAAGCTGTGGAGCCTAATGGGGCAGCCCAACACCTACGTCTATGTGGCCGGCCTCGAGAAGATGCGCAGCGAGCTGGACAAAGCTTTCAGCGAGATCGTCGGCTCCGAGCAGAAATGGACCCGCCGCAAGGCCGAGCTAACCGCCGGCAATCGCTGGCAAGAGCTGCTGTATTAGGGGACACGCAGGGGTCCGGCAAGCAAGCTGATTCCGGGGACTTATCAGGCACACCGCGAAAACCGGGCGGGCTGGTGTTTTCGCGGTGTCAACGCAGGCGGTCGCTGCCGGACTCAGGAGGTGCTAGCCGTCACTCATGGGACAGCGCATCACCGTCGTCGACGCGTTCACGCATATCGCTTTCGGCGGGAACCCGGCCGCAGTGTGTGTGCTCGACCAGCCGACCACCGAAGAGTGGATGCAATCGGTCGCACGCGAGATGAAACACTCCGAGACCGCGTTCTGCATTCGGCTCCAAGACGGGAGCTTCAAGCTACGATGGTTCACGCCCGACCGCGAGGTTCGACTCTGTGGTCACGCCACCCTCGCAGCCGCGCACGTGCTCTGGGAGGAAGGCTGGCTGGAACATCGCAAGACCGCACGCTTTGCGACGCTGAGTGGTGAGCTCACGGCCGCCCCGCTTGGTCGCCAGATCGAGCTGAACTTCCCGGCGCGCCCGCCCTCCGAAGTGCAAGCTCCCGTCGGACTCCTAGAGGCGCTCGGCGTCACGCCGACCTGGATCGGTCGCGACCTCGAGGACTATGTCGTGCTGCTCGCCGACGAGGCAGAGGTGAGAGCTTGCGCGCCGCGCTTCGACGCCCTAGCCGCGGTCGAAACGCGCGGAGTGATCATCACCGCGTCCGCGGCGCAGGCCGACGTCGACTTCGTCTCACGGTTCTTCGCACCACGAGTCGGGATCGACGAGGATCCCGTTACGGGCTCAGCGCATTGTTCCCTCACTCCATTCTGGGCACGCCGACTCGACAAGACGCAATTGAGCGCCCAGCAATTGTCTGCACGTGGCGGTGAACTCGCGGTCGAGCTTGCGGGCGACCGGGTCAAGCTTCGGGGAACCTGCACAACCACGCTGCGTGGCAGTCTGACCGAGTCCGCCCCTACGGCGTCCTCTTGGTCGCGCCCGCCGCCGATCTAGGCGGCAGCGAGCGTATCAGCGCGGCTCTCTGCGCCCCGATCAGACCGGGATTTGCAGGCCAAGAGCGATGCAGATCGTTTGCATGGCGGCTTCCTCAGGCGCCCGTGCCCGGCCGTCGGCAGCGAGAGCAATCGCAGCCCCACTGCGGACTAGCTCGCATTGGCCGGGGTCTCCCTTCACGCGAGTGATGCAGTCGAGCGCGCGCGGGCGACCATCTTCCGGGTCAGCGATCAAGGCATCGGTCAGGTCCCGAAAAGCAATCTCGAGCTCGTTGAAGTCGATACCGCAAAAGACGTCCGCCTTGCTCCGCAGCAACTCGACAAACGCGTCGACCTCGGAGCTCGCAAGCTCCCCGTCCGCGACGGCCACCAACGCGAACGCCGCCGACAGCGCACGAAGCAGATCATCGGAAACATTCGCATTGAAGCGAGCCCAAGTCGCAATGGCGTACGCCACACTCTCGTCCGGAACCATCGTTACCTCTCTGTTTCGCCGCAGCCTAGCACGGCGGCGACGCGCTTGCCGTCAAGCGCCGCACTGACGATTCCACCTGCATAGCCGGCGCCTTCCCCCGACGGATACAGCCCGCGAACGTCAGGCGATTCGAGTGTGTCGTCCGTGCGAGGGATGCGTACCGGAGAGCTCGTCCGCGACTCGACGCCCACGAGGACCGCTTCACTGCTGAGAAATCCCGGCATGCGGCGGGCGAAGCGGTCGATCCCCGCGCGCAAGTGCTCCGAGATGCGCACCCCCGTGCAGTCGAGCACCTCATCGAGACTCGTCGCCGTAAGCCCTGGTCGATAACTGCTCTTTGGAGCACGGCTCGAGCCTCGTCGCGCGACGAAGTCCTTCATCATGGTCGCGGGCGCGCGGAGGTCGCCACCACCGGCCTCATAGGCGGCCCGTTCGACTTGCCGTTGAAAGCGCACGCCTCCCAGAGGTCCATCGAATCCCTGAGCTTGCCAATCCTCGGGTTCGATTGCTGCGACGATTCCGGAGTTCGCGAAGGGCGAATCGCGCTTCGACAAACTCATGCCGTTGACGACTTGCGCACCAGGCTCGGTCGTTGCCGGGACGATCCAACCGCCCGGGCACATGCAAAAAGTGAACACACCACGCTCCTCGACGGTCGCCGCAAGCCGATAGTATGCGCTCGGAAGCGCAGCATGGCCCGCGTCGCGCCCGTACTGAATCTTGTTGATCAGCGCCTGCGGGTGCTCGACCCGAACGCCCATCGCAAATGCCTTCGGCTCCAAGACGATGTTCATCTCGTGCAGCATATCGAAAACATCTCGTGCCGAATGCCCGGTCGCGAGCACTACGGCATCCGCTTCAAACGAACGCCCGTCCGCGAGCTCGACACCGCTCACTCGGCGTTCACCGCCGCGGCGCTCCACGATGATGCGTTCGAGCTTGGCCTCAAAATGGAACTCCACGCCCACACCCTCCAGCCGTTCACGCAAAGCCGTAACGACCTTCGGCAACTTGTTGCTCCCGATGTGCGGCCGCGCGTCCTCCAGAATGCTTGAGGGGGCACCGTGCAGCGCGAGAATCTCGAGCACATCGCGAACGGAGCCTCTTTTGTGCGCCCTCGTGTAAAGTTTTCCGTCGCTATAAGTCCCTGCCCCGCCTTCGCCGAAACAGTAATTGCTGTCGGGGTCGACCCGCCCCTCTCGGTTGAGGAGCGCGATGTCACGGCGTCGAGGCTGAACCCGTTTGCCACGGTCGATGATACGGCTGGCGATGCCCTGACGCGCCAAGTCATACGCGCAGAACAACCCCGCAGGGCCCGCGCCCACAATCACGACCCGCGCAGGAGGGCGAACTTCTCGTGGGTGCGGGAGGGCCCACTCGTCCGCAGGCGTCGCAGGCCCGACACCGAGCAAGACGTGAAAACAGGTCCCCTTCCCGCGCGCGTCGATCGCGCGCCGCAATACATGAAGCTCTGGAAGGTCCTCGACCGGCACGGCCAACTTCTTCGCTGCAAGCGCGCGCATCGCATCGGGGTTCTGCGCTTCATCGAGCGAGAGACGGAGCTCGAGGGGGGACCAGCGTGCATGAAACGGCGTCGACGTCATCGTGGGGCGATTCTGACCTTGCTTTGCGACCAGGCGCAATCGATGCGTCAAGCCCCATGCCTTTGTCCCCAAAAAAGGGCGTCCCGTCCCGCAATCGGAGTTCGTAGGGGACACGCGCAGATTTTTTTGTAGTGTCGGTCGCGTGTCCCCTGAGTCGTCAGCCGACGCGTTGTGCAGGTGAACGGTCCCGCCGAATGGGTGGACGGTTTAGCGAGCGACAACTTTACGACTCGTCTACTTCATGCATGCCCGCAGCGGTCAATTCGGCCGTGTTGCGCGGATCGATTCGTGTTATCGGAGCCCCTCACTACAGAGGGGTGTCATGCAAGAGCAAGCAGTGAATCGGTTCTATTCGGACGAGCGAACACGTGGTCGGGTACGCGGAGCGATCGGCGAGTACCTGGACTTCCATGACGAGTCCAACGGTGGCGACGTGGAGGCGCGCAAGGCCGGCTACACGACGATGATCAATCACTACTACGACCTCGTCACCGATTTCTACGAGCACGGCTGGGCCAAGTCGTTTCACTTCGCCCCTCGCTTCAACGGCGAGTCGTTCGACTCGTCGCTCGCGCGTTCGGAGCATTTTTTCGCCCTCAAGCTCGGCCTCGCGCCGGGAATGAAGGTGCTCGACGTCGGCTGTGGCGTCGGCGGACCCATGCGCAGCATCGCCCGTCTATCCGGGGCAACGATCGAAGGCGTCAACAACAACGACTACCAGCTCACCAAGGTGCGTGACTACAACAAGGCGGCTGGTCTCGCCGAACAGTGCTCTGGCTTCAAGGGCGATTTCATGAACCTCGAAGTAGCGGACGGCACCTATGACGCCGCCTACGCGTTTGAGGCCACCTGCCACGCGCCTGACAAGGTGGGAGTGTTCAAGGAGATCTACCGCACGGTGAAGCCCGGCGGTCTGTTTGCTGCGTATGAGTGGTGCATGACCGACGCGTTCGACCCGAACAGCGCGGAACATCAGCGCATCAAGAAGGGCATCGAGGAGGGAGACAGTCTTCCGGACATCGCCACGATTCCCGAGACGATCGAGGCGCTTCGCGCTGCTGGGTTCGAGGTGATCGAGAGTCACGACACGGCGGAGGACTGTGACCCCGAGACCCCCTGGTATCTGCCACTCGTAGGCGAAACGAGCAGCCCGCTTGCTGTGCGTCGAGGCCGTGTCGGTCGCTTCCTCGCGCGACGACTGATCCGGACCGTGGAAGCGCTTCGGATTGCCCCGAAGGGCTCGACCGAAGTCAGCAAGATGCTCGGCGCGGCTGCCGAGGCGTTGATCGCGGGCGGCGAGGCCGGGATCTTCACACCCAACTACTTCTTCCTGGCCCGACGGCCGGCGAAATGATCGCCGGGGGCGTCCAGGCTCCGCTGCGTGCAGCAACCAGGCGACTTGGCCGCAAGGATTTGGATCCGCTCGTCGAGTCGGTACGGGAGGCAAGCTATCCGCCGCCGTATCCCGAGGCTTGGTACGTCGTCGGTCGCTCGATCGATTTCGTCAACCGCCCGCAGTTCGTGCGGTGCGCGGGCAATCAGTGGGTGGTGTTTCGCGATATTCACCAGCTTCGCCGCTGGTACTCGCAGTTCTACCCAGCCACGTCCTGTCTATCCGCCACCCCTGTTCGGTGCAGCTGGCGGTTTCATGAACAACTCCTAAGTTCGCGACTCAGCCAAACATGGCTTCGGTCTCTTTGCTTACCATGCGAATAGCGGCTCGACGCGACAGGAGCCTCCCCAAAAGCGCAGCCGCAAAACCGTTGCGTCGCCCTGAAACGCCCCGAGGCCGCTGCCCAAGGTCGCGAAGAGCCTGCTCGGTCACATCATCGGGTTGCATGGGGCGAGTAAGCCAACGGTTCGGAATCCGATCCGTGGATTGTTCGTAGCTCGGCGTGAGGGTCGCCCCGGCCACGCAAGCCAGGACGTCCACCCCCTTCTTGCCGAGCTCGTACCACAGCCCTTCGGCGAGCACCGTGTCATACGCCTTGGTCGCAGCGTAGTTCGCGACCATAGCGGTACCCTGGATGCCGCTCATCGATGACATCAGGATGATTCCGCCCCGGCCGCGTGCCGCAAAGCGCTGACCGAAATAGTGCGACACCCGCAAGGGACCACGCACGTTGACGTCGACGGCCTTGAGGTGATCTTCGACGGGATGGGCAAGAAATTCCCCGACCGGTGAGTACGCCGCGTTGTAGATCACCAAGCCCACGTCGAGATTCGCCGTCGCGTTCTTCAGCCCGTCGACGAAGTCAGGCGCGCCTGCGCGAAAACGACGCGCCAAGGCCCTCAGAGGCGCCTGCAACGACGGCCCACGGCCCGTAGCGTCGATGAAACGCGGTCACCTAGACGCACTCATTGTGCGCCGAAGGGGTTTGGCTTCCACATCCGCACACCGAGCAAGATCGGCACCAATGCGTATGGGCCGTTGAACGCCCAGAAGATCAGGGTCTCGCCGGGCGCG
>CAXMRM010000225.1:0-5027 GCA_964196015.1 uncultured Myxococcota bacterium
ACCGAGAACGACGTCATGCTCGCGAGTGCGTCGCAGGCCATCGTCCTCGGCTTCAACGTGCGGCCGCAGGGCAAGGCTTCGTCGACCGCCAAGAAAGAGGGCGTCGAGATTCGAGCCTACAACGTCATCTACGAGGCCATCGATGACGTGAAGGCCGCGATGAAGGGTCTCCTCGCGCCGAAAATCGTCCAGGAGGATCTCGGCAAGGCGGAGGTTCGGCAGACGTTCGGCATCCCGAAGATCGGCACCATTGCGGGCTGCATGGTCCTCGAAGGCAAGATCAACCGCGGTGCGCGCGCTCGGCTCGTGCGCGATGGCGTGGTCGTCTGGGAGGGCCCGATGGGCTCGCTCCGCCGCTTCAAGGAAGACACCAAAGAGGTGCAATCCGGCATGGAGTGCGGCATCGGCCTTCAAGGCTTCAACGACGTCAAAGAGCAAGACATCATCGAGTGCTACGAAGAGAAACAGGTCGAGGCGACACTCGAATGAGCTGAGCGCCGAGAGTTCCGAACATGATCGTTGGCGTTTGCCAGATTTCGCTTTCGTTGCCGGGTGTGGCCTCGCTGAAGGCCAAACGGTCGATTGTGCGCAAAGTGCTCGATCGGACCGCCAATCGTTTCAACGTTTCGGTGGCGGAGGTCGGGCAACAAGACGCACATCGGCGAGCCTTGCTCGGCTTTGCCGTCGTATCCGGCGACCGTCGTCACGCAAACTCGATGCTCGATTCGATCGCGGAGTTCGTCGAAGGGTCGGCGGATGCGGTCGTGTTGGATCGCTCGACGGAATTGGTTTCTTTGGGCGAGCTCGTGGATTGGACGGGCTGAGCGATGGCACAGAAGGGCTTTCGAAGGGCAGACCGCGTCTCGGAGCGCATCCGGAGTGAGCTAATGGAGCTCTTGCTTCGCGGAAGCGTGCGCGACCCTGCGGCTAGAGATGTGGTGGTCTCGGTCGTGCGGATGACGGACGACTTGAGCATCGCCCGCGTGTACGTGCGCGTGCTCGAGGAGATCGACCCTAGCCGCCAGGACGCGGTCGTCGACGCGCTCGACCGCGCGAGCGGGTTCCTTCGCCGGGAGATCGGGCAGCTGTTGCAGCTTCGCCACGTGCCGAAGCTGGAGTTCTACTGGGACGACGTCGTGGATTCGGCGCTTCGGATCGAATCCATCCTGGAGGAGATTCGCGAGGATCCGGACGCCGGGTCGGAGGGATCAAAGTGATCAGCAAAGCACTCGAAGTGGCGCGCAACGGGGAGCGCTTTTTGGTCGCCTGCCATCGGCGCCCCGATGCGGATTCGCTGGGTTCGGCGCTGGGGCTCATCAAGACGCTTCGCGCGATTGGCAAAGACGCAACACTGTTCATGCCCGAATCGATCCCCGACTCGCTCCTCTTCTTGATGGACGGCGAGCAGGGTCTTGCCGAGGTCCCCGAGGGCGCGCGATTTGATGCGACGTGGGTCATGGACATTGCCGCAAAGGCCCTCTTACCGCCAGGGTTTCCCGGCCCCGAAGTCACTGGTCCCGTCGTGATCGTCGACCACCATCACGCTCACGACGACGTGGGCGACATCGTCGTCCGAGACACCGATGCGGCCGCGACAGGTGAGGTCGTCGTGCGCCTGATCGAGGAACTCGGCCTCGAGTCGCTTCCGGAAGGGTCCGCGACGCCGCTGTACGCGGCCATCGTGTCAGATACGGGTGGCTTCCGTTATGCGACCACGAAGCCGGCGACCTTGCGCTTGGGTGCGCGGCTCATCGAAGAAGGGGCCGACCCCTGGCACGTGGCCTATCAGTTGTTCGAGCGCTGGGAGCCGGCGCGGCTCCGCTTGCTCTCGTCGATCATCGCGACGCTCGAAACCACATTCGACGGCCGCGTGGCGATCATGCGAGTGACCCGCGAGATGCTCGAGATCTGCCGCGCCAACGACGACATGGTCGAGGGCATGGTCACTTATGCGCGGCGGGTCAAGGGCGTCGAGATCGGGGCGTTGCTCTGGGAATGGCCGGTACCGGAGGCGGGTGGCACTCGCCTAGAGACCAAGATCAGCCTTCGCTCGCGCGGCGACGCCGACGTATCCGTGATCGCGGCGGCGCTCAACGGGGGCGGGCATCGTGCCGCCGCGGCGACGCAGCTCGACGTCACGCTCGATCAAGCCGAAGAACGGTTGCGGGCGGAACTCGCCAAGTACTTCGGATGAACGGCCTTCTGATCGTCGACAAGCCGACGGGGTGCACGTCACACGACGTCGTGCAGCGTGTCCGGAAGGCGTTGCGCCAGCGCTCGGTCGGACATGCCGGCACGCTCGACCCGCTGGCGACCGGGGTGTTGGTCGTTGCGGTCGGGGAGGCCACGAAGCTCGTTTCGCATCTTCAGTCGGACGACAAGCGATACGAGGTGACCATCGCGTTGGGTGCGGAGACCGACTCTCTCGACGCGGACGGCGAGGTGACCGAAACCGCGGAGGTGCCGCCGCTCGATTCGGCGATGGTGGAAGGAGCGCTGCTACCGTTCATAGGGCGCCATCCGCAAGAGGCGCCCAAGCTGAGCGCCATCAAGGTGGGCGGCACTCCCCTTCACCGCCGCATGCGCCGAGGTGAAGACGTCGAAGCGCCGGTGCGCGAGGTGGACCTCTACGAGGCGACGGTCGACGAGGTCAGCCAGGCGGCGCTACGGCTGAGCCTTCATTGCGGCAAGGGTTTCTACGTACGGTCGCTGGCGCGAGACGTCGCACGGGCGCTTGGGACGCTCGGGCACGTGAAGGTGTTGCGCCGGACGGCAAGTGGCGCGTTCTCGATAGACGCTGGCCTATACGGCGACCAGATGACCGCCGAGGCCATTGAGCAGCGGTTGATCCCCCTGAAGGAAGCTTGCGGCGCGCTGACACGCGTCGAACTGAGCGACGAAGGGGTCTCGCACGCGCGCCACGGCCGACGGATTGGGCCCGAGGTTGTCGTGGGCGAGGCGTGGCGAGACGTATTGCCGGATGAATCGCTGGCGCTCTTTGCGCCAGACGGCGAACCGGTCGCCCTCGGCCGCCGGGTCGACGAGGGCATTCGCGTCGTCCGTGGGTTCGCAAACACCGCCCCCGATATGGTAAGCCCCTAGCGTGGAGCGCACGCGCTACCTGATCGTCGGAGCGGGCGTCAGCGGCCTCGCGTTCGCCGATTGGCTACGCGCCGACGAGTACCTGGTCGTGGAAGCCGAAGACGAGATCGGCGGTTACTGCCGAACCATCAAGCGCGATGGCTTCGTCTGGGATTACTCGGGGCATTTTTTTCACTTTAGGCACCCGGAGATCGAGCAGTATTTGGTGGAGCGTATGGGCGGCCAGCGCGTCCTTCGCGTCGAACGCGACAGCCGGATTTGGTACGCGGACCGGTTCATCGACTTCCCGTTGCAGAAGAACATCCATCAGCTGCCGGAGGCGGAGTACGAACAATGCGTTCGCGACCTCCGGGGCCGGCCCAAAGAGAAGGGAGGAAACTTCAAGGATATGCTCTATGCGCGCTACGGCCGCGGCATCGCCGAGAAATTCCTGATTCCATACAACGAAAAGCTCTACGCATTGAACTTGACGGCCCTCGATGCCGACGCAATGGGGCGCTTCTTTCCGCACGCCAGCGTCGAGGAGATTCTGCGGAACGGGGATTCGCCCGCGAACGACGGTTATAACGCCACGTTTACCTATCCGGAGGGCGGGGCGATTCAATACATCGAGGCGCTCGCCCAAGGGGTACGCGGCGACCGAATTGCGTTGGGGGAACGCGTCATCCGGATCGACCTCGAAGCCAAGGTAGCCACCACGACGAAACGCCAGATTCAGTACGACGTCCTCGTCAGCAGTGCACCGCTGGTCAGGCTGCTCGACATGTGCGGCCTCGCCTACGACTCAGCCGTCTTCAGCCACAACAAGGTACAGGTCTTCAACCTCGGATTCGACAGCAAGGGTCCGACGGGAGTGCACTGGATCTACTACCCCCAGCGAGACATCTCGTTCTACCGAGTCGGTTTCTACGACAATATCTTCGGCGCGGACCGAATGAGCCTATACGTCGAGGTGGGGCTGCCGTGGGACGCCGAACTCTCCGAGGACGACCGCGGCGCCATGAAGGCGCGGGTCTTGGCCGACCTGCAAACCTGCGGCGTCCTGACCAACCAAGCCCTCGTCGCTTCGCATGATATCTTGCTGGACCCTGCGTACGTGCACGTCACGACGAAGTCGAACCACGAAGCCAAGGCCAAGAAGCGGGCGCTGGCCGCCCAAGATGTCCACTCCATCGGCCGCTACGGCGCATGGACCTACTGCTCCATCGAAGACAACATCGTCGAGGCACGGCGGTTGGCGGAGCGGTTCGCGACGGTGCGTTACTAATTTGGACAGTGCGCGTATACCGGACGTCGCGACATGGAATACATTACGGCACTGCTTCAGAGCTATGGCTATCCGATGCTCTTCCTTCTGGGAATGGTGGAGTTCTTGGGAGTGCCCATCGCCGCCGCCCCGGTGCTGATGGTGGTCGGGGCTGCGTCCGTCGATGGCACAGTCAATCCGATTGTCGCCATCGGATTGGTCGCCAGCGGCGCCCTCGTCGGCGAATCGATTTGGTTCGGTCTTGCCCGCTGGCGGGGTCAGCGCCTGCTCGCCATCGCGTGCGGGCTGTCTTCGAATCCCAACGTCTGCGTGCTCTCGTTTCGCGAGCGTATGCGAAAAAGTGGTGCGAAATTTCTCATCGTCGCCAAGTTCATTCCGGCTGGCGGGAGTGTCCCCGCGTTTGCCGCGGGGCTTGCCGGGTTTGGGTACCGCCGCTTCCTGCTGTTTGACGCTATGGCCCTCGTGTTGTGGAGCACGCTGTACGTCCTGGCCGGCGGGGTGTTCCATGCTGAGGTGCAATGGCTCATTGAGGGAGCCTCGGCCTACTTCGCCTGGCTCGTTGGTGTTCTTCTCGCTCTATTCCTCGTCGCGGTCGCGTGGAGAATCGTCAAAGTGCGACTCCACAGAGCGCTACACGCTGCACACGCCGAGCTGAGCC
>CAXMRM010000226.1:0-6188 GCA_964196015.1 uncultured Myxococcota bacterium
ACGCCATCGGAGCCTCCACCGATCCCAACGAGGACGTCGCCGTCTCCGATACCGGAGACGGTGGGCGGGACGGCGTCATCAGCGCACCCGATGACGCAAAGGGACAAGAGCACAAGCCACTTCACGAAGGAAGCCTGCGTGTCCCGCCGCCCCCCGTCAACTAATGCCGTATCGGCACTGCCACCCCACAAAGTCGCCGCCCTGCGGCGCTCACGGGGCTTCGGGCTTCGCGCTCAGAACCCCATGATCTTCGCGACCGCGTACCGCATTACCTCGGTGGCTCCGCCGCCGATGCGGAAGAGGCGGGCGTCTCGCCAGGCGCGGGCGACCCAAAGGTCTTCGAGGTAGCCCATTCCACCGTGGAACTGCAGGCATTGATCCATGATCTCCGCGGTCACGTCGCCCACGTAGGCTTTGGCCATCGACACGATTCGCGTTGTCTCCATTGAGAGCGCTCCCTCGTTCACGAACTTTTCCTCGTTGTACGCCGCGCAGGCGTTGTAGGTGAGTGCCTTGCCGGCTTCGTACTTCGTGTACAGGTCGACGAACTTCTGCTGCCAGTACTCGCGCTTGATCAGCGGCTTTCCAAATGCAACGCGCTCGCGGCCGAACTGCACCGAACGGTCGAGCGCCATCTTCGAGCCTGAAAGCCCGCTCACGCAGCCAACCAAACGCTCCGACTGGAAGTTCTGCATGAGATACACGAAGCCCATTCCCTCCTGCCCGAGAAGGTAGCGCTTCGGAACGCGCACATCTTCGAAGAACAGCTCGGCCGTGTCGCTCGCCCAGTTGCCGGCCTTCTCGAGCTTCTTCGAGATGCTGAAGCCTTTCACGTCTGTCGGGCACACGACGATCGAGATGCCGCTATGGCCCGCATCGGGATCGGTCTTGACCATGAGGGTAACGAAGTCCGCCCGCGTGCCGTTGGTGATGTATGTCTTCGAACCGTTGATGATGTAGTCGTCGCCGTCCGAGCGCGCGGTGGTTCGAAGTCCGGCTACGTCCGAGCCTGCGCCAGGCTCACTAACACCAAGCGCCGCGATTTTGTCGCCACGAATCGCAGGAGCCAGGAACTCGTCTTTCACCTCGCGTGAGCCGAGATCGTTGATAACCGGCGTCGCCATGTCCGCCTGGACCAACAGGCCCATGGTCACACCCGCCGAGCCACAGCGGGCAAGCTCTTCGGACTTGACCACGCTCATCCAGAAGTCGCCGCCGCCACCGCCGACGTCTTCTGGGTAGTGCGCACCGAGGATCCCGAGCTCGCCGGCCCGCTTGAACACCGAGTTGGGGAAGAGCTTTTCCTCTTCCCACTGGTCGACGTTGGGCGTGAGCTCGTTCTCGACGAAGGCCCGAACTTGCTGGCGGAAGATCTGATGCTCTTCCTTAAAGGGCTGGAATGTAGACGACATAGCTCTCTTGCTCCGAAAATGAATGAACGTTCATTTAGTAACCGGAGCCCAGTGAATTGGCAAGCCCTCAGAGCCAGCCGTGCTTTCTACTGGTGCGGGGGCTCGATCGGCTCGCTCGGAGGCGGCAGGACGATCGCGTCCAGCCGCTCGGGGTAGACTTCTGGCTTCAGCTCGGCGCGCAGATCGGTCATCAGCTTCTCGAGCGCGGCTTCGCGTTCCTCCTGCCAGAGCTTGCGACGGATTCCGCCACTTGCCTGCTCCAGGGTTTGGACTCTCTCCGGGCGAATACCGGTCAGTTCGAGCACGCTCCACTTCCCGTCACCGAGGTCGACTGGCTTGCTCAGGTCGCCGGTTTTCTGGAGCTGGAACGCGGTCGTCGCTAGCGTGAGGTTGACCGCCTCGCCGTCCTGCTTGCCCACGAGGTTTCCGTCTTCGGTGAAGTAGAGGAGGTCCCCTCCACGAAGCTTGGTTTCGGTGTCGAGGCTCTTCTGCTTGGCCAACGCGCGGAACGTTGTGCTCTTGTCGGACTCGAGCTGCGCGAGGGTACCCTCGGCCTTTTCCTTGCTGGCGACGAGGATGTGCCTTGCGCGGCGCATCTCGGGTCGACGGAACTCGTCGGGGTGCTCTGCGTAGTACTTCGCGACATCTTCTTCAGGGACGCCGTTGGGCGTCACGGCCTCCTCGAATTCCTTGCGAACGAACAGCTGAATCAGCGTCTGATCGAGGAACTTCACGACATCCGGGTCCTTCGCGTATCCGAGCTTCTCCGCGCCCCGGTAAAACAGCTCATTCTGAACCTCGCTGTCGGCAAACTGCTTGAGCACTGCTGGTTCCGCGAATCGTTTGCGGGCGTACGGGGAGCGCGCGTTGATCCGGTCCTCGAGCTCGCCAACCGTGATCGTCTCACTACCGACGGTCGCGAAGACCTTCGCGCGGCGAGGCTCGTCGGCGCTCGGGGGCGTTTCTTCGGCCGACGCCTGCATGGCAAACGCGCCGACAAGAACGAGGGAAACCAACACAATCCGTCGCATGGGCCGGCAGCGTTTCACGAGCCCATGACCCGGTCAAGGCCCGCACTCAGCAAAGAATCCGGCTAGCTCGGAGGCGAGGGCCTGGGGCTTGAACCAGTGAATCATGTGTCCGACATCCGGGATTTCGACGAAGCGATGGCGTCTGATCTTGGCGATCCGATCCTGCTCGTCTTGGAGACGGAAACCTCGCGCGCCGGCGATGACGAGGGTAGGGGTGGAGATTGCCTCGAGGAGCTCGGCGAACGCATCGGCTTGGAAAGGGCGGGGCGACCCGGTCTTGTGCAGTGGATCGAACGTCCATTGGAGTCCGCCGTCCACGCTCTTCGTGCTTTTGCTCGCGAGAAACAAGCCGAGCTGTTCGGTGAGATCCGGGTTCTGAACGCGCATTCGCATCAACGCGGATCGTTCGTCGTCCATCGGCCGCGGGGTCTTGCTCCGGACCTTGGCGACGCCGTCGAGCCAGGCGCGCAACCGCGTGGCCGGGTCATGTGGTTCCATCTCGGGAGGCCCGATGCCTTCGATCAGCGCCAAGGAGCGTAGCTTGTCTGAGCGGGCGGCCGCGTACATCGCACAGGCCGATCCGCCCATCGACTGTCCGACGAGATGGACGGGCTGGTCGCTGAGCTGTGGCAGCAGCTCTTCGAGATCGAGGACGTAGTCAGGGAAGTGATAATAGCCGCCGGCGCCGATCCATTCCGTTTGGCCGTGACCTCGCCAATCGAACGATGCTACGCCGTGCCCCGCCGCGACGAGATCGCGCGCGACGGCGTCGAAGCTCCAGCCGATGTCGAGGAAGCCGTGGCAACACACGACGTCTACCGGACGGTCGCCCCAGCGGATGACGTGATGTCGAAGGCCGTTCGCGGTGAGCCTTTGCTCGGACACCGCAGTCACCGGGCCTGCTCCTCGAACCTGCGCGGGGAGAGCGCTTGGGCCTCTCTCGACGAGGGTTTGCCGGCCATGGCGTCGGCGATCAGCTCCGCAGTCAGTGGGGCAAGCAGGATCCCGTTCCGATAGTGTCCGCTCGCCAGAAACAAGCCCTCGATTCGGGTTTCGCCGACCAGGGGCAGTCCGTCGGGTGTTCCCGGGCGGAAGCTCGACCAGTGCTCTTCGATCGCAGCAGAGCGTAGCGCGGGAGCGATCCGGGTGGCTTTGTCGATGACATCGGCCATGCCTCCAAACGTGATCCCCCGTTCGAAACCAACGCGCTCCATCGTCGAGCCGCAAAGCACCCGGCCGTCCGGACGGGTGACTACGTAGCCTCCGGCGCCAAAGACGATGCGCCGGAAGAGCGGCGGGCGGGTGTGCGTCGCGATCATTTGACCGCGCACCGGATAGATCGTCTTGGAATCCAACGGCAGCCCCGGAATCTGTGTCGTCCAACTGCCCGCCGCGACGAGCACTCGCTCCGCTTCGATCACCTCGTCACCGAGCTGCACGCCCCGCACGCGGTTGCCTTCGACATGGACCGCGCGCACTGTGGAGCCGCTGCGGAACGTCACGCCATCGCGCTCGGCGCCCAGGGCCACCGCCGAAAGCAGCTTCTTCGGCTCGACCTGCGCGTCCTCCGAAATACTCAAAGCCCCCACGGCTTCTGGATTGGCGGCCGGCTCTTCCTGCCTGAGGTCCTCCGGGCTCCAGCGATCGCAGCGAACACCGTGAACCTCGAGGCTCGAAGCTTGTGCATCGAGCGCCGCGAGTTCCTCATCGTTGAAGGCGACTTTGACGACGCCACAGCGCCGAAACCCCACGTCGACGCCAAAGAGCTCATCGAGTTCGTCCGAGAGCTCGGCATGAAGCTCCCGGCTTCGTCGCCCGAGCTGAAGCGCCAACGCGTCCTCGAACGATTCAACCGTGGGTCCGAGAATCCCTGCCGCCGCGGAAGATGCTTCAGCCCCGGGGATGCTCCGTTCGAGAACCAAGACGCTGACCCCATCCTTGGCAAGCCGATAGGCGACGCTGCAACCCATCAAGCCGGCACCGACTACGATCACATCGGGATGCATTGTGGGAAGCTACTCGGTCCACGTGCAGCGGCAAGCGCCTAGCCGAAGATGTCACGATACGTGACGAGGATCATGACTCCAAGCAGGAACACAATTCCGAACGCGTGCACCGCCATCTCGAACCGCTCGTTCGCGCGTCGGCGCGTGATCGCCTCGTAGCCGAGGAAGATCAGCCGACCCCCGTCGAGTGCAGGGAATGGCAAGAGGTTGAACATCCCGAGGGCTACGGAGATGAACATTAAAATCCAGAGGAAAGCGGGAAGGCCGGCCTGCGCTGCTTCGGCGACCATCTTGCCCATCATGACGGGGCCGCCAATGCCTTCCGTGCTGCGCTGTATGACCAAGTCGGCGAGGCCGTTCAGCTGCGCCATCGTAAGTTGATAAGGCAGCACGATCGACAGCTTCGCCGAGTCCCAGGCGCCCAGGTTTTCATAGAGCGGAATCAGTTTGGCGCCGACGCCGATTTGGCCCCGGCCGTCATGGTCCGCGGGGGTGATGGTGATCGCAGGCAGTGCCTGGCCTTCGCGTTCGATGACGTAGACGGTCGGCTCACCTGCGCGCGGGGTGGTCGCGTCGATCAGCTCGGAGACGTCGCGGATCTCTCGACCGTTCGCCATCACAATGACGTCGCCTTCTTGAAGGCCGGCTTGCGCCGCTGGCGAATCGGGGACCACATGGCCCACCTGCATTGGCTCGGCAGGCTGCACCGGTGGCAGGGTGTTGGTGACGCCGAGGGCAAAGACGATCGCGGACGCCGTCAGGTAGTTGGCGATTGGTCCTGCGGCAATGGTCGTCACCCGGGCGAACAGAGTCTTGTTCGGGTAAAGCTCAGGGTCGTCGGGGTCGACTTCCTCGTTCGGATTCATCCCCGCGATTTGCACGTAGGCGAGGAATGGAATCACCGCGACTTGGAAGACCGTAGGACTGCCCTTGGGCTGGTAGCGGAACAGCGTGGGGCCAAACCCGATGCTGTATCGCAAGACCCGCATGCCGAATGCCCGGGCGGCCAGATAGTGCCCCCCTTCGTGAATGATAATCAGCACCGACAGCGCGGCGACTGTAATAAGGACCTTGAAAAGAACGCTATCCACGGCCCCAGCATAACGCCCCGATCCGGTCCGTCGAGGCAGCGCGCCCCGTGCCGAGGCCCGGCGGGACGTCCAAAACGCGTCTAGTCAGGCTGGAACACTACAAGACACAGCGAATGCTACCTTAGAAAAAAGTGTCTGATTATGCGAATCACTGTCGCAGTTCGGGGAGGTTTTGCGTACTATCCCGGCCACCTGGCGAACAGGGGTAGGTTGTGTCTGAACATCATCAAAACTCGAATTCTATAATCCGACGCGTCGCACTGCTTCTCACGTGTGCGCTTGCTTTCAACCTCTTGGCCCCTCCGAGGGCGGCCAACGCACAGGACGCGTTCAGCTGCATTGAGGAGCTCAGCGATGACGAAGTGAGCTACCGCATTCGCTATATCGAAGACGACATGCAGAAGGGCAAGAAGCAGGCGACCCGCTGGCGGTATGGCTGGATGGGCTTCTGGCTCGCGGTGGGTGGCGTCACGACGTACCTTGCGGTCGACGCGGCGCACGACAACGACCAAGCGGACAAGTTCGGCTGGGCCTACCTTGCTGCCGGGAGCTACCTCCTCGCGACCACCCACGCCTTGATCCCGGCGCCCGACGTCTGGGGCGCCAAGCGCATTAGGCGCCAAGACGACAGCACGGCAGAGGCGCGGC
>CAXMRM010000227.1:0-4890 GCA_964196015.1 uncultured Myxococcota bacterium
CTCGCCACCGAGAGCGGCGTCATCTGGGGCTATGGCGCGGACCCCGACGTCGAAGACGCGGACCTGTTCTACCTAGGCGCCCATGACTGGGAAACGGGCAACGAGATCTTCCGCACCTACATCGGAGACGGAAGGCCATTCAACCCGATCGCGGGCCAGGTGCACATGCACCCCGATGGCGCACTCTACCTCGGCTCGCTAGGCGGCGTCATTCTCATGCGCAACGTCTCCGAATAGACTGGGTCAGTCCTGAAGCGACTCTTCCTCTCAGACCAGCTGCACGATCTCGGATTGCGAAAAGAGCGCCGGCACTTGCAAGCGCAGAGCGGGCTCCGCGTACAGCTCCGGAGGCACACTGATGTCGGCAAGATAGAGCTCGCCTACATGTGCTCGCACCGACTGCGCACGAAGCCCTTCCTTTGGCAGAGCGAGGGTCATCGTGGCGGTGGCGTCGATCGCCGGGTCGAAGACAGACCCGGTGCCCGCGTCCACGCCGGAAGGTACGTCGAGCGCAAGGACTGGCGTGGTTTGGGCACCCGCCCAGCGGATCATCTCTGCCGCAGTGCCGCGTGGAGGGCCTGCCAGGCTGTATCCGATGATCCCGTCGACGACGAGATCGAAGCTGGCCGCAGCGGACGGTGCGCCGATGCACGAAGGGATGTTCATCCGATTGATGATGCCGAGTTGGTGTCTTGGGATCTCGCTGAGCTCTTCCTCGGGTTTGGTGACGAACACCTCGACGCCTGCGCCCCAGCTGCTCAGCCGGCGTGCGCAGACGAGGGCGCCCCCTCCATTGCCGCCCACTCCAGCAAGGATCGCGACCCGCTTTCCGCCCGGCTCACCTGATAGGAACCGCAGCCGTGCCAGGTGCGCGAGATTCCGCCCGGCATTCTCCATCATCTGAATGAGCAGGATCCCGTAGTCCTCGATCATTGCGCGATCGACTTCAACCATCTGCGCGGTGCTGAGAAAGGGCACGCTTTGCTCTTCGATCGGCGGGATCATGGAGCATGAACCTCTTCGTAGAAGAGCAGGTCGGTCTGCATGCCGCGCTCGCCTGGATGCATCGAGAGCTCGGTGACGAAGTCGGGCTCGAAGCCTTCAGCGAGGGTTGGCTCCACACGCTGAAGGAGCGTCGCAAGGATCATCCGCATCTCCATCATCGCAAACTGCTTGCCGAGGCACACGCGTGGGCCGGCGGCGAAGGGCGTGTACGCGCCACGGGGCAAGCTCCGTTCGAACTCACGGGTCCAGCGCTCCGGCCGGAACTCCAACGGCTTGTCGTAGTACTTGGCGTTACGGCCTGCCGCGATGTGACTGATTGTGATCGTCTGCCCCTTCTTGATCTCGTAGCCCTCGATGACGAGGTCGCGCTGTGCTTGCCGAGCAAGCACCCCCAGCACCAATGCCCCTTCGTCCGAGGCGGTTCCCAGCAACCCAAGCTCACCGCGGGCTCAAAGTGGCGACGAAACCGCCGTTCGCGGACAGGGTGATCGTCACCGAAGCGCCGGCCTCGACAGACTGCACGCTGCGCTCGAAGGCATCCGCGGACTCGCCCTGCTCGATCAGCGTGAGCTCGTACGTCCCTTCATCCAAGAAATCCAAAGGGAACCTGTACTCGACTGACGACTCCACGGCGTGGATGCCGGCCAGATACCAGTCGGTCCCCCGACGACGCGCCAGGATCACATGATCGTCGATGTCTCCTTCGATCAACCGCGTGTCGTCCCAGGCCACCGGAACGCTCGACATAAAGTCGCCAACGTAAGGATATGCTCCAAAGACCGCGCGGTACCCTAGCTCCGTGTTGGAGTCAGCTCGGTCCGCGAAATGCTGAATCCCAGACTCGAACAGGACCGCCAACGCAAGCGAGTGCGCATAGGGAAGCTCCTTTTCGGTCAGCGCGGTTTCGAAGACGACCGGGGTGTAGTCCATCGAGCCAACGACATTTCTCAGCAGCGCGGAGTGCACGTTCATCATCGCGGTCGGCGCGCGGTCGCCGAGCAGATTGACGCCTTGCTTGTAGTATTCAGCGCCATTGATCGCTTCGTGCGTCATCAGATGTGGGTACGTGCGCTGCCAGCCGCGAGGCGCCGTCGTTCCATGGAAGTTCACCAGAAGCTCGTAGTCCTTCGCGTCTTCCAGGATGCCGATGTACTGGTTGATGCGGTCCTGCTTGTCGCTGCCGAAGAAGTCGACCTTGATGCCGGCGATTCCCCAATTCGAGATCTTCTCCATTTCAGGGCGGCGGACAGCCGGGTCGAGCATGCGATCGACCGGTGTTTCGCCGCGAAAGGGGTTGTGCTCTCCGCCGGAGTTGTACCAAAGCAAGAGCTTCACCCCGACGGCCTCGGCTTGGGCAACCAGATCTTGCACGGCCTGCTCGGCGTTGTCCCATTGGTCCCACTTCGCGTCGATCAAGACGTAGTCCCAGCCGTACTCCCCGGCGAAGTCGATGTACTCGGATTGAAGCTCCGGCGTGCCTGTCTCTTGGCTAAACCACGACCAGGCCGCGCGACCAGGTCGGATCCACTCGGTGCTCTCCACGACCGACGGCCGGCTCAAGTCGTCGACGAGCGTCGACTCGAAGATGGTCGAAAGATCTCCGATGGTGATGACGCGCCAAGGCGTCATGAATGGAAGCTCCGCGCTTGGCAGCACATCTCCGATGCCGTTCCCCTCACGCTCATCGGGGAACCGAAGACGATAGAGACCGCCCTCGGGCATCTCATCGAGCCGCATCGCGCAGTAGCTTCGCACGAGATCCGACTCGGTCACCATGACATAGCGACTGCCCTCTTCGAGCTCGAAGAGCGCGGGGAACGCAAAGCCCGTCACCTCCGTCGATGCGCCGAGGGCAAGGATCTCGGCAGGCTGTTCGTACGCGCCCGCAGTGAAGATGTAGGCGATGTCGCCCCCGTCGTACGGCCGAAGAAGCGCGCGCGCCCCGGACGGAATGGTGAAGCCGGTCGATTCGTCCGTGACTTGCGACATGCCTTCACCGAGCAGGTGATAACGAAACGCAACGCCGTCCTCGTGCGCTCTCATGATGAGCTCGGCCCGGGCGCCGTTCGCGGCGCGTAGGGGCACGGTGATTGCGCTGCCGACGACTTCGCGTTGGCTTCGCTTGCCGACGAGCATCGTGTAGGTTTCGTCGACCGCGCGGCCGGAACTGCTCGTCATCGTCACGCCGCCGCTGAGATCGTGCGTGGTCGACACCAAGCCGAGGGGGCTCGACTCGATCACCAACTGCCCGTCTCGCGTGACCGTATACGTCATGCGTCCTTCGGCGTCGGTAGCCACTGTCATGCGCACGTCGCCGCTCGGAGACGCGACGAAGACGTCCTGCACTTGTTTTTCACTCGACTCGCATCCAAACGCTGCGAAGCATGCAAGTAACGCAGCGACTCTACGGACCCACGACCTATCACGCATGTGCGCCTCCGGGGCAGAGGGTATGAGGGGCCACCGACCGAAGCAAGCCATCCGGGGGCGGCCCGCTGCGGGCATCTGGTTGCCAAACACGCGGCAGGCGGAGCGTAAGGTCTTTACGCGCGCCTCTGCAGAAACTATACGCCTCCCATGAAGAAATTTGCTCTTGGGCTGTCCGTGCTCTGCAGCATGGGCTTGTGGATGGTCGGCTGTGGCGACAGTGACAGCAGTGGCGGCAGCGGATGCCCCAGCGGCAAAGTGGAATGCGACGGCGTGTGCATCGACGAAGTCGAGCCTACCCTCACGTCGATTCAAACTGGCATCTTCACGGTCAGCTGCACGGCGAGCACGTGCCACGATGACAATCTGCCAGCGGAAATGCTGGACCTGAGCTCCCTGAGCGCATCGCAGGCGAGTCTCATCGACGTCGACTCGGTGCAAGCCCCCGCGAGCCTACGCGTTGCTGCCGGTGATAGCGACGCTTCGTATCTCATGAACAAACTATTGGGCGTCGACATCGCCGTTGACACGACACGGATGCCACAGCTCGACCCCGACGGCCTGTGCCAGCCGAACATCGACGTTATTCGTCAGTGGATCGACGACGGCGCACCGGTCAACAACTGACGGCGCGGCCTACTAGAGCGAGCTCAACACGTCGCGTGCTGCCTGCACATGGGCGTCATGCGGCTCGCCCGCATCGAGGGCGGTAACCGCGGCATCGAGTGACTCCATCGCGGCCACTGTAGCCGTCGCGGTCTCGTCGAGCTCCGCGTCTAGGGCGACCGTCTGCGTAGCGACCAGTTGCACCAGTGCACGGCGCAGGTAGTCGCGTTCACTGATGCTGCTCGCCGCATCCGATTCCGAGCGCGTCAGTAGATCTAAGGCTTGGTCGATGCCGGCAGCGGCCTGCACACTTGGCGAAAACGGCTCGGTCGCCGCTGGAACATAGCGAGTCATGCCGTTCAGGGTGCCCTGGTACACCATGCCATCCGGGCCTACGGTCGTCGCTGCGTAGACGGAGTTCTCGCAAGAGTCGGGAACCTGCTCGAGGACGTCGGACACGCCCGGAAGGGCTGCCGCAATACCTGTGGAGTCCCCAGGGCAAGTACCTGGACCCGCCGGAGCCCACACGCGCGACGCGCCAGTTTCGAAGTCGAGACCCTCGAGACCCCATTGACCCTCGCGCTGGCCCGTCCCGTACACGAGACTGGATGCTTCGCTGATGCTCGGGATTCCGTTTGGCACGCTGATCTCCGAGTTGGCCCAGACCGTGGAGCAGGTTCGTGTTTCCGGATCCCAGTCGATGCGCTCGAGACCGAACGGGGCTTTGTCCGGAATGCCGCCCTCGAGCGCGGACACGAGGTTCTGCGCAATCGCGCCAAGCGCCAACATCGTGGGAGGATTGATGGTGGGGTTCGTGAGCAAGTCGTTGACGATGATGGCTGCGTAACCCCG
>CAXMRM010000228.1:0-8777 GCA_964196015.1 uncultured Myxococcota bacterium
CCGAGCTGAGCGATTTCGAAGATTCCGAACTGGACCGTCGGGTCCCACTCATGGGCTAGACCTGCGACCACCAGGTTCGTGCTCGTTCCGATGAGAGTGCAGGTCCCTCCAAGAATAGATGCGTACGACAGCGGCAACAGCATCAGCGAGACGCTGAACTGGCAGCGGCGCGCCCAGTTGGTGACGAGCGGCACGAACATCGCGACGACCGGCGTGTTGTTGAGGAACGCCGACAGCGCAGCCACCGGGAACATCATGCGAAGCTGACCGCCGGCGAGGGATCGCGGGCGGCCGAGCACGATGCGTCCGGCTAGATCCAGGCCACCGGTCTCTTTCACGCCGGCTGCGACGACGAAGAGCGCGGCAATGGTGATGACCGCAGGATTCGAAAACCCGATGAACGCCTCCGACGGCTCGATGATGCCCGTCAGGAGCAGGACGGTGACGCCGGCGATTAACACCAGGTCGGGCCCAGCCACGTTTGCGGCCATGACGACAACCATCCCGACGATCACCGCGATCGTGATCCAGCCGTCACCCGTTAACATGCAGGCGGAGACTAGCAGCCAGCGTCCAGATTGACCCGTTCTTGATCGGAATGGTTGGGAATCATCCTACGGGGCGTATCGATCGGCCTTTTCGTGGAAGACCGTCGCGGCGTCGAGGTCGCCACGGCGGTCCGCGTCGAGGGCGCCTTCACGGTAGTAGTCGAGCCGGGCGTCGCTCGCGCTCATCGTGATCCAGAGCGCGAGACAGCTGCCGAAGAGGCTGGCGACACGCCAGAGCGGGCGCCAGCGCGGTGTGAAGTAGAGCTGCCGCCCCATCACGAACAGCATGGCAATTGCAGTCAGCGTGCACCCGGTCTTCACGCCCGGCAGGTCGACGAACATGCTTACCATCGGGGCGACGATGAGCCCGACAAGTGACGCGTAGAACACCCGTGCGGCGCGCTCGTCGGTGCTGCCTGCTTCGGTGCCCGCTTCGGAGCGCCCTTCGACGAGGCTCCGCGCCGGTCGGGTCAGCGCCCGGCCAAACGGGTGGACCCATTGTGCGGGGGCGAAGACGATCAGTGCGATCCCGGTCATGTAGAGGGGTAGCCAGCCTTGCTGGGGCGCCAAGAGGTGAAAGGCGAGCGGCGCTGCTACGAGGAGTGGCGCCGCCATGCGAAGTGCTGGCATCTCGGCACGATCTTGCATGCTGACGATCAGGTACGCGACGCAGCAGACCATCGGCAGCCAGTACGACTGCCCCTGCGCTGCGGACCATGCAGCGACGTAGAAGTACACGATGGCGGTGGTTACGCACAAGAGGATGTATGCCGCAACGCTTCCTCGCGGCGCCCGGTTCGAGCCTGAGAATGCAGCACGTGCGCTCAGCATCGGAAAGAACGCGAAGCACAGGAGGTAGAGCGACAGAAGGTAATGGTACGGGACCGAGTCGAGAAGGCTGCACGACCAGCCGAGTGTGTAGCCCGCTGCGATGAGCACGATTGCGATGCGGTGAGGGCGATAGAGCGCCTGGCTCAGTGCGAGCACCCCGGTGAAAGCCAGCACGCCAAGGTAGAACGCGGAACTCGGAACGAAGCTGTCGAACCAGGCGAAGTGCGCAACATTGAACCCACCTACGCCGTACTTCGCCCCCTGAGGCATCATGTTTAGCCAGGTGTCGAACGCGAGGAGGGCGAGGACGAAACGCAGGAGCAAATAGGGCCGCGCCAGCACCACGTCTCCGAACCAGTACCGTTCCAACGGCTTCATCGCGCGGCGGTCCTCACGGTTTCATGCGACCGTTCGCCGCCGCATCGAAGGCTGTACTCATGGGTGCCGCGGTCATCGTCGCAGCGATTGACGAGCTCGACCTTCAGGACGCCCTCCACTTCGCACTGCTTTTTCAGGAACGCGTCGACCACGGCGCGCCTACCCTGACCGACGTAGTCAACCCAGTCTTGGTGGATCAGCTTGTGCAGCGAGACAGCTTTGCGCTCACCATCGAACCGCTCGAGTGACGCGCTGGTTTCGCAAGATGGCGCCGCGGCTGCGTTCAAGCTCCGCCACGTGAAGCGCTCGTCTGCGGCGTCATCGCGCGACAGGTAGCTCAGCGGGATCAGAAATTGAAGCAAAACGAATGCCGCGATGAACACACTGCTCCGGCGCCGGGCCTTGGCGCTCGGCTGCGCGGGAGGTGGTTCGGTCTCCGAAGACGCCATCACCTCAACATCGGCGCCCAGCGGCGCCGTGTCAAAAGATGCTCAGTGCGCTGTCCGAAGGGGCAGCGCGTGAGGCCGTGCCGAGCCGGAACGAGACCCCGTCTTGGCCCGAGTAAACGATGCCGATTCGGCCTGGCTGCGAGATCGCGTCGGGGCTCCGCGCGCCGAGGCTGTCGAAGTCTTTGTCGCTGTCGCCGAGGACGTCTCCCATCGGCCGCCACAGGAGCAGCTCGTCCGAGACCGCAAGCTCGACCGACCAGCGGGTGCCGGTGCGTCGCGCGTAGTAGAGCTGGTAGGCGCTGTTGTGGATGATCAAGCTCGGATCGCTGACGTCCGAGGTGGCGCTGTCGACCCGGGTCAAATGCTCGAGGCCGCCGTTGATCACCTGAGCCCAGCCCGTGTCGAGGTCGCTCGTGTAGAACGCGCGAAGCTCGGTCGCACCACCCGAGAGAGTCGTCCGCACGACGAGCAGCCAGAGCCCATCGCGATAGACCACGCTCGGCGCATCGTAAGAGACGACGTCGCCCAAGGGCACGAGGCTCGGAGCCTCGCTCTTCATGAACACCGGCGGGTCCGGGTTCGACACCGCCACCGCGATGCTCCCCGCGCCGTTCTGGTCCCACGCCGTGTAGAAGAGGAACAAAAGGTTTCCGTCCCACACTAGCTCCGGGTCGCCAACGCCTAGGGTTTCGTAGGGCTCCGTGGGGATGAGCGCAGGGCTCGAGTCACTAAGGAAGAACTCGCCGGGCGCCTCTTGTTCCGAGACGAAGATTTCACCGTCGACTTCGTAGGCCATGCGCTTGCGCACTCCGTCATCCACGATCGACGGTGCGCCTCCAAAAGCGTGGCCCGGCACCTCGCTGCCGCCGAGGGTGATCGAGGCCGGCTGCCGTTCGCTCCAGGCCCGAGGATTGTCGCAGATCGACGACGCGACCTCGATGACGGCGATCGCCGCGCTGTTGGACGGGGTGCTCAAGTTGCGCCCGAAGGCCACGAAACGCGCTCGTTCGAGGGCCGCTGCATCAAAGGAATACGTGCCTTGGGAGATGCCGTCGCGGAACACTTGCGCCGAGCCCTGGGGCGACAAAACCAACCGCCATCGCGTGCTGTCACTGCCAGCATCGAAGGAGTCTGCCACCGCGTTGCCGATCATCAGGTTCACCAGCTCGCGCGACCCGCTCAGAAGCAAACCCACCTCCGCATTGACGAAGACACCAGGCTCCGCGGCAGTGAACGCCACGCCGGCGCTTTCGAGGCAGGTGCCGCCGCAGCCGATCGGCAACGAGAACCGGACGTCGATCTCAACTCGCTGGGAGAAGAGATTCATCAGGTCACCGATCACCGCGCCGCCCTCGGCAGTCGCGGTTCCGTTCGGCACGAGCCCCCGGTCGTTGAGCACTGGCTCGAGCTGGCCAAACGTGACGGCGCTCGACCCCAGGCCTTCGGTGCACCCGCTGACGGTCTGTCCTGCGCAGCTCTGGAAATCGAGCAGCGCCGGCAGGGGTGGGTTGTCGGAGATCAGCTCACAGCAAGCCCCGGTGTTCACACAGCACGACGCAAACGCACCGCAGTCCGATGCGCCGCAGGCGTCGTTGCTCGCGTAGCAGGCGCTCGCAGCGTCCGTGTAGCCTCCTGCGCTTTCGGCGTCAGTGCTCAGGAAGTCCCGAGGGTTCCGTTGAGGATCGGCGAACAGCTGCTCGACGGGATTGTCTGCCAGCCCGCTGATGCCGCCGTCGAAGTTGGGCGCTGCGGGACCGCCCTGGCCGCCCGCGCCCGCCGAGTCTTCACTGCCTCCCGACCCGCCCTGCCCCATGTTGGTCGCGGGATCTGTGCCGTTGCCCTCGCTGCCACAGGCCGCCGAAAGCACAGCCAACACGGCGGCGATCGCTAGCCACCTCCAGTGCTGGTTTCGTCGATTTCGGCTCAAGGCATTCTCCAAGTTTGCTCCAAAGGGATTAATTGGTCGGTGCGACCCCCAGCCGGTAGATTCAAGCGCCGTGCCAACAGGAATCGGAGCCGGCTCGGATCGTCCCCTCGAGGGGCCACCGCGATTCCAGTGATAGTGCACTCCTCATCAAGACAGCCGCTTCGGACGAGGGTGGAGGCGCTGCTCAGAATCGGGTTCACGGGGAAGGGCACGGGCTCGGGCAGCTCGAACTCGAGAGTCGAGGTGTCGTGGGTTCGCGCCTCCGCGAGCGCAACCGCCCAGTCGCCTGGGGTGCTCTGGGCCAAGAACCAAATGCGCAGGCGCATGCCGTCCGCCTCGAATGAGATCAACGGTTCTGGCGAGCGGATCCCGGCTGCCGCGAATGGTCCGAGCTCACTCGCGACGAGCACCACGCGCCGCATCGGACCGCCGCCTTCTTGAATGACTTCGAGCGCGCGCGAGATGCGCACGGCGTGAATCTCGGTCGCGGCGCCGACGCCTTCGACGCATGTGAACAGCAGCCAGTAACCTTGCTGTGCCTCCGGATCCACTGGAATTAACGCGGGATCACGCAAGCTAATGCATTCGGGGATGTCGTCGGGGGAGAGGGTCGGTGTACTTGGCAGTGCGATGGACGTCGTCGGACCACCGACGGGCCGGATGATTTGAATCCCGAACACGTCTCGCTCGCTCGGGTCTGTCACCAGCTCGCGCGCAAAGGACAGCACGAGGTCGCGAAGCTCTCGCTCCTCGTTGAGCTCGGCCAGAAGATGCGGTTCCCGAATGCTCCGATTGTCCATACAAGTGCCGTCGAGACAGGACGGCGGATCGTCCCCGACCTTGGGTGAGCCGCTGCTCTCCCAGGTGTCGAGACGCCAGTCGGCCCCCTCGTCGGTCGCCACCCTCGCGTGCCCCAGGGCGTAGCCAATGTGCGTCGTTGGCTCGAGCTCGGGGCCGTCGTTGCTGCCCTCGACGATCAAGTCCCACTGGACGTCCGAAACCGAGTTTCGTGAGCTAGCCAACGCCGGAGAACCCACATAGGCCGCCACCCAGGAAGGGGTGAATTCGAGGCTCAGCCCAGTCAAGGTTGCACTTTGTTCATCGAACTGGCTCGGATTGGCACAGTTCTGCTTGGCGGTTTCTAGCGGCCCGACATAGACGCCATCACCGCGACCTTGCGCAGCCACCCGGAGCCCCGGGATCTCGGCACAGTCGCCGCTGGTGACCAGCTCCGCGATCGCCGCCACCGTGAAGTCCTCGAGGAGCAACTCTCCGGCCACGGTCACGCGGGCTTTCATGATGGGGAGATTGAAGTCGTCGAGGGTCGGCCGAAGCTCGATCTCGACATCGACGTTCTCGTCGATCTCCGCCGTCGCGCGCGCGATTTCGACGTCGGCCTGAGTCACGAGAACGAGGCCGCCACCATGAAGCGTCACAGCGAGCTCGTCCTGAAGCTTGCTGCCGGGCGCCGAGTCGGTTGCGACCGTGAGCACGACGCCGGCGTACCGGTCGCACGGAGCGCTCGGCCCACATCCTGTCGAGTCGGTCGTGCGCAAGGTGGTGCTGACCCAGCCGCCAAGCGCCAGGGATACGCAGTCCTCACTCAGCAGCGCTCGAGGCGAGTCATCGGGCAGGAAGCCTCCGAGAAACGTCGTGCCATCGAGCGAAGGCCGAACGGGCCCCCAAGGCCCACCGGCCGTTGGAGTGAAAGTCCAGCTGGCACGTAGGTCCGGAGCGGTCCACTCCTCGCTGAGCGTCGGTGTGCGGCGTTCGCAACATGCGGGCTCCTCCGAGCAGTCCGAATCGTCGCAGTCGAACGCCAAGTCCTCATCGTCGTCGAGCTTGTCGTCGCAAAAGAGCTCGATCCCGCCGCCATCGACGCCGCCGTCCGGGGGAACCAGGTTTCGCTCCGGCGCGTTGAGCCAAGAGCACCCTCCGATGAGCAACGCGGCCAGGGCTGCGAGCGAGCGAGTCATTGTGCGGCCCCGAACGGCATGCGAACCGATGCGAACCCGCCATTCCTCGACACCGAGACACCAACCTCCGGCGCGTCACGCTTTTGCTTCCTGCGGTGCAAGCCGTAGAGGACGATCGCGCTGACGCCGAGAGCGATCGTCGTGCCCCAGAGCACGTCGGCAGCGATGTTGAAGCGATCGGTCCTGTCGGCGAGGTCTTGGGCGTGTTGAAAATCCGCCGGGTCGCCGGTCCTGCGGTACTCCGCCGCGGCGCTGTCGTAGTCGTCTTTGAGGGTGCTAGCGCGGAGCGACAGACCGAGCGCAACTCCCGCCGCAGCCAGCGTGCCCGCTGCCGTTCCGATCGCCGCGTTACGGAGGCGCGGTCGTGGGGCCGGTCGAGCTTCCTCAGGGAGCGGCTCGGTGGGGACCACTACTTCGACGGGAATCACTGCGAGCACAAGCTCAAAGGTGGCTGTCTCACCCAGCACGATCCTCTGGGTTCGCTCGATCGGCGCGTAACCTTCTTTTTCGATGAAAGTGCGGTGCTCGCCCGGGGGCAATGCGAGCTCGATCGGGGTCTCTCCGCGGGGGGCCAGGTCTTTGCGGCCGACCCAGAGCAATGCGCCTCCTGGTTCGCTAGTGACCCGAAGAACCCCCACCTTCATCCGAAGCGCGTCGCGCCGACGAGACGCGTCCTCGCGGTCCGCGGCCGGCAACTCCTCGATGCGCAGGTACTCGCTGAAGTAATTGAAGGATTCGTCGTTGCGCTCGAGCTCGCCAAGCACAATCGCGGCGTTGAACAGCGCATTGCGGCTGCGCACGATGCGAAGGCTGTCGACGTACGCTTCGAGCGAGTGCTGAAGAAGCGTCGTTCGTTGCGCGCCACGCGCACGGCCCGCCTGCTCGTAAAGCCGATTTCCCTCTTGGAAGTAGACGCGCGCCTCCGCATTCTCCGACGTGCTCTGGGCAGTCGTGACGGAAGGGCTGCCGAGGCCGAGTAGGGCGACGAGCAGGAACGGGAGACGAGTAGGCACTGGCTAGAAGTCTGTCTTAATAGGAGGTGGCTTGGGACGGGTTTTCTTCCTGAGGCGAACCACGAGCGCATCGTCCTCGCGCGGGACCAGGCGATGCTCCTTACTGCGGTAGCCCTGAAGCGAAAACCGTACCGTCGCTTCCACCCCTCGCTCCAGCTCCAACGCGAGTGGGGTTCTGCCCTTTTTGTCCCCGTTTAGAGCGACGAAGGCGCCGCTTGGCCTCGAATCGAGCTCGATCTTCACCCGCTGCACGACGGGCTCCACCGGCGAAGTTTTTGCGGGGTCTTCGGACTTCTTTGTCACAGCTGGGGGCGCCGGGATCTCAGGCTCGGGCGCGGTCGTGGGCCACAAGAAGAACGCCACGGCGGCGACGATGGCGACGCCAACGAGGGGCAGCCCCAGAGTGAGCGCGCGGCGAGGGATGGTCGGCCCCACGAGTGCCGCGCAGAGCTCGTCCATGCTCTCGAAGCGGTCGGCCGGGTTTTTCTCCAGCGCGCGAAGCACGGCCGCTTCGACATGCGGCGGAATGCTGGCCTTCCCGCTTCGTTGCGATGGAGGGTCCGGCGCCTCGTTGCCGTGCTTGTACAGCAACTGAAAGTGGTTCTGCCCCGTGAACGGAGGCGTGCCTGTGATCATCTCGTACAAGATGACGCCAAGCGCGTAGATGTCGGTTCGGTGGTCGACTACCGCGACGCCTCGTGCGAGCTCAGGTGAGATGTAGAGCGGCGTCCCGACGATTTGGTCCGTTGCCGTGAGCTTCGGGTCGCCGTGGTCCGGGTTCTTGATCTTCGAGATCCCGAAGTCGAGTACCTTCACGAAATCCCGGCCGTTCTTCTGAGTGATGAAGATGTTCTCGGGCTTGAGGTCGCGGTGCACGATACCTGCGTCGTGGGCCGCCTGAAGAGCCTCCCCGGTTTGCCTGGCGATCTCGATCGCTTCGTCGACGGGTAGGGCCCCGCGGTGGATCCGGTCTGCGAGATTCTCGCCTTCGAGCAGCTCCATCACGATGAACAATCGGTGTTCGTCGTCGCTGTCGAAGTTGACCACCTTGACGATGTGGTCGTGCTCGATCTTGGTGGCGGACTGCGCTTCCCGGAGGAAGCGCTCGGTGGCTTCGGGCTTGTCGGCGCGGCCTTCAGGCAACACCTTGACCGCGTACGCCTTGCCGAGGTGCGTGTGGGTGGCTTCGTAGACCCGGCCCATCCCGCCAACTCCGATCAGACGCTCCACGTGATAGAGCCCCCCTAGAGTTGCTCCAACTAACGGATCGTGATTCAGCTCCCCTTCCGCCATCTTCATTTCGAATCTAACACGCCCGCCACGTCTGCTGGCATGGGTTGGCGGCCGGCACTACAGGGTAGCCATGGCTTTGATGCACTCCAAAGGGATGCCCATTGGCACGCCTGCTCCGTCTTTTTCGCTGCCCGGCGTCGATGGTGAACCCTGGTCCCTGGACTCGTTTGCGGACGCCCAGCTGCTGGTGGTGGTTTTCACCTGCAACCACTGCCCCTACGCCATCGCCAGCGAGGATCGCCTGATCGCCGTTCAGGACGACTACAAGAGCAGGGGTGTGGAGCTGGTGGCAATCAACCCGAACAACGCCGAAAAGTACCCCGATGACTCCTTCGAAAAGATGAAGGAGAGGGCGGCCGACA
>CAXMRM010000229.1:0-22875 GCA_964196015.1 uncultured Myxococcota bacterium
AGAAGCGTGCCATCGTGGCCGAAAACCAGACGCTGCGCGCGCAGGTGAAGGCGCGCTGGAGTGAAGGTCAGCTCATCGGTAAGAGCCCGGCAATGGACCGGCTTCGCGACCTGATCAAGCGAGTGGCCAGCACGACCACGAGCGTCTTGATCACCGGCGAAAGCGGCACTGGCAAAGAAATGGTGGCCCGCGCCCTACACTTTCAAAGCCCCCGCGCCGAAGAGCCGATCGTGGTGTTGAACTGCGGCGCGGTCCCCGAGAACCTCATCGAGAGCGAGCTCTTCGGTCACGTCAAAGGCGCGTTCACGGGCGCCACCTCTGCGAAGGAAGGACTCTTTCGAGCGGCCAACGGCGGCACGCTCTTCTTGGACGAAGTGGGCGAGCTTCCGCCGCTGCTGCAGGTGAAGCTGCTACGGGTGTTGCAGGACCGAAAGGTACGCCCGGTCGGTGGCAGCGCCGAGGTAGAAGTGGACGTGCGGGTCCTCGCCGCCACCAATCGCGACGTCGAGTCCGAGGTCGAAGCCGGCACGTTCCGGGAAGACCTCTTCTATCGCTTGAATGTGATCCGAATCGAGGTCCCGCCTCTACGGGAGCGACCCGAGGACATCCCGGTGCTCGCCGAGTACTTCCTGCGAAAACACACGGCCCTGCAAGGCCGCCGTCTGGAGTTTTCGCCCGAAGCGATGCGATGGCTGGCTCAGCAGTCGTATGCGGGCAACGTGCGTGAGCTCGAGAACGTAGTCGAACGCGGCGTGACGCTGGCGCCTGGCAGCACGGTGAACCGCGAGGACCTCGGTGACACCCATCCTTCGAAAAAGGCCGTCAATCTCTCCCAAATCCCGGAGGGCACCTTCGAGTTGGACGACTATCTCAACCAGGTCGAAAAGGAGCTTCTCTTCCGCGCGCTCGATCAGGCCGGAGGCGTCCGCAAGAAGGCCGCAGAGCTGCTTGGCATGAGCTTCCGGCAATTCCGGTATCGTTTGGCAAAACACATATCGCCCGAAGTGGGCGATGCGGCCGGCGATTGATATAGTGAGCTTTGGAGGATCTTCCTTGTCACGTCACCTGCGGAGCGCTGGCTTCACCACGATTGAATTGATGATCGGCGTCGCGATTGTCGGCATCCTGGCCGCGATCGCCGTCCCGACGTTCAAGAGCTATGTCTACAAGGGCCGTGTCAGCGAAGCGGTGACCATCCTCAACGAGATCAAGTCCCGGCAGGAGGCCTATCGAAGCCGTTTCGGCAACTACGCGGCGGTTAGCGGCGGCGGCGAATGGAGTTCTGCAACGTACACACCAGCCACCGTTCCTGGAGTTCAGGCCGTGACCTGGCCTAGCTCCGCACAGTGGGAATCACTCGGGCTCAGCTCGCCTGGCACCGTCCGGTTTCGCTACGCCACAGTCGCGGGCCAGCCAGGAACGCCGCCTCCGACGGGCAGCAATCTCGACCAGACCAGTTTCTGGTATGCCGCACAGGCCGAAGGTGACCTCGACGGAGACAACGATACCTTCATCCTCGAGGTCTATTCGGACTCGCGCATCATGTACAACAGTGCTGTGGGCAAAGGAGGATGGGAATGAAGCGTAACCAAGGCTTTACGATCACGGAGCTGATGGTCGCCGTGGTGATCATGGGTGTCCTGGCAACTCTGGCCATCCCGAGCTTCACCTCTTACATCTACAAGGCCCGCGTGACGGAAGCATCCAACTTCCTTGGCGAGATCAAGCAGCGTCAGGAAGCTTACCGAAGCGAATTCGGCCAGTACTGCGCGGTCAGTGGAGCCGATTGGGGCACCTACAACCCTACGGCGATTCCGGGCATCGACCCGGTCGTGTGGGTGAGCACCACCGAGTGGCAACAGCTCGGAGCGAGCCCGGACGGGCCGATCCGCTTCCAGTACGCGACGGTGGCGGGCTTTCCGGGGGACACGGCGCCGAGCGACACCGGTCTCGACGAGAACGACCACTGGTTTGCGGCGCGTGCTCAGGGAGACCTGAACGAGGACACCGTCCCCTTCTTCCTCGAAATCTACTCCCAATCCAGTCATATCTACAACAGTGCCACTGCAAAAGGCGGCTGGGACTGACAAATCTCGTCACCTCGAGGTGACGAGATCTGTCTCTCGATGCCGTTTCTCGGCACGCCGGAACCCGGATTTGTCAATAATTTCCGGTTAGGCGGGGGGTCCGAGACAATCGGCACGGCAGTTGCAGTGTCCTAGGGCAACTCAAGATTAAACGGGCACTGGGCCCGGGGGAAAGGGAACTGACAAATGAACAAGCTACTCTCGAAGAAAGAGGGATTCACCCTCATCGAGCTGATGATCGTCGTTGCGATCATCGGTATTCTTGCCGCGATCGCGATCCCGGCATTCGTCAACTACGTGAAGCGTTCGAAGACCTCGGAATCAGGTGCGAACCTCAAGTCGCTCTTCCAGGGCGCAGCCGCGTACTACGAGGCTGAGAACTGGCAGCAGGGCATGGTCACCGCTGGCGGCACCGCCGCGGCCTCGACTCACTGCACCGTCGACGACGCGGCTCCGTCCGGCTACACCGCGAGCGACGCGAAGTACGTCGTCGACTGGCCCAACGAGACCGACCTGGCCTCGTACTCGGCGCTCAACTTCGCGCCAGCAGACCCGCTTTACTTCGAGTACCACGTCACCGAACAGGACGGCACAGGCGACTGCGGCCATCCGCCCGGCGAGCAGGACACGTACGTGTTCGCTGCACATGGCGACCTTGATGGTGACGGCGCCCAGTCGACCTTCGAGCTGGCCGCCGGCACGAACCCGGACAACGCGCTTTACCGCGCGCCTGGCATCTTCAGCCAAGACGCGCTCGAATAACTGACCTGGTCAAACGACCAAAAAGGCCGCGACCCGCGTCGCGGCCTTTTCTATTTAAGTGGAGCCCTCCCCTTTTTCGATATACTGCGGGCGTGAGGGCTTGGGTTCGGGTCGTTGCGGCCGTGCTGATGGTGGGGGTCGTCGCGGGGGTTTGGTCGCTTCGTGGGCGGGCGATGGACCACTACCTCGGGACGCAGGCGTACGAGGACATCTATTACCTACCGCCACCCGAGTGGTTGCAGGTGATGAGCTTGGGTCATCGGCAGGCGCTCGCGGACCTAATTTGGCTTCGCGCGCTCGTCTACTTCGGCGACGAGTTCGAAAACAGGGGCGCCGTGAAGCACGTGTTCAACTACGGCGAATCCATGCTGGCGCTCGATCCGGACTTCCGACGCGTATACAGCTGGGTCGGAGTGGCAGGCGTCTACACGCCGACCGGCAGCCCACCTGAATTCATCGAACGCGCGATCGACGTGTTGCGCCGCGGGGTAGAGCGCTTCCCGAACGACGGGGAGCTGGCCTGGGATGCCGGAGCGACAATCACCTACGAGCTCCTGCCGAACCTTCCCAAAGACGACCCGGACCGCGATCGCTTAGCGGCTGATGGAAATGAGTACATGATGGCCGCGGCGCGCCTGGGGGCCGGGCCACCCTTGTTGGTCCTCACGAACGCAAGCTCTCTGCGAAAGCTCGGCGAAACAGATCGTGAGCTCCGTCATCTCGAAGAGATGTACGCGTTGATCCGCGACCCCGACGTGAAGGCCCAAATCGAGAAACGCCTCTCCCAGCTCCGCGACGAGGCATACGCGGAAGCCTTCAGAAGCGCGAACGAGGAGTTCGAGCAGCGTCGGCTGGAAGAGTTCCCCTACATGCCCTCGACACTCTATTTCTTCGTGGCCGACCCGATCGAAACCACAATCGGCCTGCAAGACGCGAGCTAGGCTCTTGCCAAACGGGTTGGGGCCTCGCACAGTCCCGCGGCCTTGCCTCGCGGTGGTCCGAGATTGAGCCTGATCGAAGCGGCGCTCCTGCTGTGCCTCATGGGCATCGTACTCGCGGTGTTCGTTCCGACCTTCCTGCGCCGGGTGCGCATCAACAAGATCACCGAGGCCTCCGAGCTTCTGCGAGAGATGAGCGATCGCACCGCCGCCTACTACGCGACGTCGTGGAACACGGGGAAGCGCTACTGCCTACCGCCGAGCGCCGGCCCGACGCCCGCTGCGCCCACGGTCGACTCGGTGGATGTCGATTTCTTTGCCGACGAACAGGCGGGTCACACGACTTGGGAAGCGCTCGGCTTTCAGCCAGGTCGTCCGGTTCGCTACAGCTACAGTTACGCGCCCAGCCAGGACGGCTGTGATCTGATCGGCAGCGACGATTTGGGATGGGTCTCGTTTCGCGCCGAAGGCGACCTCGACGGAGACGGTGTACGGTCGACCTTCGAGCGGCGGGCAACCCTACAAGCCGATGCAATGAAACCGGCCGACACGCTGCGCGTTCACCAACGGATCGAGTGATCCCCGTAGCCCGAAGCTACTCTGACCGTCCCGACGCGATGCGCGCCTCGGCATTGACGAGCGCGGTCATGATCTCGCCGGACGCTCGGCGAAGCGCCGGCGGCGCACGATCGCCAAAGCGGTCGGGGTGAAGGTCTCGAACGAGCTTGCGAAGGGCGAGACGCGCGTCCCGTCCTCCCGCGCCTTCCGGAAGGTCGAGGAGCGCATGTGCGGAGGCATCCCTGCGCACTTCTCTGCGTTTTCGGAGCAGCAAAGGATACGAGCCTCCCCCCTTCGGTGAAGCTGCGCGCAGCAACTTGAGCATCCAAAGAAAGCGATACCCCCGCAGGCCGCACCCGGGAAGGGCTAAAACCTCCTCGGCAGGCACACCCCGCCGCAGCCAGAACAACACGGCCGTTTCCTCGGGCCGAAGCTCCGCCCCGACGAAGAGCGCCTCGCCGGCTTCGGTGAGATGATAGACGGCGTCTCCCAGTTCTGCCCGCACGTTCGCCACGTCCACGCCCTTCACGGCGGCACGCATGGTCTGGAGCGCGAGGGTCCGCGCCGGAATCGGATCGTGTAGCTTCCACCAGGTCGCGGTGGCGGGTGACTGCACGAGGCGCAGCACGAGCCCTTCCCATGCGCAGATCTGCCACACGTTCTCGAACACCTGGCGTTGTGAGGTGGCCACACGTCGATCGACGTTGGCGGCCACCACCTGACTCGAATCGAGTGAAATCGTTGCGCGACGTCCTTCACCGCGAACATGCAACGTGCCACTTGCGCCTGCCCGATCGAGACCGATCAGAACGCGACAGACGGTCGTGGCGCTGGGAAGCGCGCGCATGAACTCCGGATATGCGATTCACCGAGCTGTGGCCAGTTTTCAGCGAGACGCTGCGTAGCGAGGATCGCCGGGGCGCAAGGCGAGCGCGTTGCGGATTTGCGCGAACCGCGCGGACACCGACGTTGGAGCGACACCATACCGCCGAGCGACCTCGGCTTGAGTGCACCCCGGACGCTGCTCGACGACTGCAATCGCGTATTCGAGCGCGGCAGCCAAGACCTCGGGTTTGGTGACTCGGAGCTCGCAGTGCGCCTGCAGGTCGGACCACAGCTGCGTGGCGCGTTCGATCTCCGCGCGGGAGAAGCCCGCTTCGCCCATCTTGAGCTGGACCGTCTCGGCGACGCGGTCACTGGGTGGGCGACGGACCGTTGCGATTGCCGCGGGTGTGTCGATAGCGCCGCCCTCGATCCATTCGAGAAGCGCGCGGTGATCCGGATTGCACGGGCCCTTCTCTTGAGCGAGTGCTGCGAGCTTCCGCGCTTCACCGAGGTCGCCGAGACGCGCAACGCAATGCGCCAGTGAGCCGATGATCTCGTCGTGCTCTGGCTCGAGCTCATACGCGCGTCGGAGGTGATGCTCGGCGCCAGCTGGATCGTCGAGCGCGACATCCGTGAGATGGCCGAGGTTGTGGTGATACCAAGGCGTCTGCGGTGCGAGGTTCGAAGCCTCTCTATAAGAACGGACCGCAACACGGTAGTTGCCGAGCAGGGCGTGGCACAGGCCCATGAGCGCATGAATGATCTCGTCCTCGGCGCAGTAGACGAGCACGCGCCGCAGGTGCAACGCAGCCTTCCAAGGGTTGCTTTCGAGATGAAGCTCGGCGAGATGACGGTGCGCGAACAGTGAGGCGTCGCTCCCCTCCTCCGCCACCGACACCAACTGCGTCAGCAAACCCACGGCGCGCTTGGACGATGCTTCGAGCGCTTCTTCCGCTCGCTCCCAAAGCTCTTCAACCGTGCTCGCCCGCTGACCCATCGGTATTCGTATAGCTGGTCACTTTTTTGAAAGCAAGACTCGGAACGCGCAGTTGTCCGGTCTCGTTCCATGAAACTGCGCTCCAAGCGGGCATGAGGTATGCTTCACCGGGTGGACCCCTGAAGGGTCGACGGATAGCGAAACGATGATGGCTGAAGAATTCGACGAAAAGGCTTCTGCCGGGCCTGATCATGGAGAGCGGGAGCGCCGCTGGTCCGAGGGCGTGCTGCGCGACGCGCTCCGAAAAGCCGTCGAGAAGGGCATCGAGGCCGGCGTCGGGACGCTCCGAAGCGCAGACAGCGCGCTTCGCGGGGTCACTCTGGACGGAAAGCTCCCCAAGGAGCTAATCGGCTACGTCTTCGCCTCGGTCGACGAGACCAAGAACGCACTGGTTCGTGGCGTCGCCAAAGAGGTTCGCGATTTCCTCGAGGCGACGGATATCGAGGGCGAGTTCTACAGGGCGCTGACCTCGTTGTCGTTCGAAGTGAAGACGGAGATTCGCTTCATCCCGAACGACGCGGGCGGCCTTCGGCCCCAAGTCAGAGCCCGCGCAGTGCAGAGGCGCAAGCGGCGCAAGGGAGTGGTCGAGACCGAACCGATCATCCCACCCGACGATTCGGGCGAGACCTGAGCGGCATGACCACACTGGGCAAAGTGTACTTGGTGGGTGCCGGCCCGGGCGATCCAGAGCTGATCACTGCGCGTGGACTCCGGCGGCTGAGGGAAGCGGACGTCGTGCTGTACGATGCGCTCGTCCATCCTGATCAGCTGAATGCGGCGAGGCCCGATGCCAAGCTCGTGTTCGTCGGCAAGCGTGCGGGCCGAGCCAGCCAGCGGCAGGCCGAGATCAACCAGCAACTCGCTCAGGCGGCGCGCGAAGGCAAGTCGGTAGTGCGCCTCAAAGGCGGCGATCCCTATCTATTCGGCCGTGGCTCCGAAGAAGCCGAGCTGCTGGCCTCGGAAGGGATCCCATTCGAGGTGGTTCCAGGTGTGCCCTCTCCGCTTGCCGCCACGGCCTATGCGGGCCTTTCGCTAACGCACCGCGACCTCGCATCGAGCGTCGCCTACGTGACGGCGACCGAGTCCGTCGAAAAAGACCGCGCAGGCCACGACTGGTCGAAGCTCGCCACGGCCACACAGACGCTCGTCATCTTCATGGGGATGCGCAAGCTCGACTCCCTGATGAAGCTCTTGATCGAACACGGGCGCCCTGCCGATACGCCCGTGGCCGTCGTGCAATGGGCGTCGCTGCCAACGCAGCGCACGGTCGTCGGAACGCTAGCCGACATCCATCAGCGCGCATCGGAGGCCGGGCTCGGCTTGCCGGCGCTCACCATCGTCGGCGACGTCGTGCGGTTGCGTGACAATCTTCGCTGGTTCGACACCAAGCCCCTCTTCGGCAAGCGCATCCTCGTGACGCGCGCCGTTCACCAAGCAGGATCGCTCGCCACGCTGCTTCGGGACGAAGGCGCACAGCCGATCTTGACGCCGACCATCCGCATCGCGCCGCCCTCCGACCCCGGGCCGCTACGCGACGCCGTGACCCACCTAGATTGCTACGACTGGGTCGTGTTCACGAGCGGCAATACGGTCGATGCGGTCTTCTCCTCGATCAGCGACGCGGCTCTTGATGTGAGGGCTTTCGCTGGGACCAAGGTGTGCGCCATCGGCGGCAAGACGCGGGCGGCGCTGAGGTCACGCGGCGTCTACGCGGACCTGGTCCCGGAGGACTCCCGCGCCGAGGGTGTGATCGCCGCCCTCCGACCGCTCCTCGCCGACCGAACCCGGGTCCTGCTCCCCCGCGCTGAAGTCGCGCGCGAGGTCTTGCCGAATTCTCTCCGCGACGCGGGTGCGGAGGTCGATGTCGTCGTAGCGTACCGGAACGTCCCACCCGAGCCCAAAGATGTCGAGCGCATCCGAAGCCTCGTCGACCCAGCCCAAAGCGAGGCGGTCTTGTTTACGTCCTCTTCCACGGTCCGGAACCTGGTAGACGTGCTCGGCGAGAAAGCGGCCGACCAGCTGAACGTGCTCGATCTCTTTTCGATCGGCCCGGTCACGACCCAGACGGCCGAGCGACTGGGCCTTTGCGTAACGGCCACCTCAGCCGAGCAGACGATCGAATCGCTGGTCGCGACGGTACGCGCGTACTATGCCTCCCTAGGAGATGCTGATGCCTAGGTTTGCATGGTTGGGTGCCCTCACGCTTCTCGGCCTCTTCGGCACGGCTTGTGGCGATCCCTGCGACGGCGCGGAGGACAGGCTGGTGCCTCTCACCGAGCTTTCGTGCAACATGACGACCGCCGAAGGGGTCTGGGAGTCGCACCCCTTCCCGCCGCTAGCGACCGAAGAATGCAACTGGCTCGAGTTCCGAGCCTGCAGCACTTACGAAATCGAGCACCCGCTCGACAGGGTCCCGAGCAGCCCCATCGGGTATATTTCGTTCGACGCCGACGGCGAGTCCTCGACCATCGCGTCGGGGAACACCTTCGTGGTCCAAGAAGCCACTGACTCCACGATCACCGTTCGCAACGCCCAGAACCAGCTTTTCTTTCTCCGGCTAACGCTGCAGTGACCCCCTAGCGGATCGCTCTGCCCGGCCTTAGATTGACGTATGGGCGACAGGTTGGAGAACGATGCCGGGACCATCACCCAGGTCAAATCGGAGAAAAAGCTCAAGCGCCCACGCCTCTATCGGGTTCTTCTACACAATGATGATTACACCAGCAGGGAGTTTGTCGTTCAGGTTTTGCACACCGTCTTTCACCGCGCGGAGCAAGAGGCAATCCGCATCATGCTACACGTCCACCACAATGGCGTGGGCGTCGCGGGGGTGTTCACCCGTGAGGTCGCGGAAACCAAGATCCAACGAGTCGAACGCATGGCGCGGGAGCAGGAGTTTCCGCTCCGCCTGACGATGGAGCCCGAGGAGGAGGAAGACACGTAGACATGGCCGGCCCCGTCATCGACAAAGAGCTTCAATCGACGCTGCGTAAGGCGTTCGACCGCGCAGGGTTGATGCGTCACGAGTACGTGACGCTCGAGCACCTGCTTCTCGCCCTCATCGAGGACCCGAATGCTTCGAAAGCGCTGCGGGCATGTGGGGCCGACCTTCGCCGACTGCGAAAGCAGCTCGAGGAGTTCATGCAGGAGCGTCTGTCCCGCATGCCAGAGAGTGCCAATGCCGATCCCCGGCAAACGCTCGCGGTGGAGCGCGTTCTTCAGCGCGCCGCGATGCACGCGATCTCGTCCGAAATGAAAACCATCGACGGCAGCAACGTGCTCGTCCAGGTGCTCAAGGAAGAGGAGTCGTACGCGGCCTTCGTACTGCAAGAGGAAGGGATTAGCCCGATCGACCTCAAGCGCTACATCTCGCACGGCGTGGGGACGGACATCATCCCTGGCGAAAGCGACGCCTACACCGAGACGGACTTCGACGAGGACGAAGACGAGTCGGCCGCCGGACGTGACCCTCTCGAAGCGTTCGCGACCGATCTGATCGCCGAGGCCGCCGCAGGACGCATCGACCCGTTGATCGGCCGTGACGACGAGCTCGATCGCACCGTTCAGGTGCTGTGCCGCCGCCGCAAGAACAACCCCGTGTTCGTCGGTGAACCGGGCGTGGGCAAAACGGCCATCGCAGAAGGCCTCGCGCGGCGGGTCTACGAACAGCGCGTCCCCGAGGTGCTCGAAGGGGCGCAGATTTACTCGCTCGACATGGGCGCCCTCCTTGCCGGCACGAAGTTTCGTGGGCAGTTCGAGGAACGTCTCAAGGCGATCATGAAGCGCCTCGAGGAACTCGACAACGCCATCCTGTTCATCGATGAAATCCACACCATCGTCGGCGCGGGCGCAACGACCGGCAGCTCGATGGATGCGTCCAACATCCTCAAGCCTGCACTGGCCTCCGGCAAGCTCCGGTGCCTGGGGTCGACGACCTACACCGACTTCAAGCATCTCGAGCGCGACCGGGCCCTTGCCCGCCGCTTCCAGAAGATCGAAGTGCACGAGCCAACCGTCGAAGACACCGTCGAGATCCTCAAGGGCCTCCGCCAGTACTACGAGGACCACCACGACGTGAAGTACGACGACGAGGCGCTCGAGGCCGCAGCGCGGCTCGCGCAAAAGCACATCCTCGAACGCTTCCTGCCTGACAAAGCGATCGACGTGATCGACGAGGCAGGCTCGCTCGAACGCATGCGCCCCAAAGGCGAGCGCACCCATCGCATCACCGTCAAAGAAATCGAAAAGGTCGTCAGCAAGATGGCGCGCGTGCCGGTCGAGTCGGTGAGCGCCAAGGAACGCGACCAGCTCAAAGAGCTCGGTCCTGAGCTTCGCAAGGTCATTTTCGGCCAGGACGACGCGATCGAAAAAGTCGTCAGCGCGATCACGTTAGCGCGCGCCGGGCTGCGCGCGGACCACAAGCCGATCGGGTCTTTCTTGTTCGCCGGGCCCACCGGCGTCGGCAAGACAGAACTGGCCCGGCAGCTTGCCCGCGTGATGGGGGTCGAACTCTTGCGGTTCGACATGAGCGAATATGGCGAGCGGCACTCGGTCTCGCGGCTGATCGGCGCGCCTCCGGGCTACGTCGGTTTCGACCAAGGCGGCCTGCTCACGGACGCGGTTCGCAAGCACCCGCACGCCGTGGTGATTCTGGACGAGATCGAAAAAGCCCACGGGGAGCTCTTCAACAGCCTCTTGCAGGTGATGGACCACGCCAAGCTCACCGACAACAACGGTCGTGAAGCCGACTTCCGCAACATCGTGCTTGTCATGACCACCAACGCCGGCGCGTTCGAAGCGACGGAGAAGGTCGTCGGCTTTGGCGGCGGCGACGAGCCCACAGACTTCGCGACCGGTCGCGCGCGACAGGCGATTGAACGCATTTTCACCCCGGAGTTCCGCAACCGACTCGACGCGGCGGTGTACTTCCGTGGGCTCCGCAAGGAGATCATCCGCATGGTTGTCGACAAAGAGGCCGCCCTACTCAGCGAGATGCTTGCTGAAAAGCAGGTGCAGCTGGAGCTCAGCGACGCAGCGCGCGACTGGCTGGCCGAGCACGGCTACGACCCACAGATGGGCGCTCGGCCGCTGGCGCGGCTCGTCGAGCGGAAGCTCAAGAAGCCGCTGGCCGAGGCGATGGTGTTTGGGAGCCTGAAAGAAGGCGGCACAGCACTGGCCGACGTCCAAGACGGCGACATCGTCCTAACCTTCCCCGCGTTGCGCTAGCCTATCGCGTCCGCTGATGCCTGTGTACCTGCTCGACAAGGAGTTCTCCTTCCCTGCTCCCGAGGATGCGAACGAGGAAGGCATCGTGGCGGTCGGCGGAGATGTGTCCCCGGAACGGCTCCTGGCCGCCTACCGCAATGGCATCTTCCCGTGGCCCGTGCGTGGCTACCCGTTGCTGTGGTTCTCCCCCGATCCGCGTTTCGCGCTGGAGCCGTCACGCGCTCACGTATCTCGTTCGTTGCGCAAAGTGGTGCGCAGGGGACAGCTGCGCGTGACGGCCGACACGGTCTTTGGTGATGTGATCACCGCTTGCGCCGCCGTGCCACGCCCCCATCAACAGGGCACTTGGATCACACGCGAGCTGCAGGAGGGCTACCTCGGACTTCACGAGCTCGGGTATGCGCACAGCATCGAAGCGTGGCGCGACGATGAGTTGGTGGGAGGCCTCTATGGCGTGGCGCTTGGAAGGACTTTCGCCGGCGAATCGATGTTTGCGTCGGAGCCGGACGCGTCGAAGGTCGCCTTCACGACCTTGCTCGGGCACTTGGCAACGTGGGGCTTCCGCATTGTCGACTGCCAAGTGCATACCGAGCATCTCGCCCGGTTTGGCGCTACCATGTGGCCACGTCAACGTTTTCTCTCCGAGTGGCGGGCCGCCGTCGAGGAGCCCAGCGTCCTGGCGCCATGGCAGCTCACGATGTCCCCAGAGGAAGCACTGGCACGACTGCAATCTGATGTATGATGCGCAGTGAGATGAAGGCGAAGTTGTTTTGGACTTGGGTTTCCGCGTTCCTGATTTGCGCGCTCGCGACGACACCCTCCACCCTCGCCCAAGATGAGCCCGGGGGTGGAATCGACGCCGGGACCGGCGGAACCGAGACCGGGACGGGAGGGAGCGCCGACGCACCGCCTGCCGAGGCTGCCTCTGACGCCAAGCGCATCGTGCGCATCCGCCAGGTCATCGAGCTCGACGGTCAGCATCTACGCTGGCTCCGTAGCGAGCTCCGCTCCCGGACCCAGTGGTTCGAGGGCTTGTCCACGGCGATGGGCGAAATCGCCCAGGAGCGTGTCGACAAGAAGGAGAAGCTCGAAGCGCTCGACGCGGATCCCGAGTCCGACCCGGAGGAGGTCGCCGCGCTGCGCACCGAGCTTCAGGACCTCGACGAGGATTACGGCCTCTTCGACACGCAGACCGACCTCGCACTCACGGGCGAGAAGACCGTCCGCGAGCAAATCGAGGCCTTGCAAGACAAGCTCGCGCAGGAGAAGCGTGCACTCGGCGAGCTGACCGGCGAAATCGAAATCAAGCTGCCCGAGGCAGCTGCGCCAGCGGCCACGGCCAAGTCGGTCGAAACAGGAGAAGCAGGAGAAGCAAGAAAGGCTCTCCCTCTCCCTGTTCCGCTGCCAGTGCGAAGTCCGGCCGCGCAGCCCCCGCGCAGCAAGGAGACCAAGAGCTCGTCCACCATGACCGCCGCGCAGATAGAAGCGCACAGCGTGCTCGAGGAAGACGAGCGGGAAGTCGAGCTCGCAAGGGTCGCACTGTCTGAGTTCGTCGAACGCAAGCGGGCACTCGAGGAGCAGATCGAGTTCGAGGAGGGCCTCGCGGAGACCCACGTCAAGGAGCGCGAGAACTTGAATCGCGCACTCTTAGCGTTCGAAGCGCGGCTGCAGAAGTATCGCAAGGCCGACGCGCCAAACGAGAAGATTCAGCGGCTTGAGCGCGGGATCCGCGAGATCGCACGTGCGATCCAGGCATCGGACGACGACGGGGACGCGCGCGCCGCGTATGTCGAATCGCTGCACGAACGCCTTTCCCGGCTCGAGGAAGAGCAGCTCCGTGTAACCGCGGTCGTCGACGAAAAGGAGCAAGAGGCTGAGAAAGCTCGCAGCCGCATCGTGTGGCTCGAGAGCCCGGTTCACCCGAAGAACGTCGCGCACTGGGCCAAGGAGCGGGGGCCCCGCATGCTGCTGGTCATCGCAGCTGCCCTCTTCCTGCTGCTGTTCGTGCAGTTGAGCGCCCGGGGAATCGCGCGGGTCTTAGTGGGCAAACGGCGCGGTGCGCGGAGTGTCGGTACAGGGCGCGCCGACACGCTCGCCTTCAGCTTCCGAAGCGCGTCCCGCGTCATCATCGTGATGCTGGGCATGATGCTCGTGCTGCAGGAGGCCGGCGTCGACATCACGACTGTCCTCGGAGGCGCCGCGATTCTCGGTGTTGCGATCGCCTTTGGCGCCCAAGACATGCTGAAGGACTATTTCTCGGGCTTCTTGATTCTGCTCGAGGATCAGTACCAGCTCGGGGACTTGATCACGATCAGCGGCGTCACGGGTACCGTCGAGTCGGTCAACATGCGCGTGACCGTGCTGCGCGACCTCGAAGGCCGCGTGCACTTCATTCCCAATGGTCAAATCGAGCACGTCACCAACCGCACCTACGGCTGGGGCCGCCCGGTCTTGGAGATCCCCGTCGGATATGACGAGGACCTCGACCGAGTGATGGAAACGCTGGTCGAGATCGCCACGGAACTCGGCCAAGACCCGGACTGGAAGGGCTCGATCATCGGGGACCCGGAGATGCTCGGCGTCGACAAATTCAGTGAGTACGGGGTGATTATCAAGTTCATGGTGAAGACCCAGCCGGACAAGCTCTTCGCCGTGCGGCGAGAATTGCTACGGCGAGTCGCCAAGCGGTTCAACGAGCTGGGGATTCAGATCACCGTGCCACAGCGGATCTTGCTGCGCGGCAACAACGACACACAGGTCTGAGCGTCCCGGCGCGTCGGCTTCAGGGGCAGCGGTTTTCGAGGTCGCGCGAAATCGCAGCCACCCAGGGATCGCCCGCGCTCTCCGGGCGTGTCGATAGCCGCTCCAGCCGAGCCTTGGCCGCGGCGCGTTCGGAATCGTCCCCCGTCCGGAGGGCCAGCTCGAGCGCGGCCAGCGAGGTATCGCGGGTCTCGCCGGAGTACGCCGCCCGACCGAGCGCCTCGCGGGCGTGGGATTCGTCACATGCCGCCATCGCAGCCATCGCGCGGTAGAGCTCGATCGAGGTGAAGCCGGGATAGATCCCCGCGGCCTCAGACAGGGATCGGTACGCCCAACGAGCTGCCTCCCGCTCGTCGTCCGTCCGGTACATACGGACACCGGCACGCTCGCGATCTCGGGCGAGCGGACGAAGTGACCGAAGTCCTCGAATCCATCCTTGGATCGCCTTCGAGTTTTGATGATGGCCCACGCTCCGCGCTTCCGCCTCGATCTCGCTGTCCGAGACATCGGGGTCGAGCAGTCGGCCCACCCGGTACCCGGGCCCGAGGACTCGCAGCGGCACCAACGAGGGCGCGCTGCCGCGGCGTACGAACAACGATTGCCGATCTTGGACCTGCGCGAGCCACCAATCGGGAGAGCGCCACAGGTGCTCGACAGCAGCGGTCTGGCCTGCCCGGGTGTGATCGACCACGACCGCGTTGACGTCATAGGCCCGCAGGAGCGCACTCAGGGCGACCGGATCGCTGAAGCTGTTCGTCACCTTCCGAATGAACTCGGGTCCGTAAAACGGCACGCGTCCGTCGACGAGGAAGCGGCCGTCGGGGACGGCAAACATCAGCGGCCAGCTGTCTTGAATCGGCGCGAGGATCCGGGGTCGTTCCATGTGCTCATTGATGACTTCGGCGGCCGCAAAGGCGTGCCCGAGCCTTGGTTCGCCAAAGCCGAACGGAACGAAGGGCTCGAGACGTGGAGACGCCAGCACGGCCCAAACGAAAGCCAGCCCAACGGCGACGGCTACCGCACGGCGCAAACCTCGAATCCACTCGAACTGTGCCAACCCCGCGGCGATGAACGGCGCCGTGAAGAGCAGCTGATGGGCGACGAATCGCAACGACCGAAAGGCCATGATGCTCACGACGACGCAGAACACGCCGTACGCGAGACCAAAGCGGCCCGATCGCGTGACGGGGCGCATGGTGACCAACACGAGGATGACGGCCGTCATGGGCCCGATGAGCAGGTAGAGTGGGTGCTCGGGCGACCAAGGCCCCCACTCGATGACGACGTCGCGGTACTCGGGACGAAACACATGGGCCACCGCGTCGGTGACGATGTCGAGGCCGAACGGCGTACAGGCCGTCGCGACGAGCTGCAGCGCGAGCAACAGCAGCATCGAGGTAAACGCGGCCGTACGAATCGAGAACGCCACAAACAAGACGGTGATGAGCAGTCCGAGCAGATGGGAGCCGTGCATGTTCACCCAGGCGACGTGCACGAGGCCGAGAGCAACGACGACCCGGCGCTTGGCGCGCAGTGAGGTCCGCTCCGAGTACACGGCGCTGATGCCTAACAGCAGGACCGCAGGAAGCACCAATCCGACGATCTGCGGCCGCACCGTGAAGCGAATCCGGGCGAGCGGCGCAAAGAGCATCAAGACGACGGCCGCGAGAGGCGCCGCCAGCTCTGCGCCCTTTGCCAGACGATGCGCGAGCATCACCAGGATGTAGCCAAGCACCGCGAGCAACAGGCACTTGATCAGGATGAGCGCGGTCGGGCCGAACTGGTCGTAGATCAGCCAGGTGACGAGGTCGTAGCCCCACTCGTAATTGCTCCATGGTTGCGGCGTTGGGTTCCAGAAGGAGAACAGGTCGACCGTCGGAACGCGGCCGAGCTCTGCAATCTGGCGGCCCTGGGCGAGATGCCCATAGGCGTCGATGTTGTAGAGGGGAAAGGCACCGAGCAGGAAGAAGGCAGCCGCACAGCCCCACGCACTCCAAGACACGACCCTCCGCGACACGGCGCTAGTGTTCGTCAGACCGTGGCAAGCGGTCAAACTTCACTCAGGCGTGCGAAAGACGATGGCCCCGACGTCGGGGCCGAGCAGCTCGAGCGGGAACACGCCGTATACCTGTACCTCCCCTTGGAGCCGCACCTTTTCGGTGTAACCGGCGGGCGAGGCGGCAAGCGCCTCGGCACGGGCGACGGGGTCTCGAACCAGGGCATCGACCTCCGGGGGGGTGTCCCAATGGAAGAGGCGCTTTGCTTTGTAGAGGTAGACCCAGACGGCGGCCCCTTCTTTCTGTTCGACCCGGAACTGACGGCTCAGGCGCTGGGCCAGGCGCGAGAGGGGGATGCCCGCCAGGACGGCGCCAACCACCTGGTCGCCATGAAGAGACGGCGCAGCGAACAGGATCGACCAGGACGACGGCGCATTGGGATCCTTGGCGTAGAACTCCCCAAGCCCTGCGGCGGCGGTCCCGCCGAGTGCCTGGCGGACCACCTCAAAGCGCGCTTTGAACTCCTGCCCCTTCATCCGATCGGGTTCGCGATCCCGTGCGATGACCACGCCGTCGACCCCAATAGCCGCTAAGAACGACATGGGAGATGCGACGAATTCATCAATGCCTTTCTTAGGTTGCTGAAGAATTCTCAATGCCGATCGCACTTGTGTCTCCCGCGCAACCGGGTCGGTGAGCGCGAAGCCCGGGGTGAGCTTCTGCGCAGCCTTCACGACGCCCGCCTGATGGTTATCGAGGTCCTGCTGAATCAGGACCTGGACCCGCGAGAGGTCGACATCGCGGAGCTGGTGTCGGGTGCGCTCGACGGCAGCCCGATCCTCGCAGCCGGCGAGCAGAGCCACGGCCAATAGAAGGATCCCCCAGCGCATGAGATGACTGTAGCAGGAGCAGCGTCGGTGGCACTGTCGCTGTCGCGGCCCCGGCTCAGCCACCCGAGCAAAAATGCTCATAGTCGATGTAGTCCGTGATCGTCGGGTGATCCCCGCACACGGGACAGTCCTTGTTCCTGCGCAGCTTGAACGTACGGAACTCCATTTGGAGCGAGTCGTATTGGAGAAGCCGTCCGACCAGTGGGTCGCCGCGCTCGAGGATGATCTTCACTGCCTCGGTTGCCTGGAACATACCGATGGCGCCGGGAAGGACGCCGAGCACTCCGGCCTCGGAACACGACGGCGCAAGATGCGGCGGCGGCGGCTCCGGGTACAAGCAGCGGTAGCATGGACCGTGGCGCGGCCAGAACGTCGGCACCTGGCCATCGAAGCGGAAGATCGAACCGTGGACGACCGGAATATCTTTCCACACGCTCGCGTCGTTGACGAGATAGCGAGTCGCGAAGTTGTCGAGACCGTCGACGATGACATCCCAATCTTGATCGAAGATGCGATCGACGTTTTGCCGCGTGAGGCGCTCGTTGAACGGGATGACGTTCACGTCGGGGTTGAGGTTTTCGATCGAGCGTTTTCCGCTTTCGACCTTCGACTGGCCCACGCGATCGAGACCGTGCAACACCTGACGTTGCAGGTTCGACTCGTCGACCGTGTCGCCATCGACGAGGCCGATCGTGCCGACGCCCGCGGCTGCGAGATAGAGGGCCGCAGGTGACCCGAGTCCGCCGGCACCGAGCAACAGCGCGCGACCCTGCAGCAACTTCGCTTGGCCCTGCTCCCCGACCTCGGGCAACAACAGATGGCGAGAGTAACGGTTCAGCTGTGCATCGGTGAACGCGAACGGCTGGGTCGTCGGCAAGCCTTGATCCTTCCACTGATTGAACCCGGGATTCGCCGACTCGACGTTGTTGTAGCCGAGGTCCTGAAGCACCTTGGCAGCAAACGCCGAACGAATACCCGCGGCACAGATCGTGACGATCTTCGCGTCCTTGTCCGGCAGCCTCGAGCCCGACTCCATCTCGAGAAAGCCTCGCGGAATGTGAAGCGCACCGGGAATATGCCCTTGTCGCCACTCATCCTTTTCGCGAACATCGACGAGAATCAGAGCCTCACCCGTGTCGAGGCGGTCCTTCAAGTCCTCGAGGGATACCTGCCGAATGGCAGCCTTCACCTCTTGGAGCAGGTCAGCATACGTTCTTGCCATGGCCGCCAATATGTAACTTCAGGCAGTTTCGTCAAGGCTAACGGACTCTTACCTCATCTCTCATAGTTTTCGCATCGGTTTTGTCGGGTATCTCTCCAGAGCGGAGCCCCCTAGGCGGCCGGCCGGAGGAACCCCTGGTCGAGCGCGTACCCGCCGAGACTCCTTCTGAGCCGCTTCCGGCCCCGATGGAGACGGGACATGACGGTGCCGACCGGACACGCCAACTGGTCCGCTGCGTCCTGATAGGAGAGGTCACGGAGGTCAACCAGCTCGACGGCTTCACGAAACTCGGGCCGGAGCGCGCGCAGAGCAGCAAGTACCTCGTCGCCAAACCCATCGTGCGCAGCAGGCGCGCTCACACGGCTCAAGCCGCGGAGCTGGTCGAGCGCCTCCCACTCGCGCTTCTTCTTTCGATAGTGGTTGATATACGTGTTGAATAGAATGCGTCGCGTCCAGGCGCGCGCGTTGGTGCCGGGACGGAAGCTCGCGCGCGCTTGCCAGGCGCGAGCCAGGGTTTCTTGAACGAGGTCGTCGGCAAGGGCGGTGCCTCGGGCCAGCCGAAGAGCGGTCCGAGAGAGCTCGGGCACGCAGGGCAGGATCTCTTGATTGTACTGTTTTTGGTTCTGCATCGAGATGGTCTCCATCCCGGCTTCATTGCAATGGCAATGCCACTCCAAAAACCCAAGCATTTCGCGCGAGCGCACGCATCGAGGCGTCACCTTGTCCCCCCGGTGACACGCTGTCGTGTCAACCTGTCGCCTGACCGTCCGCTCAGTGCCCGAGCTGGCGGGCCAACACGGCGGGCACCGCATCCGCGACTTCCGATGCGATCAGACCGCGATCGCCGACCGATACCTCTACCCCGGCAAGGGCGTGCAAGAGCGCTCCGGCAATCGCCGCGTCGATGGGTGAGAGGGTCAACACGAGCGCGCCGATTACCCCGCTCAGCACGTCGCCCGTCCCTGCAACGCTGAGCGCCGGCGTTCCCTCCGCGCAAACACGAAGGTCGTCTGCTCCGGCAACGATACTGCGGGCACCCTTCAAGATCACGATCTGCCCCGACTTTTTCGCGAGCTCATCGGCCGCCGCGTAGCGATCGGCTTGAACGTCGGCAGTTGCTTGGCCCAGCAGACGGGCCGCTTCGCCGGGGTGCGGGGTGAGGATCCGCGGCGCGGCGGCGCTCTTCAACGCGGAGAGCCCGTCCTGTGCGACGTTGGTGAGACCGTCGGCGTCGATCACGGTGGGGACCGGTGCATGCAGCGCGAAGGCACGCGTCCAGGCACGCCCGAGATCGTCCAGCCCCAGTCCCGGCCCGAGCACGACCGCGCGCTTTCCTTGGCACAGCGACTCCACCGTGGATTGGTCCACTCGCTCGGGAAGCGCTGTCGTCATCAGCTCGATCACTTTCTCTTCGAGAGCCGCCCGCGCATCGACGCGCGCGCCAATCGTCACGAGCCCTGCACCGGCGCGAAACGCGGCGCGGCCTGCAAGCACCGCTGCGCCGGTTTTTCCCGGCGCGCCGCCGATGACGAGCAAGTGACCGTTGGTCCCTTTGTGTGCGTCCTGCGCGCGCGTCGCGATCAGCGCACTGAGGTCGTCTCTGGTCCACAGGCTCGCAGCAGGCGAGGCTCCCACGGGAATTCCGATGTCGGCCAGCCGCACCTCGCCTGCATACTCCACGCCGGGATACTGATGAAGGCCGCGCTTCTGACCGGCAAACGCGACAGTCAAGGCAGCATGCGGCGCGACACCGAAGATCGCGCCGGTGTCCGCGTCGAGCCCGCTCGGAAGATCCAACGCCACCAAGGGCGCAGCGGCCGCATCCATGGCGGTGATCGCATTTGCGTAGCCGCCGCTGATCGGCCGGTCGAGGCCCGTCCCGAAGAGGCCGTCGACGATGAGTGTCGCGTCCGCGAGGTGCTCGCCGATCGACTGAGCGTGGTCCGGAGCAATCTCCGCAGTCTCGATACCAAGCTTGCCGAGAAGCGTCCAGTTGGTTCGCGCATCGCCGCGCAACCGGGACGCGTCTCCGACCAACACCGCAAGCGGCCGGTGCCCCAGCAACGTCAGGCGCCTCGCGATGACCCAGGCGTCGCCGCCATTTTGACCTGGCCCACCGACGAGAACGACCCGCCCCAGACGGTCCGCGAACAACTCGCAGATCGCGTCGGTCGCACCGCGCCCGGCGTTCTCCATCAACACCAGGCTGACGATGCCGATCTCGTTCATGGCCGCGCGATCGACATCGCGCGACTCCTCACGTGTAAAAAGCCGCTGCACGATTGGATTATGCCTTTAAACTGGATTCGGCACACCCTATGCTCCTCCAATGCACGCAAAGACCTCCTCCGAGTCGTTTACCGAAATGACCGAGCTCGTTCTGCCGCAACACACCAACGCGATTGGCACGGCGTTCGGTGGCGTGATCATGAGCTGGATCGACATCTGCTGCTCGATCGCCGCAATGCGACATTGCGGGCGAGTGTCGGTCACGGCGCGGGTCGATGCGCTCGAGTTCAAGGCACCGATCAAAGTGGGAGATGTGGTTCGCCTGACCGCGCGCCTCAACGCAGCGTTCACGAGCTCGATGGAGATCGGCGTGCGGGTGGAGCACGAGGACGCGCGAACCGGAGAGCGCTTGCTGTGCGCCGACGCGCGCGCGACGTTCGTCAACCTCGGAGACGATGGGAAGCCCTGCCCCGTCCCCCGTCTTCTGGCGGAAACCGAAGAGGATCGGCGTCTTGCCGCTGAGGCTGTCGAGCGACGCAATCAACGTCGCGCGGGCCAGACATGAAGCGGTCCACGATCAGATGGATACTAGGGCTGGTATTGGCTTTCGTCATGACCGTTGCCTGCCTCGGTGGCGTTCTATGGTGGCGGTTGCATCCATCACCCCCGAGTCTCCAAGTATGGTGGAACGGTCACATCCTCACGATGGACGCCAACGGACAGCAAGCCACTGCGCTCGTGATCGAGGACGACCGCATTGTAGCCCTGGGTGGCGATGACGACGTGCAACGCTGGTTGCCCGGCGCAGACATCCGACTGGACCTCGGCGGACGAACGGTGGTCCCTGGCTTCATCGAAGCGCATGGACATTTCCCGGGCGCTGGTCTCGGCGCCGTCGCAGCAGACCTGAACAGCCCACCCATAGGCTCGGTCACGAACATTGCCGAGGTTGTGGGGGCGCTAGAACAGCTCCACGCGGACCAGCCGGGTGACGACTGGCTGATCGGCTTTGGCTACGACGACACGGTGCTGGCAGAAAAGCGCCATCTCACGCGCGCGGACCTCGACCATGTATCGACGGAACGGCCGATTCTCGCAATGCACATCTCCGCGCACATGGCCGTCGTGAACTCGTTCGCCCTCGATCTCCTCGGGATCGATTCGGCGACACCCGACCCCGCAGGGGGCGAGATCCGTAAGGACCCTGCGACCGGCGAGCCGACTGGCTTGTTGCTGGAAACGGCATCGCGCCCCGTCATGCTAGAAGCGCTCGACTTGCCGCCATTGAAGCAACTCGACGTAGTGCGCTCAGCGGTTGAGACTTACGCGCGACAGGGGTTCACCACGGTCCAAAATGGCCTGGCGACACTCAAGCAGATCAAAGGACTGAGTGCTGCCTCCAAGATCGGGCTGATTCCCCAACGCCTGGTCGTGTGGCCCAAAGACGAGTTGGGCATCGCGGCAGCCCAAGGCTCGGTGGACCTCGGTCAATATGCCACCGGTCACATGCACATCGGCGCGATCAAGTTCGTCGGAGATGGGTCCATTCAAGGCTACACCGGATTTCTCAGTGAACCTTACTACCAGCCCGGCGAACACGGTGCCGACTACCGCGGTTATCCCAACATCGCCGCCGACGTGATGAATGCCCAAGTCGAAGCGGTGCATTGCGCGGGCCACCAGGTCGCGGTGCACGGGAACGGTGATGCAGCGATCGATCAGTTCCTAGACGCCTGGGAGGCAGCTATCGAAGCCTGTGCCGCGCAAGACGCACGCCCCATTCTCGTTCACGCACAAATGGCCCGCCCCGATCAGCTGCAACGCATGCAACGACTTGGTGTCACCCCGAGTTTCTTCAGCGCTCATGTGTACTACTGGGGAGATCGCCACCGCGATATTTTCATCGGGCCGGAACGTACCGCTCGGATTAGCCCCGCTGCCAGCGCTGCAGAGATGGGGTTGCGTTTCACGACACACCTGGACACACCGGTGGTGCCGATCGATTCCATGCTGCAATTGTGGACTCCTGTCGCGCGCGAAACTTCGAGCGGCGAAACGCTGGGGCCCGAAGAACGCGTCTCGACTGAGCAAGCCCTACGCGCAATGACCGCCGACGCCGCGTGGCAAATGCACATGGAGGATCGAGTTGGTTCCATCGAACCCGGCAAACAGGCCGATCTCGTGATCCTATCGGACAACCCGCTCGATCACAGAGGTGACATGCGCGACATCCAGGTAGAACGCACCCTCGTCGCCGGCGTCACAATTTTCGAAAGTGCGCAATGAGCGCTAGGGTTCCTCGACAGGCGCCTATGCCCCTCCTCCCGAGAGCACAGCTATTCGAGTTCAACGATCGCGATTGGGTTCCCGAGAGCTTGGCGGAT
>CAXMRM010000230.1:0-4743 GCA_964196015.1 uncultured Myxococcota bacterium
TCGCACCCCGAAGGTGCGAGCAGCCTCGGCATCGAAGCGGAAACGGCGGAAGATTTCCTTGCCCGCCAAACCGACGCGCCAGATGCGGTGGTCGCCAACCCGCCTCGAAAGGGCCTTGGCTCCGCCGTGACAAACGAACTACTCCGCCTTCGCCCGGCCCGCATTCACGTGATGGCATGCGGACCCGCAAGCCTGGCGGCCGATATCACGGCACTCGCTGAGGGCTACCAGCTGGAGAGCTTGCGCGCGTACGACACGTTGCCACAGACCCCGCACGTGGAGCTGATCGCGAAGCTCGTTCGGATCGAGGAGCCAGCATCCGGGTGAAACGACTGCGATGGCGTTCGCTCTAAGGAATGCGCGCTTCGATCAAAGCGTCGCCGAGTGCGCGGAGTCGTTGCTGCTCGCCGCTACTGGTCTGCCGCTCTTCGAACGCTTGGAATCGTCGGAACATCTCTTCTTTGACGGGTTCTGGCAATCGAGCATCGGCCATTGGGTAGAGGATCTGGTCTTCCTTTTGGATGTGTTGGCGGAGCAGAGTGGAGAACTCTCGCACCGTGCGTGCGAGCTTATCGCGGTCTTCGGTGCTCCAAGTCGTAGATTGTTGCGCGAGTCCGTTTAGGACGCTCACGAGGGAACGACCCCGATCGTGCTCGTGCAGCATGACGGGGATGGGGCCCATGTCGCGTGGGAAACCGTGCTCGCCCATCGCGACGAACAGAATGTCCTCCTCCTTGCCGTGATGATAGGCATCGGCGAACCCCCGGATGAACGAGACGAATCGCGCGAGCTCCGCTTTGTCGTCCGACTCAGCCCCAGGGCCCAAGGTCGTGATCCACCCGTCCATGGCATCGAGTGCCTTTTCGATGAGCCGGTGCTCTTGCATCAACATATCTATGGCTTCCACGTCCGCTTCCTTCCGTTTCTAGCGCTCTAGTCTACCTGGGCCCCGGCGCGCTACGCTGCCGAACTGCAGCATCGCGAAGGATCCGGGGATGGCAACGCCTCATCCCTCACGGCGATCTGGCCTGATGAATCACATTGTGATACATCATGTTTATGGATGTATCACACGGCGTCACGGCTCTCCCAAAAACACAAGGAAATCAGGCAGTTGACGCAGAGTCCTCTCTGCGCCACTGGTTGGCCACGGTCGACACAGTGCTGCGGGCGGTCGAGGAGACGGTCTGGCAGTTGCGGCGCGAAACCGTGGAGGCTTGCAAGGCGGGCCGCGAGGAGTGGGCGGATTGGGCCGGTGGGTTTCGGGATGCGCAAAGCGCGTTGCAGAGCTGGCAGCAGCAAACGGCGCGCCTCGTCAGCATCGGCTGGGTGCTTACCAAGATCGCCACCGGCTACCGCCTGCATCTGACCGGGGCCGCGTTTGTGAGCCGGCGACGCGCCGCGGCGATGCTCGAGCGACTGCACGCGAAGAACGCGCAACGTTTCACCGAGGTTTGCATTTCGCACGGCGGGGGGTTTTTGAAGGTAGGCCAGTTGCTCTCTTCGCGCCCGGACCTGATGCCGCGTGTTTGGATCGAAGCGCTCTCCATACTGCAAGACAATGTCCCGGCCGAAGACGAGCAGCGCATGATTGCGATCCTCGAGGAAGAGATCGGGGTGCCCCTCGGCGAGGCTTTCCGTGAGTTCGAAAGAACGCCGATCGCATCGGCGAGCATTGGACAAGTGCACCGTGCCGTTCTGAACGATCAAACCGTCGTCGCGGTCAAGGTGCAGCGCCCTTCGATCGACGCCGTCATTCAACTCGACATGCAGATCTTGGCGTCGTTCCTCGAAGCGATGAAGACCTCGCTGCCACCGGCGGATTACGAAACCATCGTCAAAGAAGTTCGTACGACCATCAGCGCGGAAGTCGACTACGATGCGGAACGCGCACACACCTCCGCAGTTGGCGACTACCTCGCTACGTTGCAGGGTGTCCGCGCGCCCAAACCCGTTGGCTCACATCAGAGCAGGCGGGTGCTCGTGACCGAGTTCATCGTTGGCGAAAAGATTACATCAGTCCTCGACCGACTCGCCGAAGCGCGCGATGCAGGCGACGAAACGGCGCAGGTCGAGATCTCGCGTCTCGTGAACAAGTTGATCGAAGCATACGCCCGTCAGATGCTGGAGCTCGGCCGCTTTCAAGCCGATCCGCATCCGGGAAACCTCCTCGTCGAGCCTGACAACACCTTGGTCATCCTCGATTTTGGATGCACGAAAATCATCGAAGCCGACGTCAGGCGTGCCTACGCCCAACTGCTCCAGGCCTTCTTCGTGCCAGACACGCAGCGTGTGAGCGAGATCCTTCAACAGCTTGGGTTCCGCACGCAAAGCGGACGACCGGACACCTTGCTGTGGTTCGCAGAACTGATGCTCGACGAGCTGCGCTCTGAGGGGAGTGCGCTTCGGCAAGGCGTCTCGAGCGCGGACATGATCGACGAGTGGATTCGGCTTCTACGAGCGGTCGAACAGGATCCGGTTGTGCGTGTTCCGGATCACTTTGTGATGATCGGTCGCGTAGTCGCCACGCTCGGCGGACTCATCATGCACTACCGGCCGACCATGGACGTCCAGCGCATCATGCTGCCGGCTCTTGTGGCCGCTCTCTCGCCGAACTAGCCAGGGTTGAGTGGATAGCCCGACTGTGGCAGGAACCCGATGCGATGGAGCAGAAGGAATTCACGATCCATGGCAAGCGCCTGAAGTATCGACTCGCTGGCAAAGGCCCGCTGGTGCTTCTGATTCACGGCATGGCCGGCAGCGCAACGACCTGGAAGCAGGTCATGCCCGCGCTGAGCGAGCGCTTCACCGTGCTGGCCCCGGACCTGTTGGGCCACGGCGAGTCGGACAAGACAAAAGGCGACTACTCGCTCGGCGCCATGGCTTCGACGCTGCGCGATTTGATCGTGGGCTTAGGATACAAACGCGCCACGGTGGTGGGGCAGTCGTATGGCGGCGGGGTCGCATTGCAGTTTGCCTATCAGTACCCGGAGCGCTGTGAGCGACTGGTGCTCGTCAATGCAGGAGGGCTCGGAACCGAAGTCAATCCGCTCCTTCGGATGCTGACACTGCCCGGGGCGGAAGCCGTCCTGCTCGTCGCCTGCGCACCGCCCGTACGGCGCATCGTCGAAATGATCGGCCGGGTCGTGCTCCGCAAGCAGCTCGAGAACGCGACTGTGATTCCCGAACTCTGGCGGAGCTACTCTTCGTTGGGGGACGTCGCGGGGCGTCGCGCGTTTCTGCGCACGCTGCGCGCCGTCATCGACACGCGCGGTCAATCGGTGAGCGCGCACGACAAGCTCCACCTGGCCGCCGGGATGCCCACGCTCATCATTTGGGGCGAGGAAGATCCAGTCATTCCCGTCGAGCACGCCCACGCAGCGCATGCGGCAATCCAGGGGAGTTGGCTCGAAATCATCGAAGGCGTGGGACATTACCCGCACTGCGAGGCTCCCGATCGCTTCGTCGACTCGCTCACCGAGTTCATCGAATCCACCCGGCCTGCGCGGATCAAGGTGTCACGGAAGCGAATTCTTGGGCCGCCCTCCCCGGTCGGGTCCGGATGACGGGCCGATTTACCTGGTAGGTGGCCGCGCGGCTCATGATCCTACTGCACGGCGCTCTCGCAGATGACTTCATCATATGCGTCGCAGTCCAAGGCGCAGACTTGGAATTTACCTTCGCAGCTGCCCTCGTAGTGACTCTCGAGCTCTGAGCTTCCCACGTCTTCGAGACCGGTGACGGTGAGGCGGTGGCTCGTGTTCGTGTTTCGGTAGTACGGCATGTAGTAGGCGAGGTTATCGAGATCGTCCAGGCGCGCGCGGAGCGCTTCGAGATCTTCAGAAGCAAGCCGGTAGATCTCGGTGCGACCGGCACCCGTATTGACCGAGGTCTCCGGTTCCGAGAAGATCGGAAAGGAACTCTCGTAAACGGCGACGGGGAAGTTGTAGTCGCGCTCGAACACGGAGATCGAGAGGCGATCGTTCGGGAAGGTTTCTGAAACCACGGCGTTCACCTCCCCGAAGTCGGCGCTGACCCGATCTGCGCCCGTCGGCAGCGACTGGATCAGGGTATCGACGCCCCAGATCGGTAGCACCGCCGTGAGGCCCAGCTGGTTGCTCGGCTCTCCGTTCAGCAAGGTGTTTGGCACGATCGGACCACTGTCGGCGATCAGATAACTCTGCTCTGCGCCTTCGATACCATTGCGGATGAAGGGGTAGTTGTTGAGGGAGCCCACCCCGCCTGCACTGCAACCGCCGACCATCATCTTGGGAACGGACGCGAACATCCGATTGAGCTCTTCGATGACCAGCAACATGTTCTGATGGCCCATGTGATGGAACTCGACGTCGGGGCCGATGCCGTCCGGATCGACGTACGTGTTAACCCTGCTGCCGAGGTATGTGTCGCCGGTACAGTACGGAACGAAGACCTTGTTCCAGTCGCCCATGGGGTTGATGTCAGAGTTCGACGAGAGCACCGGGTAGGCGAGCTCGACCGGCACATCGCCGTTGATGACGCCCAGCGGTTCCGTCGCCGCGGACAGTGGTTCGAGCTCGTCCAAGTGCAGGTAGACAGCGGGATAGTTATCGCGGATGCAATCGGCGCCCGCGGGCTCCTTGATGCAGTCGGTGTTGAATGGGCGACCGTTCGAGCAGTCGTCGTAGTTGCTGCACGCGCCGCCACCTTCGAGAAAGACGACAAGGTTGCTCGAGGTCTCGGAGAAGTTGACGAAGTACTTGT
>CAXMRM010000231.1:0-10625 GCA_964196015.1 uncultured Myxococcota bacterium
CGTAGACAGCGCGCATCGGTTCGGACTGGCCGATAATCCGGTAGCGGCCGCGTTCGGTCGGGTCACCGCTCACGTGCTTTTGGGAGAGCTCACGGGTCCGCGCCGCCTTGCCGACGACCGTCCGGAACTCCGACTGATCGAACGGCTTGGTCACGTAATCGAACGCGCCGAGCTTGAGTGCCTCGACCGCGGTATCGACCGTACCGTGCGCGGTGATCATGATCACCGGCACGTTTGGAAAACGCTCGCTGACCGCCCTGAGCACCTGCATTCCGTCGAGCTTCGGCATGCGCAGGTCGGTGATCAGAACATCGATGTGATGCTCTGCCATGGCCTGCAGCACTGCTTCACCGTCGGCGACGCAGTGGACCTCGTACCCGTCGTGCTGCAGCTGCGCCTTCAGAACGCGCCGCAGGTTGTCTTCGTCATCGGCAACGAGAACCTGTTTGCTTTCGCCCACACTCCGAAGTGTAGTGTAGCCGCCTCGGCTGTACAGAGGCTTTGCCGTGGGGCTCAGCTCGCCGCGGCCAGGCGCTGCTCAGCGGCCCGGATTACTGTCGCGCGCTTCTTCCGCGCTCGCTCGTAGTCGAGAATCGCCGTTGCTTGCGGCGCGGACAGCCTTTGGACCCGGTTCGCCACGTCTTTGGCCGTTAGCTGATCGTAATTGCGCAACGGGGTATGGCCCTTTTTGGCCCTAACCTTCGCCGTCTTCGGTTTGCTCACTACTTTGGCGGCGACCGGCTTGGTTGGCTTGGCCGCTTGCTCGAGTCGCTTGTCGACCAGGCCTTGCGCCCGCTCGAGCAGACCTCGGGCAGATTCGAGGACCGTCGCTTCCGCGGTCCCCGGCTTGAGGGCTTCGAGAGTGCTCAGCGCTTGGCGCTCCACGCCCCCGACCCGCTCCTCGAGCGCCGTCGTATAGGCACTCCGCGTTTGCAGCACGAGGTCACGCCAATCGAGCGCCTCTTTGTGTAAGACCTTTCGGAACCCCTGAGTCGATCGGCCTGCGGCGGTGCCGAGCTTGGTGCTTGCCGCCCTCATGTCCTGCGCGAACGTCACACCCGCATCCCGCGACTCGGCGAGAAACATCTCGCCGGCGCTCCGTGTTTGCTGGAACCAAAGCGCCCCATGCCGTTGAAGTCGGGTCCCGCTCCGACGAAGTTGGTTTTTGCCAGTCATTTGCCTATCCTCCTTGGATGACGCGGCGCGTTATCCACCTCCACGATAGCTACGAACTCGCCGGCGTCAAGCTCGGCACGAAACCATGAACCTTTCCGCCACTTGGATTAGACTTTAGGGCTAGTGACGGGACTCCCCTTGCGAACGCTGGTCGTCGACGATTCGAGCTCGATGCGGGGGCTCCTGCGCGAGTTCTTGCGTGAGCGAAATTACGAAGTCACGGCCGTCGCATCCGCTGAGGAGGCGCTCGAGGCTCACCTCGAACAGCCTTTCCAGCTCATGCTCGTCGATTGGACGCTGCCCGGTATGTCAGGACTCGACCTGTGCCGGATGGTGCGCAGCCGGCTAGGCGGCGAGGAGGTCGTGATTCTGGTCATCACCGGCCGTGACCGCGCCGAGGACCTCAACGCGGTGCTCGACGCCGGCGCCTCGGACTACCTCTCGAAGCCGATAGACCTGGAGATTCTCGGGACCCGCCTCGTGATCGCCGAACGGGCGATTGCCAATGCAGCCCGCCGCGCGGCGGAGCGCCAAGACATGGAATCGCGGGTTGCGTTCGCGGACCGGATGGCTTCGATCGGCACCCTGGCTGCCGGCGTGGCTCACGAGCTCAACAATCCGCTGATGTACGTGCTTTCGAACTTGCGCCTCACGCGCGAAGAGCTCGATTCGCGAGAGGAGGCCGAATGGCTCCAGCACGCCAGGCAGCAGTTGGACGAAGCGATTCACGGAGCCGTCCGCATGCAAAGCATCGTGCGCGACCTCAAGACGTTTTCGCGAGTCGACGACGAGCAGCGCGGTAACGTCGACATACAAAGCGTCCTCGAATCGTCGATCAACATCTCGTGGAACGAGATCCGCCACCGGGCGACTCTCGAGCGGGATTTCGGCAAGACTCCTCCGGTGGATTCCAACGAATCTCGGATTGGGCAGGTGTTCCTGAATCTCCTGATCAACGCGGCCCAGGCAATGCCCGAACGCCGGGTGAGCGCCAACCGCATCACGGCGCGGACCTACACCGACGACGAGGGATGGGCGGTGATCGAGGTCGCGGACAACGGGACCGGCATCGAGCCGGATCGTATGAATCGTGTCTTCGAGCCGTTCTTTACGACCAAAGACATCTCGGAAGGGACGGGCCTTGGCTTGTCGATCTGCCGAAACATCGTTCGCGATGCGGGCGGCACCATCGAGGCACGAAGCGAGCTCGACCACGGCACCACGTTCGTCGTCAGGCTACCTGCTTCCACGCGCGCCCATGTTCCGCATAGGACGCAGGCACCACCAACCGCCGCACCGGGCGCGCGCGCGCGAGTGGTTGTCGTCGACGACGAGCCATTGGTCGGCCGTTCCATTCGGCGCGTGCTGCGCGGTCACCAGGTGCAGGTCTTCTCGAGCGGAGCGGAGGCGATCGAACGCCTGTGCTCGGACGAGCCGTTCGACGTCGTGTTCTGTGACTTGATGATGCCTGAGGTCAGCGGGATGGAAGTGTTCCGCAGGGTGTCCGAGCAGCGTCCGGAGGTCGCCTCGCGATTCGTCTTCATGACGGGTGGTGCGTTCACGCCCGAGGCCAGGGAGTTCCTGAAGGAAACACCTTTAGTTTGCCTCGAGAAGCCCTTCGAGCTTCGTCAGATTCGGGAGCTCGTCAGGGAGCGTGCCGAGCCGGCCGACTGAGATGCGGTGACCACGCAGTTGCGGCCTCGATCTTTGGCCTCGTAGAGCGCGGTGTCGGCGCGAGAGAGCAGGTCGGCGCCGGTCTCGTCGGGGCTGAGCGCGGCCACGCCAACGCTGACAGTCAACATGCCCCCGGGCTGACCGTCTCCGCCCGGAAACTCCGTGCGTTCCACCATCGAACGAAGCTTATCGGCGACCTGTGCGGCCTCGGTGAGGTTGGTGCGCGGAAGAAGCACAACGAACTCTTCTCCCCCAATTCGCGCTATCGTGTCGATACGGCGCAGGTTTCGCGTCATGAGACCCGCGAGCTTGCGGAGCGAGGCGTCTCCCGTTGGGTGACCATGCCGATCGTTGAGCGCCTTGAAGTAATCGATGTCGATCGCGAGGATGCTCACCGCATGGCCGAATCGCTCGGCACGATGAAGCTCGTCGTGCAGCCGGATGCGGAGCAGGCGGCGGTTACCGAGGCCGGTGAGGTCGTCGTGTTGGGAGCCGCGCCGAAGCTCGTCGAACAGCTGCGTATGGCGAATCGCCAGGCCGAGTTGGTCGGAGATCGCTTCGAGGAGCCCAGTCTCGACATCGGAAAAAGAACTGGGTTGTGCGCGGGTCACGGCCATTACGCCGGTGGTTTTTCCGTGGTGAATGACGGGGAGGATCGCCATGGAGCCGCGCTGTGGAATAGGCTCCCACAGGGCCTCGCCATCGAGCTCCGCGAGGTCGTCGATGACGATGGTCTCGCCGAGTTGAGCCACTTTTCCGAGCGCATCCTCATCAAAGAGGACGATGCGCTCTAGGAACTCTCCGGGGCTCTCGAACCCATACGCGGCCCGCAGTGTTAGGCGCCGCGTATCGGAATCGACCAAGAACAACATGCACTCACGGAGGTTAAGCGCCTTGCCCAAACGCGTGGCGATGTCGTCGAGCACGGCGTCGAGCTCTTGTTCCGATGCGCTCGCGCGAACGATGTCGAAGAGGAGCGCGCGTTCGCGTAGCCGCTGCTCGAGCTCGGCCGACTTCAAGCCAAGCGCTTTTTTCAATACCAGCTCTTCGCGTGTGTGACGAAGCTCGTGCCCCTGCTCAATCATACGCACCTCGAGCGAGGTGAGGTTGGCGAGCAAATCGTTGACCGCGCGACCGATCTCGCCGATCTCGTCGTCGCCCAAATCGGGCAAGCGTTGCAGGCTGCTCTCTCTCGCGTGCGCTTCGAGGACGCGCACCACTCTCGCGACGCGGCGGCCGACGGAGCGCTCGACGTAGAACGCTGTGAGGACCCCAGCGACGCCGGTCGCGACAGCGGTCACCCAGGCGAAGATCGGCAGAGCGACTTCGATCCCGCCCCAACGCAACGCGAACCAGCCCGCCACGGACAGCAGGAAAGACAAGCCTACGGCCTGTACGCCAGCGTGAGTGGCGAGTCGTCGTCGTGACGCTACGGGCACCTATTCACGCTACGCAGTACGGGCGTTCAGTGCAAGTGAGACGCATTGCGCTTTTCGACGAAGGCACCGACCGACCTGGTGGCGATGGGTGGAGTCGAACCACCGACCTAGCGCGTATGAAACGCCCGCTCTAACCACCTGAGCTACATCGCCAGAGGGGCGCGAGTATAGGCATGTGCGCCTGCCGCGCAATGTGGACTCGCGTGGGGGGAGGTCCGTGCTTGGCACGGCGATGAGATTGGTTTATTGGCGGTTGCGTGCGTAGAACCTTCTGTCTTTTCTCGATCGTCAGCCTTGCCATGCTCGTGGCGCCGGCCGTCACGTGTGCGCAGTCCGGGGGCTGGGCTGAGCCGATCGCGGCGCCTGCCGAACCCGAGTCCAAGACGCCGCCCGAGCCTGAGCTGCCGCCTCGCGCGGAGCCCAATCCAGACTGGGCCGACGAGCCCCCGGCCGAATACGAGGAGCGTTCCCCGCAAAACGCGGACTGGGTCGAGGAGACCGAGCCACCGCTGGTTGGCGCTCAAAAACGCCGCGCGTCCGAGTTCTACGACATTCGCTACGCGAACCGAAGCCTGACGATGCCCCGCGGCATGATGCGGGGCACCTTCGACACGGTCGTCGGCCGGCGGACGGAAAACACCCAGGGGCCCGACCAGCCGTTCGGCCCGACCGGCACGATCTCGACGATGAACTTCGGCGTCGCGATTACGCTCGTCGACGACTTCGAGATCGGCTTCTCCCGATATCGGATGGGGTCCTTTCCGGGCGTCAGTGTCTTTCCCAATTTCGGTTTCGGCGGAGAGGGGCTCATCAGCTTCAGCATGTCGCCCGAGGCGAAATTTGGAGATATCCCCTTCTACGCGCGTTTCGAGGCCTTCGAGAGCGATGTCGTGAAGCTCGGGATCGACGCGGCGTTTCGGATTCCCTCGAGGACCGAGTTCGGTTTCCTTGCCGGCCTCCCGCTCCGCTTCATCATCTACGAGCAGTTCGCATTCGACACGGGGCCTGAGTTTGTCGTCGACAACAACCCACAAGGCCCGTCGGTTTTTACGCTCAACCTTCCGTTCAATTTCGTCGCCAACGCCACCGATCGGTTTTTCCTGAAGCTAAACAGCGGCATGACCCTCTTCGACCTGGGTCACACCATTCGTACCGCCACGTCGGGTTTGATCCGAGGTCCTTTCTATTTCATTCCGCTCGGCTTCGGCGCCGGTTACACCGCGGAAGCTGGCACGACCATGATGGACATCTTCGCGAGCTTCCGCTTCCCGACGTTCTACGGTTTCACGAGCAGTGCGTCCGAGCTGAACGCGGAGACGTGGCAGGTCACCATCGGCCTCAACATCCACTCCCCGGTGCTGTTCAAGGGAAGCGCCCTCTGATGATCTACGAGCTCGGAGAACGGCGCGTGCGGATCGAAGGAGAGGTATTCGTTGCCGCCTCGGCCGATGTGATCGGGTCCGTCGTCCTGAAGGACAAATCCAGCGTGTGGTTCAACGCGGTCGTGCGCGGCGACGTGGACGAGATCATCGTCGGTGAAGAGACCAACATTCAAGACGGTGCCGTGTTGCACACCGATCCCGGCATCCGTCTCATCCTCGGCCGCGGCGTGACCGTCGGCCATCGCGCAGTCCTGCATGGTTGCGAGGTGGGCGACTACAGCTTGATCGGCGTCAATGCGGTCGTTCTCAACCATGTGAAGATCGGCAAGTACTGCACGATCGGCGCCAATGCGATGCTCACCCAGGGGCAGGAAATCCCAGATTATTCAGTGGTTTTGGGCTCCCCGGGGAAGGTGGTTCGCCAGATCGACCCCAGCAAAGGCGCCGATCTCGAACGGAGCGCAGCGGGTTACATGAGCCGCGCGCGCGAGTACCTCGAAGCGCTGTACCCCGACATCCGCTTCTCCTGATCTCAGATCCGATCGAGCAGTGTTCGATACAGCATGGCGTCGTCGGCTTCAAACTCGACCAGCGGCCACGTGACCCGACCGAGCGCTCTGCTTGCGCGCTCCAGCAACGGGAACGGCGCGTAGGTTTCGTCGACGAGGTGCACCTTCATGGCCCGCTCTTATCGCGGTTCGTCCGTGCGGCGCGGTGCGGCCCGGAGAAGGACTCGCATTACGCGGACTTGTGGAACGATCTTGAGGGGGTCGCAGAGGGTGAGCCGAGTCCATGCACGGGTGGTATGATATCGTTCATTGTCAGATAGCTCCATACACACCGCCCCCAAATATGGCGTGTTTCTTGAGCGAGGACCCCAATATCTAGTACAATGTCATTATGGCCATACATGAGGCGTCATCTAATGCGAGTTGAGAGACAGGCTTTTATGACCCGGTGCGAAATGGCTGCCGCCGCTGCCGATCGCTTCTCTCAACTGTTTGAAATCACAAGCGAAGGGAAGAAAGCAAATAGGGCTGATCGTTTCTGCTTGACTGGCCTGGCTTCGCGGAGCTACTTCGCAGGTCCGCCCCCAAGCGGTTGTGGTGGCAAGGAGCCTGCTTGCGCAATCCATTGTGGGACGATTGTGGATAGCGGGTGTTCCACCTGTGGATGGATGGTGGATTTGACCGGCTGGTGAGTTGCGTCTGGTTGGAGGTATGCTGTGGCATTGGATACTAGGGGAATGACGAGCAATTTGGAAATCGAAGGCGCCCGAAGGGCCGAGGTTTCACAGGAGGCGGGTGGTCTGCCAATGGAGCGCAGGCTGACGCCGCCCGGCGAGGACCCGCTCAAGGAAGTGGAATACGTCCTTCGAGACAGCCAGATCAGCAACTCGGACGGCTCGGTGGTGTTCGAGCTCAAGGGTGCACAGGTCCCGGAGGGCTGGAGTCAGCTCGCGACCGACATCGCGGTCTCCAAGTACTTCCGGAAGGCCGGCATCGATGGCGACAAGAACAAGGGCGAGCGTAGCGTTCGCCAATTGGTCTACCGCGTGGCTCACTCGATCCGCGAGGCGGGCGACAAGTTTGGCGGGTACTTCGCCGACCAAGAGGCCGCGGACACCTTCGAGGCCGAGCTCTCTCACCTCCTCATCCATCAAAAGGCGGCCTTCAACTCCCCCGTTTGGTTCAACTGCGGCCTCTATCAGCGCTACGGCATCGAAGGGTCGGGCGGCAACTACGCCTGGGACTCCGAGCAAGACATCATCTTCGAGACCGACACGGCATACGAGCATCCACAGTGCTCCGCTTGTTTCATCCAGGCCGTCGACGACGACCTCATGGCGATCTACCAGCTGATCAAGAGCGAAGCGCGTCTCTTCAAGTACGGCTCGGGCACCGGCACCAACTTCTCGAAGGTTCGAGGCAAGCAGGAGAAACTCTCTGGAGGCGGCACTTCGAGCGGCCTGATGAGCTTCCTCGAAGTACTCGACCGCGCTGCTGGCGCCACCAAGTCCGGTGGCACCACGCGCCGCGCCGCGAAAATGGTGTGCCTCGACATGGACCACCCCGAGATCATCGACTTCATCGAGTGGAAGGTCCGCGAGGAGCGAAAGGCCCGGGCTCTCATCGCGGCCGGTTACGAGTCCGACTTCAACGGCGACGCCTACCACACCGTGTCGGGCCAGAACTCGAATAACTCGCTGCGCGTGACCGACGAGTTCATGAAGGCGGTCGAGACCGACGGCGAGTGGAAGACGACGTTCCGTACCACCGGCGAGGTTTGCGACACGTATCGTGCGCGCGACGTGTGGCGCAAGATTGCCGAGGCAGCATGGGGCTGCGCCGATCCGGGCCTCCAATACGACACCACCATCAACGACTGGCACACCTGTCCGAACACCGATCGCATCAACGCGTCGAATCCGTGCTCGGAGTACATGTTCCTCGACAACTCGGCGTGTAACTTGGCGTCGATCAACCTCTCGAAGTTCCTCGACAAGGAGGGCCGCTTCGACATCGAAGGGTACCGTCAGGCGATCCGCGTCCTGATCGTCGCGATGGATATCGCCGTCGATTACGCGAGCTACCCGACGCGGGAGATTGCGAAAAACAGCCATAAGTTCAGGCCTCTAGGGCTTGGCTACGCGAACCTTGGAACCCTGCTAATGCAGCTCGGGATTCCCTACGACAGCGATCAGGGCCGAACGATCTGCGCAGCGCTCACCTCGATCCTCTGCGGTCACGCGTACGCAACCTCGTCAGAGATCGCCGCGAGCAAGGGTCCCTTCACGGGTTTCCAGCGCAACCGTCAGCCGATGCTTCGTGTCATGGGTAAGCACCGCGAAGCGGCCTACCGCATCAACGAGGACGGCGGTCCCGGGATGACCGACGAAGGGCCGACAGCTTGCCCGTCCGAGCTCATTCAGGCCGCGCACGAGGACTGGGACTTGGCCTGCAAGCTTGGCGAGATGTACGGCTACCGCAACTCGCAGACAACGGTGCTCGCACCGACCGGAACCATCGGGCTTTTGATGGACTGCGACACCACGGGCATCGAGCCGGACTTCGCGCTGGTGAAGTTCAAGAAGCTCGCGGGTGGCGGCTACTTCAAGATCGTCAACCAGAGCGTGCCCAAGGCGCTCGAGAACCTGGGCTATACCGACGCACAAGTCGCCGATATCGTGTCCTATGTGACGGGCACCAACACCTTCACCGGTGCACCGCACTGCGGCCGCAAAGCATTGCTCGAAAACGGGCTTACCGAGCGCGAGATCGAGAAGGCCGAGGCAGCGCTTCGCGGCGTGTTCGATGTTGGCGCTGCGTTGGCACCATGGGTCATCGGGACCGAAGCCTACGAACGGCTCGGGATCAAGCCCGAGGTGTACAACAAGCCGGGCTTCCACCTGCTTCGCTACTGGGGTCACAGCGACAAGGAGGTCGGCGAAATCAACGACGTCATAGTCGGCCGCATGACGGTCGAGGGCGCGCCACACCTTCGAGCCGAGCACCTGCCGGTGTTCGACTGCGCAAACCGCTGCGGCAAGATCGGCCAACGCTTCATCGAGCCGATGGCACACGTTCATATGATGGCCGCGGCCCAGCCGTTCCTATCGGGCGCGATCTCCAAGACAGTGAACCTCCCAAACGAATCGACCGTCGAGGACGTCGAGGAGATCTACAAAGAGGGCTGGAAGCTCGGGCTTAAGGCCGTCGCGCTCTACCGGGATGGCTCGAAGTCCTCGCAGCCGCTCAACACCAAGGACGACTCCGAGAGCGAAGAGAAAGAAGGAGCGCGCGCAGAAGCAGAGACCGAATCTAAGCCTACGGCTGTCGTGACTCCGGTGCAGGAATGGCTCACGCCCCCGACGACCCGGCGTCACCGTCTTCCGAAGAAGCGCAGCGGCTTCACGCAGGAAGCGCGTGTCGGCGGGCACAAGGTCTTCCTTCGCACGGGCGAATACGTGGACGGCTCGCTTGGTGAGATCTTCGTCGACATGCACAAAGAGGGCGCCGCGTTCCGCTCCCTGATGAACTGTTTCGCGATCAGTGTGTCGATGGGCCTCCAGCACGGTGTGCCGCTCGACGCCTACGTCCGGCAGTTCACCTTCACGCGCTTCGAGCCGCAGGGCATCGTCGAGGGTCACCCGAACATCAAGTTCTCGACCTCGATCATCGACTACGTCTTCCGCGTGCTCGGTGTCGAGTACCTGAAGCAGTACGACTTTGCGCAAGTGCCGCCGAAGGAGGAGCAGGAAGAGCTCCAGAACCCGACCGACGTTGCCGCCGTGCATCGCCTGGAAGGTTCGCAGTCGAGCGAACCACCCCCGGCCATCGAGCCTGCCGAGCAGGTCACCTTTGGCTTCGACGAGGGAGGCCAGCAGCCCAACGCGCTCGATCAACAGCTCAGCGAGATGATGGGCGACGCGCCAATGTGCGATAAGTGCGGCCACATCACTGTCCGCAACGGGGCTTGTTACAGGTGCCTCAACTGCGGAAACAGCATGGGCTGCAGCTGACGAGCCTGAGTCACGCCGCTCGGCGGCTTACGTCCTCGAACCTTCGCTGCGAAATACTGGCGTATTCCTCGCTACGGTCCTCCGGGCGCCCAGACGCAGAGCACCGCAATCAAAGAACGCATTCGCAACCTCCTGGGTTCCAGGGCCCTCGTTCGGGTCCCACACTCAGGAGATAGGCCCAAGGGAAGTAGCTTTCTATAGGTAATTCTTACCTTTTTCTCGGGTGCAGAAGCTGCGCGGCGATTCACCCGAAAGATGACGCATAAGTATTGTGTTTTCTACGTCTCGCCCCGAATGTAGGCGAAGTCCGCGCCCCCCTTTTTCAGCGCCAGTGTCAGCGCCAGCGCCAGCGTCGGTGCCAGCGTCGGGGTTTTGCCGTTCCCTGCTGGGGGCCTTACAACTCTGCCTCGGTGACTCTGCCCTTCTACAAGT